>DASQWB010000190.1:0-4860 GCA_035640455.1 Gaiellaceae bacterium | reverse complement strand
TCCGGAGATCCGGCCTCGCGCGCCTACGAGGCAAACCAATGACGCCAAACGGCGTCTCAGAGGGGGTAGTACCTACGAAGGGGGAATCTGCATGAGGAAGTTCATCTTCGCCCTGCTCGTCGGCGCGCTCGCGTTTGCGGCGGCCGGCACGGGCGGTGCGAGCACAGCCTCGCCAAACTCGGCCGGGAGCGCGCTCGTCAAGTGTGGGAAGACCCGGACGCTCGGGCTCCTCGCGCCGATCACCGGCCCCGCCGCGTCACTGGGCCAGGAGCAGGTGCATTGGTTCAAGTACTACATCAGCCGTTACAACAAGACGCACAAGAAGACGAAGTTCAGGGCCGCCTACGGCGACACGATCCTCGCCGGTCCCGGCGGCACTGCGGAAGCGGTCAAGGCGGCGCAGACTCTTGCGTCGAACTCGAAGATCCTCGCCGTTGTCGGCCCGGCCGGCTCGAACGAGGTGAAGGCGACCACGCCGACGATCAAGAACGCGGGGCTCGGCTTCGTATCGGGCTCGGCGACGAACACCACGCTCACGACCGACGGGACGCGAACCGGCTTCTTCTTCCGAACCGTTCCGCCCGATAGCGTTCAGGGTGCCGCCGTCTCGAACTTCATCATCAAGCGGCTGAAGCTCAAGCGCGTCTACATCATCGACGACCAGGAGGCTTACTCGACTGGTCTCGCCGACATCGTGCAATCGAAGCTGCGGGCGGCGGGCGTGACGGTTGGCCGCGACGGCGTGAGTCAGCAGGAATCGGACTTCTCGTCGCTCATCGCGAAGATTGCGCGCAACACGCAGCTCGTCTACCTCCCGTGGCAGGTGGCGGCCAAGGCGAAGGCCTTCGCCGACCAGATGCGGTCGGCCGGTAGGGGCGGCATCAGGCTGATGGGGTCGGACGGCCTCTTCGACCCGGCGTTTGCCGCGGTCAAGGGAGCGTACGACTCGTTCTTCCCCGTCAACGCGAAGGACAAGACGGTCCTGGCGTACCAGCGGTCGCACGGCGGTAACGGCGAGTACTTCGGCGCACCGTCGTACGTCGCCGCCCAGGTGATTGGCCGAGCGGTCGACCGCGCCTGCAAGAACGGCACCGCGAGCCGGGCCGAGGTGCGCACGCAGATCAGGCGTACGAGGATGGGAGTGTCGTTGCTCGGGATCCCCGTTCGCTTCAAGGCGAACGGCGACATCCGCGGCGGGACATTCGGCATCTACCAGTCGAACGGCACGGAGTTCAAGCCGATCTAGTCGGTAGGAAGGAAAGCATGCTGAGCGGCCCGTCCCTCGTGACGGGCCGCTCGCATTCTGCAAGGCTTTTCGGCCCGTGACGACGCTGGCTGTGACATGGCCGTGGGAGAACTGGGGCCTCTTCTTCGACCTCACAGTCAGCGGGCTGACCCTCGGGAGCGTCTACGCGCTCATCGCGCTCGGCTACTCGATGGTGTACGGCATTCTCAAGCTCCTGAACTTCGCCCACGGCGACGTCTACATGATCGGGGCGTTCCTCGGTTACTTCGCGCTCAGCGGCCTCGGCGGGCCGGCGAGCCCGAGCCTGGCCTCGTGGCTCGTCGTGACGCTCATGTTCCTCGCCTCGATGCTCGGGTGCGGGGTCCTCGGCGTCGTGATCGAGCGGTTCGCCTACCGGCCGTTGCGAAATGCGCCGCGCATCGCGCCGCTGATCAGTGCGCTCGGCGTCTCGTTCTTCCTCCAGAACAGTGCCCTCCTCGTCTTTGGAGCGAGCTTCAGGGACTACGGCACCGACCTAATCGGGGGGAACCCGTACCACATCGGTCAGAACCTCTTCTTCTCGGTCCCGCAACTGCTGACCGTCATCGCGTCGGTCGCCCTCATGGTTGCGCTCACGCTGCTCGTGGCGCGAACCCGGATCGGAAAGGCGATGCGAGCCACGTCCTTCGACCGCGAGGCCGCCGAGATGATGGGGATCGACGTCGACCGCGTCATCGCCTCGACGTTCTTCATCGGCTCGGCGCTAGCCGGCGCGGCCGGCGTGATGTTCGGCCTCGTCTTCGGCCAGATCTACCACTTCATGGGCTTTCTCGCGGGGCTCAAGGGGTTCACGGCCGCTGTCATCGGCGGCATCGGGAGCATCCCGGGCGCGATGCTCGGCGGCTTCGTCGTCGGCCTCGCGGAGTCGTATGCGACGGGCTACCTGCCGCAGGGCTCGACCTTCAAGAACCTCTACGTCTTCTCGCTCCTGATCGTCGTCATCCTCGTCCGGCCGAGCGGTCTCCTCGGCCGCGCGGACATCAAGAAGGTTTAGTGGCTGCGGATCTCCCCGAGCGCCCCGATGCCCGCGACCGCCCCCGCGTCGGCGTCGACGAGTGGGTGGCGCAGGTCGAAACGCGGCGCGAGCGGGCCGGCGGTCTCACCGGGATCGCCTGGCGGATCTGGGACGCGCTGCCGCCGTTCGGCCGCCTTGGTCTCTTCGTCATGCCCGCGGCGCTCTTTCCACTCTTCACCGGTAGCAACACGCTCTCCCGTTTCGGCGTCTTCACCTTGCTCTACGTCCTACTCGGCCTCGGCCTCAACATCGTGGTGGGCTTCGCCGGGCTCCTCGATCTCGGCTACGTCGCCTTCTACGGCTTCGGGGCGTATGGCTACGGGGTGCTCGCCTCGGGCCACTCCGGCAATCACTGGCAGGCGGAGGCGGCAATCCCCATCGTCGTTCTCGCTGCAGCCGTGCTCGGGCTCCTCCTCGGCCTGCCGTCACGGCGCCTGCTCGGCGACTACCTCGCAATCGTCACGCTCTTCTTCGGCCAGGCGTTCGTCACCTTCGTGAACAACGCCAACTACATCAACTTTCCGCATTTCGGCCATGTCGACCTGACCGGCGGGGCGAACGGCCTCGACCAGATCGATCCACTCGACTTCTTCGGCTATCGCCTCGTGTCGACGAAACAGAACTTCTACTTCTTGCTCGTCGCCTTCGTCGTGGTCATCACGGCCCTCTACTTCGCCAACGAGTCACGTACAGGCCGGGCCTGGCGCGCGCTCCGCGAGGACCCGCTCGCGGCCGAGGCGATGAGCATTCCCGTCAACCGGCTCAAGCTGATGGCCTTCTCCTTCGGCGCCGCAACGGCGGGCTTCACGGGCGCGATCTACGGCGCGATCCATACCGGTGCCTTTCCCGGCGACTACGACATCGGCCTCCTGATCACGGTCTACGCTGTTGTGATCCTCGGCGGAACCGGGAGCCTCGCGGGTGTCGTCCTCGGGGCGATCATCGTCAACTGCGCCCCCGAGATACTGCGGACTCCTGATCAGGCGGGCTGGCTCTTCTACGGTGCGCTCGTGCTCGCCCTCGTTGCCCGACTCCGTCCGTGGCCACGGCTGCTGGCCGTGGTCGGCTCACTCGTCGCGCTCGGCTTCGCGCTGCGCGCGATCGCCGACGCGGTCTGGCCCCGGATGACTGCCGGGTCGGGCGAAGGCGCCGGCCTCGCCGCGCGTGTCGTCGAGCACTGGGTCCTGCTTCCGAGCCATCCCGAGAAGATGGGCAACTTCGCCTACGTCATCCTGATCGCGGCCATCCTCCTCGTGACGCAGCTACGCGGGATCTGGCGCACGATCGCGCTCGTTCCCACCCTCTACCTCGTTGCGTTCGTCTGGGAGAACCGCCTCATCCAGGAAGTCGCCGGTGCGACTCGGTTGATCCTGCTCGGCGCGCTCCTGATCGCGTTGATGAACGCGCGGCCGCAGGGCCTCATGGGCACCGCACGGGTGGAGATCGTCTGATGGCGGAGTCGCTGCTCGAGCTGCGCCGCCTCAGCAAGGCGTTCGGCGGCCTACAGGTGATCAGCGAGCTCGACCTGCACGTGGACGAGGGCGAGATCGTCAGCGTCATCGGCCCGAACGGCGCCGGGAAGACGACGCTCTTCAACCTCATCACCGGGATCTTCCGGCCGGATGCGGGCGACATCGTCTTCGAGGGCAGGAGCATCGTGGGGCTGTACCCGCACACGATCGTGAACCGCGGCATCGCCCGCACCTTCCAGACGCTCCGCCTCTTCCTCAACATGACCGTCAAGGAGAACGTCATGGCGGCGCAGTACGGCCGGACGAGTGCGACCGTCTTCGAGTCGATCCTCCGGCTCCCCCGCGCCCGGCGCGAGGAGCGAGAGATCCAGCGCCTGGCGGAGGAGAAGCTCGCGTTCTTCGGTGACCGACTGATGGGCTACCGCTGGAACCAGCCGGCCTACTCGCTCTCGTACGCGAATCGGAGGCGGCTCGAGATCGCCCGCGCGATGGCGACGGAGCCGCGCCTGCTGCTCCTCGACGAGCCCGCGGCGGGTATGAATCCGGTCGAGACGCACGAGATCACGGAACTGATCGGCAAGCTGCGGGAGGACGGCGGCTACACGATCCTCGTCATCGAGCACGACATGCACGTCGTCGAAGGGATCTCGGACCGCGTCGTCGCGCTCGACCACGGCGTGAAGATCGCCGAAGGCTCCTTCGTGGAGGTGGCGACGAACGAGCGCGTCGTCGAGGCCTATCTCGGCCTTCGGGGGGCCGCGTGAGCTCGAACGGTGCGCTCCTCCGGCTGGACGGGGTCGACACGTACTACGGCGAGATCAGCATCCTCCAGCAGGTCTCGCTCGAGGTGCGGGCGGGCGAGCTCGTCTGCCTGCTCGGGGGAAACGCGTCGGGAAAGTCCACGACGCTGAAGACGATCCTCGGCATCGTCCAACCGCGGCGTGGGCGCGTCGAGTTCGTCGGCGAGGACGTCACGACGCGCCCGACGAGCTACCGCATCGCGCGGGGGATGGCGATCGTGCCCGAGAACCGGCGCCTCTTCGCGCCGATGAGCGTGCAGGAGAACCTCGAGATGGGCGCGTACCTCG
>DASQWB010000189.1:0-2583 GCA_035640455.1 Gaiellaceae bacterium | reverse complement strand
GGCGGGCGAGCCGGTGGTCGGCGCGCCGCGTTAGGCCCACGGCCTCGAGCGCGCCGGCGGCGGTGTCCCGTTCCCGTCCGCGGAGGGCAACGCCGAGCTCGACGTTCTCGCGTGCGGTCAGCTGTGCGACGAGGATGGCCTGCTGCGAGACGTATCCCACGCGTAGCCGCCGCATCCGGGCTCGTTCGGCACGGTCGAGAGCGCCGAGGTTGGTGCCGTCGAGCGCGACCGAGCCTTCGTCTGGATCTTCGAGGCCGATCAGCAAGCGCAGCAGCGTCGTCTTGCCGCTCCCGGAGCGTCCGGTGACGACGTGGAGCGTGCGGCGCCGGAAGGCGGCGTCGACGCCGTCGAGGACGAGCGAGCGAGGATACGACTTGCGGACGCCGGAGAGGGCGGCGACGACGGCACCGGGTTCGTGTGACCGTTCCCGAGGCGAGGGACGGCCGGCCTCCGTCGGCGTGGCGAAGCCGCGCAGGACGAGTTCGCGACCGGAGAGGTGGGCCGCTGCTCGGTCGCCGATGCCGGCTCGAGCCCGCAGCTCCTCCGGCAGCCGCACCCATCCCTGCTCGTCGACGACGAGCAGCGGATCGACGCGACCGCGCCGCTCCTCGCTCACTCGCCCGTCGCGGATGTGCACCGTCCGGTCGCCGACGTGGTTCCAGCGTGGATCGTGCGTGACGACGACGGCGCTGCACTGGATCGAGCGCGCCAGCTCGCGCACGAGCGGGTAGACGGGGCCAGCGCTGCGGAGGTCGAGCTCGCCCGTCGGCTCGTCGGCGAGTAGGAGCCGAGGGCGGTGCGCGACGGCCATGCAGAGCGCCACGCGCTGTTGCTCGCCCCCTGAGAGCTCGGCCGGCCGGGCATCGCCGCGTCCGTGCAGCCCGACGGCGTCGAGCAACTCGTCCGCGCGACGGCGCCAAGCGCGGGGCGATGCGGCGCCGAGCGCGAGCCGCAAGCCGACCAGCTCGCGGATCGAGAGCTCGGGGGACAGGATGCGCCAGTAGTGCTGGTCGAGGTAGCCGATCGTCTGCGCGCGGTAGCGGTCGAGCGCCCGGGCGGTCAGGCGCGCCACCTCGGCCCCGAAGACGCGCACGAGACCGCTCGATGGCTTGTCGAGGCCCGCGAGCAGGCGCAGCAGGCTCGTCTTGCCCGATCCGCTGGGGCCGTAGACGACGAGGAGCTCCTCCGGCTGCACCTCGAGCGACAGGCCCTGCAGAGCGGCGGCCTCGCCTTCGGCGGTCGAGTGGACGCGGAAGACGTCCTTGACGAGGACGGACGGGGTCACATTCGTGCTCCGTGCATGCTGCGCAGCTGGCGCCGGGCGACGCCGTCGGCCACAAGCGCGATCGCTGCGACGACTCCCGCGAACCCTCCGAGCAGGAGCGGCCAGTCGAGGTCGAGGACGAGCGGCGGATCGGGAGTCGAGTCGCCGAGGGCGATCCTGACGGTCTCGACGACGAGCAGGCTCATGACGATGCCTGCCCCGACGGCGACGCAGGCTCCGACGCAGGAGACGAGCAGGATGCGGAGCCGGACGAACGCCGCCAAGGCTCGCGGCTCCATTCCCTGGGCCTCCAGGTCGAGGAGCTCGCCGCGCCGTTGGCGGAGCTCCGTCGTCGATGCGAGCGCGACGCCGAGCAGCGTCAGCGCAAGTCCCGCCAGGGCGCCCGCCGCCAGCAGCAGGCGCGCCGCGCGCGCGACCGTCGAGGACGTCGAGGCTGCCGTGAGCGCCTCGCGCGAGGTGATGTCGAGCACGCGGAACTGCGAGCGCTCGAGCTGGCGCGCCACGTCGTGCGGCGCCGGATCGTCGATCCAGACCTCGTTGTAGAACGGGGGTCCTGGCGACGTTGCGTTGATTGCCGTGGCGACGGTGCCGCGGTCGGCGACCACGACGTCGCCGTGGGTGGTGGGGAAGTGGCGGACGACGGCGACGATCCTGGCGACGATGCGCGCGCCGACCACGTCGAGCGGGAGCAGACCACCTGCGCCGGCGCCGGCGGCGATCTCCGGCGAGACCGCGACCGGAACCGGATGGCCGTTCGTCGGCTGCCGAAGCGCAAACCGACCCGTCTCGTTCGTGCCGACGGCGAACCGTAGCCGCGCGGTTCGGCCGGTCGTTCGCGCTGTGATCCCACCCGAGCCGACGAAGCGGTGGAAGTCGAGGGCGCGCGTGGGGCCGAGCGCGATCTTGCCGACGGCGACGATGTCGCGGAGCTCCCCGGCCTGCGGGTTTCCGCGGAGCCGGAATCCGCCCGGCTCGAAGACGAGCCCGACGAGCCGCGGTGCACGCATACCGGCGGGATTGCGGAGGCGCAAGCCTCGATCTGCCGTCGTCGCGACTACGACGGTCTTGAAGGTGCCGGTCGCCGAGACGAAGGTGGCCGAGATGTCGACCGGATCGCCGCTCGCCGCCATCGGCACCGTGAGCTCACCGCTCCGCGGGAGCGGAATCGCCTCGAAGCTCGTGTCTCTCCGTGCGGCGAGCTTGGCCGCGATCGCTCTGGGCGAGAGCGCGCTGAAGTCGCCTCGCCATCCGTCGAGGACGGGCAGCGCCCTCGCGGGAACCCCGAGCAGCGTGAAGCT
>DASQWB010000188.1:0-7681 GCA_035640455.1 Gaiellaceae bacterium | reverse complement strand
TGTCCCTTGCCGAGGAGGAGGATGACGTCGCCGGGCCGCGCCGTGCGCGCGGCGCGCTCGATCGCCTCCCGCCGGTCGAGCTCGATCTGCACGCGGGCCCTCGCGTCGGGCGGGAGGCGCCTGAGCATCGCCTCGACGATTGACTGCGCGTCTTCCGAACGGGGGTTGTCAGAGGTGAAGATCGCCACATCGGCGGCGGCGAGCGCGGCGCCCATCGCAGGTCGCTTCTGCCGGTCACGGTCGCCCCCGCAGCCGCCGACGGCGATCAGCTTGGCGCGTGGGCGCAGCCGTCGCGCGCAGGCGAGCACGAGCGCGAGACTCTCGGGGGTGTGCGCGTAGTCGACGATGCCGAGCACCGGACCGGAGGCGACTCGCTGCATGCGGCCGCGGGCACCGCGCAGGCGAGGGACGGCGCGCAGGACGCGCTCGAAATCGTGGCCGAGCAGGCATGCGGTCGTGATCACCGCCGCGAGGTTGCTCGCGTTGTGCTCGCCGAGCAGGGACGTGCGCACCCGCTGCGGCCCGATCCGCAGCTCGCTGCCGCGCTCGTCGCTGCGCTCGAGCGACCAGGGCAGCAGCGCCTCTCCTCCGCGGCCGTAGAAGGCGACGCGCGCCGTCGTGGTCGCGACCATGAACCGCCCGCGTGGATCGCCGGCGTTGGCGAGCGCAAACGCGAGCTCGGGGAGACTGGCGAGGAAGCGCCGTTTGACCCGGGCGTAGTTCTCGATCGTGCCGTGGTAGTCGAGGTGGTCGTGGCCGAGGGTGGTGAAGATGCCGCCGCGGAAGTCGATGCCCGCGATCCTCTGCTGGTCGATCGCGTGGGAGGTGACCTCCATGAAGCAGTAGCGGCAGCCGGCCGCGACCATCGCCGCCAGGAGCTGCTGCAGCTCGACGGCATCTGGGGTTGTGTGGTCGTTCGGGCGGCGGTCGCGCCCGACGCGAATCCCGGTCGTCGCGATCAGCCCGCTCGGTTCACCTAGTGCTGTGAAGAGCTGGTAGAGCAGGGTCGCGACGGTGGTCTTGCCGTTCGTGCCGGTGACGCCGATCATCGTCAGCGCTCGCGAAGGATGGCCGTGGAGGCGCGCCGCGAGCTCCCCGACGGTGCGGGCGGGATCGACGACCCGGATGTACGGGACTCGGTGGCGCCGCAGGAGAGCGGCGACCGCCGCGGGTGGCTCGGCCGCCCCGGCGACCGCTGCGCACCCGGCCCGTACCGCTTCCGCGATGAAGCAATGCCCGTCCATGCGGGTGCCTGGGCGGGCGACGAAGAGCGCGCCCGGTCCGGCCAAGCGTGAGTCGGCGACCACGCTCTCGATCCAGCGGTCGGCGAACGCGGAAGGGACGGTCTCGAGCAGCTCCGCCAGGCGCACGTTCCGAGTACGTCCCGATCTGGCTTGCGAGTCCGGCCGGACTCGGCACCTGCGCCCGCTCGTAGTGGGGTCGTGACCGCTGCTGCGCCGGTGAGCCGCGCCCATGAGTCCCGCAGCCGGCCCGCGGCGGCGTTGAAGGACCTCGATGCCGATCTCGACGAGCTGCTCTTCCTCGCTGGAAGCGCCGAGGCCGCGCTCGCCGACGCGGCGCGCGAGATCGCTCGGGCGCGTCTGCGGGAACGGACGCGCGCCCTCCTGGCGCCGCAGCTCGTCTCCAGCCGTACGCGCTACCGGGCGATCTCGGAGCGCCTGCTCGCGCTGCGCGCCCACATCGCCGAAGCACGCGCCACTCGCGCGCTCGTGTGTGAGCTGGCGGCGGAGAAGGCCTCGCTCGCCGACCTGTTGCGGGTCGAGCAGGCGCTGGCGGCGGCGCTGCTCGCTGCCGCCGACTGGCAGTCGCCGTCGTTCCTCCACTCGGGCGTGCCGAGCGTCGGCCGCCAGGATGGGTGCATCCGCGCGCACTGGAACGACTACAAGCGCGACCGGCACCTGGACGCCGACCGCTACGAGCGCCGCTACCGGCGCGCGCTCGTCGACGGGCCGCCCGATCTGCGCGCGCTGCTCACGAGCTGTGGCATGGCGGCGTTCACGACCGTGCTCTCCTTCCTGCAGCTGGAGGGAAAGCTCGCCGGGCCCGTCCTGGCCGGGGCCGGGCTCTACCACGAGAGCCGGCTACTGCTCGAGCGCGCGCTGCCCGGCCGCCTGCGCCTCGTCGACGAGGCGGATACGGCCGCGCTCCTGCACGCGATCGACGAGCTCCGCCCAAGCGCCGTCTTCCTCGACTCGCTCTCGAATACCAAGTGGATGCCGGTGCCAGACCTGGGGGGCGTGCTGGCGCGGCTGGCCGGAGCGCCCGCCTACCTGGTCGTCGACAACACCGGCCTCTCCGTCACCTGCCAGCCGTTTGCGCTCGCCGACGAGTCGGTGCGGCTGATCGTGTTCGAGAGCCTGCTCAAGTACGCGCAGCTGGGGCTCGACCGCGCCAACGCCGGCATCATCGTCGCCCGCGGCGGCGACGCCGAGCGTCTCTCCCACTACCGCGAACACCTGGGCACGAACGTCGCCGACGTCGCCGTGCACGCGCTTCCCCAGCCCGACCGCCGAGTGCTCGAGCGGCGACTAGGGCGCCTGCAGCGAAACGCGCTCCTGCTCGCCGATCGTCTCCGCACCAACGCGGGCGACGTCGTCGAGGTCGTGTATCCGCGACCGGAGTTGCCGTTCCGCGGCAGCTGCCTCTCGCTCGTCTTCCACGACCAAGAAGCCAACCTGGGTCGGGAGCGGGCGCTGCTCGAGCGCGCGATCGGTGAGGCGGCGCGGCGCGGCGTGCCGCTGCTCGCGGGCTCCAGCTTCGGCTTCGACACCACCAGGATCTACCTCACCGCCGAAGGCGCCGAGTACGGGGAGCCGTTCGTGCGCGTCGCCGCCGGCACGGAACACCGGCTCGAGATCGACCTTCTCGGCGACGCGCTCGTCGCCGGCCTCCGCGCGGCCAGCCGATGATCCCGCTGCGCCTCGGCGAGATCCGCTCCGCGAGACTCGTGCAAGGCAACCGCGAGCGCGCCATCAGTGGCGTGGTCGCCGACTCGCGGCTCGCCGTTCCGGGTTCGCTCTTCGTCTGCCTGCCCGGCTCCCGCGCCGACGGGCACGACTTCGTCCACGACGCAGCCCGCCGCGGCGCCGCCGCCGTCCTTTGCGCGCCCGGACGTGGCCGGCGCACAGGCCAGCTCGCGGCGCTCGAGAGCGCCGAACCGCTCGCGACGCTGGCCGAGATCGGCCGGCTCGTCCGCGCGCGTTCGCACGCGCGCGTGGTCGGCGTCGCTGGCTCCGCCGGCAAGACGACGCTCAAGGATGTCCTGCGCGCGCTGCTCGCGCCCCACCTGCCGACCGTGGCCAGCAGGGCGAGCCACAACAACGAGCTCGGCGTCCCGCTCACGCTCGCGCTGCTCGAGCCCGAGACCGCCGCCTGCGTGTGCGAGCTCGGCACCGGCGCGCCGGGCGAGCTCGCCGCGCTCTGCGCCACCGCGCGGCCCGACGTTGGCGTCGTGACTGCGATCGGGCCCGAGCACCTCGAGTTCTTCGGCAGCGTCGAGCACGTCGCCGCCGAGGAAGCGGCGCTGCTCGCGACCCTTCCGGCCGCGGCGCCGGCCGTCATCCCCGTCGGCGAGCCGCTGCTCGAGCCCTACCGGCGTAGCGACCTCGACGAGTGGCGCTTCGGCCTCGAGCCCGAGGCCGACGTCTACCCGCTCGCCTGGCGGCCCCACGCGATCGGCAGCGAGATCGCGCTCGCGGTGCGCGGCCAGCGCGTCGAGTTCCCAACCAACCTGCGCCTCCGGCACCACCGGCTCAGCCTGGCCGCCGCGGCGGCGGTGTACGCGGCGCTCGGTCTGCCGCTCGAGCGTATCGGCGAGGGGGCGGAGACGATCGCGCTCTCACCCTGGCGCGGCGAAGAGCAGCGGCTGCGACGGGGAACGCTGCTGATCAACGACGCCTACAACGCCAATCCGCTCTCGGTGCGGGCGGCGCTGGAGGCGGCCGCCGCGCGGCGGAACGGCAGCCGCGCGATCGCCGTGCTCGGCCCGATGGCCGAGCTCGGCGCCGAGTCGCCGCGCTGGCACGCGCTCGCCGGCAGGCAGGCGGCCGAGCTCGGGATCGACCTGCTGGTCGCGGTCGGCCCAAGCGCCCGCGGCTACCTCGACGGCGCCACCGGCCGCACCGCCTGTCTCTGGTTCCCCGACCTGGACGCGTCGATCACACCGCTGCGCTCGCTCCTGCGCCGCGACGACGTCGTCCTGCTCAAGGGATCCCGAACCGCCGGCCTGGAACGCCTCGCCGAGGCGCTTGCGCGGTGAGCCTGGTTGCCAGCGCCGCGCCGGCTTCGCCCGCGTCAGCCGGCCTCCCCACGGCTTCATTCAGTAGCGAACGCGGGCTTCGACCGACAACGAGATGCATTCAGCACGTCCAGGACCGCGTCGATCGCCGGCTCCTTCGCTCGAAGCGTGCGTCCGCTCCTGAGTGTCGCCGTCACATCACGGGCGTGCGTCTGACCGACAGCCGTGACCTTGCAGGCGCGGATCGCGCGCCGGATCTCGCCCCACGCAGCCGAACCGCCGCAGCCGCCCGGAGTGCCGCAGCGGCCGAGCTTGCCGTAGTAGGCGTGATCGACCGCCACCTCGAGCAGGTGGGCGCGCTGCGACTCGAGATTGATCGACACGAACGCCTTGCCGCGGCGGAAATTCAGCACCGGCCCGTCGATCGTCTCCACCCACAGCCACTGCGGCCGGAGCCGCCGGGTGAAGAACGACCACGCGTCTGCCTTGGCCGGCAACCTGAGGTCGAAGCGCGTGACATAGCCGAGCACCAAATTGCTGTCCTCCTCGCTGTACGTCGCCGAGGTCTCGCTCTTCAGCTTCGCGCCGGGCAAATGCGGCAGGCTCGCGAACAGGCGCTCGTTCGCCTTCACGTACGAGTCGCGACCACCCGCCTTGCAACCGACGAGGCTCAGCGAGAGAAGGACGCACGCGAGAGCGGCCGCAAGGTGACGCACACGCAGCATCGTAGGCCTCTGGCGCCAGCCGGTCGCGGCACCGCAGGCTCGCTGAAGGCGTTTCCTACTGCTCTCATACGATCACCGCCGTATGCGCTCGGCCTCGACCGCCGCGATCTTCTGCTCGGGAGTGTTCTTCGGAGGGGCCATCGACCACGCCATCCTCGCGCTCAAAGGTTCGCGTCGAACGCCGTATGGACTGAGGGTGGGTGTCCGCGGCAACTGGTCACTAGCGGTTCTGGACGCGGTGCTCGCGGGGGCCATGTATGGCTGGCACCGCCGCCTTCGGCAATAAGCCTCGGCTGGGGCGCCGCGCCCAAGTCACTCGGGTGAGTCCGTCTGCTGTTCGGCAGCCGGGCTGCGCCTTGCGCGCAGTCGCTTCACGCCGAAGAGCACGAGCGCCACGATCACGACGGCCGTGAGGATGACGAGGTGTGCGGCTCCTCGGGGGCTGCGCTCCGAGCAGCCCGGCGGCCGAGATCTCGGTCCTCGGCGTCATGGGACGTCGCGGTGCAGCGTTCGCGAGCCAACCGGCAGTCGACACCACCGCGGAGGAGAGCACGAGGACAAGCGCGGCGGGAGCGGGCGTGAGCAGCTCGTCGACAGTCTTGCCGGCGAGCGCCAATCCGGCAGCGCCGGGGTGAAGCGGCCGGCGTCGGGAACGAGCGGGAGCAGCAGGTTTTCGACCAGCAGCATCCAGGCGCACAGCCCGACCAACGTTCCGACCTGGTTGCGGACGAGGGCGCCGACGCCGAGGCCGACCGTCGCCCAGAGCGCCGCTGCCACGGTGCCGGCGAGCACGATCTCGAGAATTTCGTCTCGAACTACCTCCGTGACGCGCCGTTCGCCGAGGCTCGCTTCCGCAGCGCGTCGCTCAGGCCTTGGGGCGGTGCAACCGCAGCGAGGACGACCGCGCCGTCTACGTCCTGGCCGACCCTCAAGTCCTCGGTCGGTTCAACAAGCGCCGGGTGCTCGACTCCTTGCCCGACGACGTGCGCGGCGACGTCTACGCCGCGCTCGGGCGCGCCGATCGCGGCTTCGCTGCTGGCCTTGCCGAGGCCGAGCGTTTCCTCGCTGGTGAGCCGTTGCCGCCGCCGCAGGCGCCGCCGCGGCGGTCGATGCCGCGCTGGCGACGGCGAACGACGAGGTAGACGGCATACTGGCGCTGTGGCGCGAGGACTACGGCCGCGCCGCCCGTCTATTCGATCAAGTCGCTCAGCGCTCGCGCCGGGCGCGGGCGACAGCATAGGCTCGATTCGTGGCGTGGAGTCTGGTCGCGCTGCGGCCGGCGCTCAGCGTGCAGACACGTGACAGCCGCCTCGCCACGGCGACTCTGCGCCTACTCTAGTCGCGTCCTTGGGTTCACCCGCTCGTTGCGGTAGGCATCAGGCAGCCTGGCGGCCGTCGGCACCCACGGGCGCTTAGCCATACCGACATCCCGGGCCTCGCCTTCGGTGGTCCACGCGCTACCGCCGATGCCGGTCGATGCGCGGCGCGGATCGCCACCGTAGCGCAGAACGGGCTACCTTCCGCGGGTGGAGCAATCGCGGCTGGGCGAGTTGCGGCGGTGGGCGGAGCAGCTCGCGCGGGAACAGGACGCCGCCGTCGCCGCCGCGGGGCGCACGCTGCGTGCACTCGTGCACGCGGTCGATGCCGGCGAGGCGATCGAGGCCGACCGCCTCGAGAGAATTTACCGGCGCGCGCGCGTGGCTTCCGCCGAGGGGCACGACCCGACGCTACGCGCGGCGGCGCGCGCGGTGCTCCTGCTCGTCGAACAGGCTCAGCCGCGGCGCGTCGCGGCGCCGCCCGCGACGCGCGCGCTTCCGCGGTCGCGCCGGCTGCTGGTTTCGCTCGGAGCGGTGCTCGCGCTGGGGCTCCTGGTGGGTGGCGTCGCTGCTGCGCGGCGGATCGCCGCGCCCGCGCTGCGGATAAATGGTCCAGGCGACGGCAGCATGCTGGGGATCGCGACGTGGAAGGACGCTGCCGTCACGGTCGCGGGCTCGCCGGGCCGGTGGCGGCTCGATGGTCGCGACCTCGGCGTTCGCGGTCGGACACTCCAGCTCGCGTCGCTTCGCGTGGCCGACGGCGCGCATACGCTCGACGTCGAGTCGAGGCGCGGCTTCCTCGGCGCGAGCCGCGTCAGGCGGATCAGGTTCACGCTCGACCGGATCCCGCCGGCGATCAGGTTCGATCGGCCCCCGGCGGCGCGGCAGTGGACGGCGGCTGCGCTGCGCGGAACGACGGAGCACGGCGTGCGGCTAACGGCCGACGGCGTCCCGGTCGCGGTGTCCGCGGGGCGCTTCGCGCTGCGGTACACGCCGCCGGTCCCGCGGCGTTTGAGCCTCGTGGCGGTCGACCGCGCCGGCAATCGGACGGCGAAGCGGATCTCGATCGCGCTCGAGCCTCGGCGCCCGCCGGTGCCGGTGCGAGGCGTGCACGTGACGTTCTACGCATGGGCGGACAAGGATCTTCGCGCCGGGGTGATGCGGCTGGTTGCGGCGCATCGGATCAACGCGGTCGAGCTCGACCTGAAGGACGAGTCGGGATTCGTCGGGTTCGGCGGAGATGTTCCGCTCGCGCATCGATTTGGCGCCGCGCGTCGGATCTACGATCTTCCCGCGGCGGTGAAGCTCCTCCACTCGAAGGGCATTCGCGTGATCGGCCGGATCGTCTGCTTCCGCGATCCCGTCTTCGCGGCCGCGGCATG
>DASQWB010000187.1:0-3174 GCA_035640455.1 Gaiellaceae bacterium | reverse complement strand
GATGCGCGTCGGCGTCATCCACGACTGGAAGTCGAACTGGTACACGGGCAAGAAGGAGTTCCCGGACTACCTGCTCGAGGACATCAGGATCCGCGAGCACATCTACCGCAAGCTGTCCCACGCGGGCCTGTCCGACATCCTCATCCGCAAGGACAAGCAGCGGATCACCGTCGACATCTACACCGCGCGGCCCGGGATCGTGATCGGCAAGTCCGGCGTCGAGGTCGACGCGCTCCGTAAGGAGCTGCACGCGATCACGAAGAAGAACGTCCACATCAACATCAACGAGATCAAGCGTCCCGAGCTCGACGCGAAGCTCGTCGCGCAGTCGATCGCCGAGCAGCTCCAGAACCGGGTCAGCTTCCGGCGGGCGATGAAGCGCTCCCTCGCCTCGGCGATCCGCTCGGGTGCGCACGGGATCAAGATCGTCTGCGGCGGCCGCCTCGGCGGCACGGAGATGAGCCGCACCGAGACCTATTCCGAGGGACGGGTGCCGCTGCACACGATCCGCGCCGACATCGACTACGGGTTCGTCGAGGCGAAGACGACCTTCGGCCGGATCGGCGTGAAGGTCTGGATCAACAAGGGCGAGATCATGCCCGAGGGCTACGTCGGGATGACCCAGAAGGAGACCCGGCTCGGCGAGCAGGACCAGGCCCGGCGCCGCCGGGGCTCGGCGGAGGGGCTCGGCGCCTCGCGCGAGAGCGGCCGCGGGCGCGGAGGCGACCGCGAGGGTCTCGGCCCGGTGCGCCAGCGGCGTCGTGACGGCCGTGGGCGGGGCGCGCCGCGCGACCGCACCCGCGGACAGGACAACGTCGAGCGCCCGCGCACCGACGAGAGCGGCGTGTCGGCCGAGGGTCGCGAGCAGCCGCCGATCGAGCCCGCCGTCGAGTCGGCGCCCGCACCGGTCGTCGATGCGCCCGACACGACGACGCCGAAGCAAGAGATCGAAGATCCAACGAAGCTCGAGGACAGCGGAGGCGAAGGCTGATGCTCCTTCCGCGGAAAACGAAGTTCAGGAAAGTCCAGCGTGGCCGGCGCGCCGGCCTGTCGAAGGGCCAGACGCAGGTGCAGTTCGGGGACTTCGGCCTGAAGTCGCTCGAGTCGGCGTGGATCACGAACCGGCAGATCGAGGCCGCGCGAATTGCGATGACGCGCAAGATCAAGCGAGGCGGCAAGGTCTGGATCAACGTCTTTCCGGACAAGCCCGTCACGGCCAAGCCGGCCGAGACCCGGATGGGCTCCGGAAAGGGGTCGCCGGAGCACTGGGTCGCGGTCGTGAAGCCGGGCCGGGTCATGTTCGAGCTGGCCGGCGTTCCCGAGCCGCTCGCGCGCGAGGCGCTCCGCCTCGCCGGAAACAAGCTGTCGGTGAAGACGAAGGTCGTGAAGCGGGAGGCGGATCTCTTTGAGGGCTAGAGAGCTACGGGACCTGACGGACGACGAGCTGGAGCGGCGCCTGCATGACACGCGGCAGGAGCTCTTCAACCTCCGCTTCCAGTCCGCGACGGGCGCGCTCGAGAACAGCGCGCGCCTGCGGACGACGAAGCGGGAGATCGCGCGGATCCTGACGGTCCGGAACGAGCGCGAGTCGAGTTTGGAAAGGCAGTAGATGGCACGGAAGCGAACAGAGACCGAGAACCAGGTCGAAGCTGAGGCCACGTCCGAGGCCGAAGCCCCGGCGGAGCCGGTGACGGCCTCGGAGCCCGAAGCGCCGGTCGCACCCGGTGACGCTCCCGTGGAGGAGCCGGAGACCGAGGAGCAGCCGGAAGGCTCGGAGCCGGCCGAGGTCCCGGCGGCCGAGCCGCCCGAGGAAGAGGCCGCCGCGGAGCCCCCCATCCAGGCCGCCGAGCCCGAGCCCGACGTCGAAGCCGAGGCGGCCGCCGCGGAGGCTCCGCCGCCCGCCGCGCCCGCGCCGGAGCCGAAGCCCAAGCGGAAGCGCCTCCCGCGCATCCAGCGACGCAGGCGCGTGAAGCCGAAGCGGGAGCAGCCGAAGGCGCGCAAGCCGATCGTCCGGCTGCCGAAGCCCGAGCACGCGCGCGGCCGCCGCCAGGAGCGCCGCGGCGTCGTCGTCTCGAGCGCGATGGACAAGACGATCGTGGTGAAGGTCGACACGATCAAGGCGCACCCGCGCTACAAGAAGGTCGTCCGGCGGTCGACGAAGTTCCACGCGCACGACGAGCGCAACGAGGCCAAGGTCGGCGACGTCGTCCGCATCGTCGAGACGCGCCCGCTCTCCGCGACGAAGCGCTGGCGCTTGGCCGAGATCGTGGAGGCGGCGCGCTAGCGAAGTGATGACGGCCGCCCTCCTCACATCTCGCGCCCTCCGGCGCGGTGCAAGCCTGCGCGTCGCGGCGTCCTCGGTCGCACCCGTAGCCTGCGGCTACGAGCGCTCCCTGCGTCCTTGCGACGCTTGGCTTTCGCGGCCGGAGGACACGATCTGTTCGGAGGGCGGCCTGTGATCCAGCAGGAGTCCCGTCTTCGCGTCGCCGACAACACCGGCGCCCGTGAGCTGCTCTGCATCCGCGTCATGGGCGGCTCGAAGCGCCGCTACGCGCGCGTGGGCGACGTCATCGTCGGCACGGTGAAGACGGCCACGCCGCAGGGCGCCGTCAAGAAGGGCGAGGTCGTGAAGGCGGTCGTGGTCCGGACGAAGAAGGCCTACGGCCGCGACGACGGGACGCAGATCGCGTTCGACGAGAACGCCGCCGTGATCATCGACAACCAGCGCAACCCGCGCGGCACGCGCATCTTCGGGCCCGTCGCGCGCGAGCTGCGCGAGAAGAACTTCATGAAGATCGTCAGCCTGGCACCGGAGGTTCTGTAGTGAGCACAACCATGCGCGTCCGCAAGGGGGATCTCGTCCAAGTCCTCTCCGGCAAGGACCGCGGCAAGCAGGGCCGCGTCATCGAAGCGCGTCCCCGCGAGCGCCGCGTGATCGTCGAGAACCTGAACGTCGTGAAGCGGCACACACGGCCGAAGCCCGTCAAGGACTCGAGTCGCATGGGCGGCCCCTCGATCATCCCAGGCGGCGTCATCGACAAGGCGGCGCCGCTGCCGGTATCGAAGGTGATGGTTGTCTGCCCCGTCTGCAACCGCCCCACACGCATCGGGATGACGATCAAGGAGATCAAGGGCGAGCAGGTCCACGTGCGGACGTGCCGCCGCGCCGACTGC
>DASQWB010000186.1:0-20411 GCA_035640455.1 Gaiellaceae bacterium | reverse complement strand
GGGAGACCCGCCGACGCCCGCGGCCATCAGTGCTCCGGCGCCGGCGCCAGCCTGCGTCGCGGCACCCGCCGGACCAATCGGCAGCGCGGCCGCCGCCGCGCCCGCACAGAGGAAGAGCAACGCGAGCGGCAGCGAGAACCCGATGCCGAGCGTGCCCAGGAGCAAGAAGACCGCGATTCCACGGATCGCCCAACACGCCGACACGAAGAGCCACGCTTCCAGGGCGAGCCGCCGCGAGGCCGTGCGCGGAGCCAGCCAGCGTCCGAGGCGGAAGTGTGTCGCCCGCCTGCTCGCACCCAGCCGCGGCAGGACGAGGATCACGGCAGCGGCGGCGACACCCGCGGCGGCGACGACTACCAACCCCGCGCGTACCCCCACTCCGCCACGTGCGAGGACCGCGGCCGCCAAGGCCATGGGCGCAAGCGCCACGCTGTCGACCAGTCCCAACAGCACGAGCGAGAGGCACAGCGACCGCACGCCTGCCGGACAGCCCGGGTAGCGACGAACCACGGCGACGCGCATCGCGTCGTCGAAACGCCCCGGCAGAACCGTCCCGATCAGTGCAGCGCCGCCGTTGCCTGCCGCGAGCGCGAGCGGATGCGGCCGCTCGGCCGGCGCGAACAGCCGCGCCCAGCCCATCGCCTTCAGCGCCTGCGCGACCAGCAAGAGCAGGCCGGCGGCAACGAGCACGCCGGGCTCACCACCCGAGAGAGGCCACGGCGTCGTCGCAAAATGACGGACGACGAGAAAGCCGCCGCCGACCGCGACCGCGCCCGACGCGCCGGCCAATGCCCACCCGCCCCATCGCCGCCAAAGCGCTCGCCGAAAGGTCACTCGCCGGCTTCGGACGCGCCGCTCTCCTCCGCTGCCTGAGCGTCCCGCGCCGCAGCTGCCGCTGCGCGCTTCTTCTCGAGCTTCAGAGCACGTCGCTCCTGCACGAGTCGCTCGCGCGCGAGCTTCGCCATCGTCGTCTGCCGCTTGCTCTTCATAAAAGCCTTCCTCTCTCTCGAAGGTCGTGCTGCCTCGTCGGGGCGGAATCAAGTGCCGGGAGCAAAGGCGCTGGCCCTACATCGACTTCGTTCGCCGTCGAGCTCCTCGCCTCTCGCGCGCGTCGCGCGTCGGTGGGATGCGGGCTCAGGCCGAAAGCAACATGCAGGGCCAGCGCGACCACCCTACACGTCGTTCCGCCGCGCTGCGCGCGGCAGCAGTTGCCTACACGCGCCGCCGGTCACCGCGAAGCCTCTTCGCCCGTCGCTCCGCTCTTCTCAGCCGGCTCCTTCGCCTCGCCCTCCCGGTCGTAAAGTGAGTCGAGCAACTGCTGCGCGTTCCGGATTCGGTCTTCGACGTCGTCGCGGCGTGCGTCTTCGACTCGCTGCTCGGCACGATCGCGAGGGGGGAGGGACGCGTCGTAGACGCGGTTGGTCGCACGTACGCGCTCCTCGATCGCCGCCCAAGCGCGTCGCAGGTCCTCGTCTCGCGCCTCGAAGCGCAGCTTTCCGTGCTCGAGCCTCGGCTCTTCGAGGTCGCCGGGGAAATCGCCGTACCCGCGAAAGAGCGTCAGCCACTCCTCGTCGGGCCAATCGAGACCGGGGGAGCTCAGCGGGGCCTCGACTTCGAGCATGTCCCCGTAGACGACCCCAAGGACACGTGGCGCTCCGAGCGTGATCACCATCGGCGTCTCCATCTAGCGGCGGTGGCGGCGGCGCGCCCGCCGCTGGCTCGTCTCGGGCACGAACGCGAGCCCGCTGACGGCTCCCTCGAGCGCCTCGAACTCGACAGGCTTTCCGGCGCAACGCCCGAGCGGCTTCTCACCTGGCAGGAACGCCGTTCCCGACACGTCGAGCCGCTCGCCCTCGTCCGTCTGCAGCGCACCGAGATCCTTCAGTGCGTTGAACCACAACATCGTGCCGCGCCTGCGGGCCGAAGGCGCGCTAGCCAAGGCGGCACACGATCCGATCGCCCGTCAGAACCTTCTCGCCCGTCTCGCCCGTCGTCTCTCCCTTCCGTAGGGGTGGAGGCCGCGGCCCGGTGGCCGCGGCCTCAACGCATGGGCTACGCGACCATCGCCACGTTGGTCGCCTCGGGACCCTTCGAGCCCTCGCGCTGCTCGTACGAGACCCGTGCGCCCTCGACGAGCGACTTGAAGCCCTCGCCGGCGATGTTGCTGTGGTGCACGAACAGGTCCTTCGAGCCTTCATCAGGAGTGATGAAGCCGTAGCCCTTGCTGTCGTTGAACCACTTGACGGTTCCGTTTGCCATGAAAAAACACCTCCCTCACTACGTCACGAACGGGTGAGGAAGGCGCCGAAACGCAAACCGAACTCGCTCTAGTCTTCGACCACCGTAGCAGCCCCTGCCGACGGTTGCGGCTAGGTCGTCCTCGCGCAAGGGCCGGCGGGGGCCGGCGCGAGGCCGCCCCCGCGCGCCTTCTCCTTAGCTCTTCACCTCGATCTTCCGCCGCTGCGCCTTCTGCGACTTCGGCACCCGGACGGTGAGGACGCCATCCTTCAGGTTGGCGTCGATCTTGTCGCCGTCGACCTGCTCGGGCAGCGTGACGCGGTACTCGTACCGCCCGGTGCGGCGGGCGCGCCGGCGCACGACGCCCTTGCGCTCGCGCTCCACGATCTCGCCCTTGATGGTGAGCTCGTTGCCGACGTGCTCGATCGCGACGTCCTCGCGCTTCACCCCCGGCAGCTCGGCCTCGAGGAAATACGTGTCGTCGGTCTCCTCGATGTCGACCGGCGGCGACCAGGCGCCTTCCCTGAACGCGGAGGGCCAGCCGACCTCGCCGAAGGTCTGGTCGAGCAGCCGACGCATGCGCTCGGACACCTGCTCGAGCTCGCTCAGCGGCTCCCACCGCTCGGGCGCGAGTCGGGAACGGCGCTCGGGGAGCAACTGTGACATCCCCTGCCTCCTTTCCTCGATTACTTTCGCGCCTACCCGTGCGGGCAGTGCCGAGACCATCCTGCGGGACGAAACTGCCGCAATTTGCGCGGCTTTCGTCGGAGCCCTACCGTTTCGCCCGGTGAAGGAGCTCCGCTTCCACTGGCGGCACGAGCTCGCGGCCTCGCCGGCCGCACTGTGGCCGCTCGTCGCCGACACGGATCGCTTCAACCGCGACACCGGCGTACCGCCCGTGGAGGTGCTCGGAACGGAGCGGAACGCGCGGCGGCGGCTCCGCCTGCGGCGGCTCGGAGTGCCGGTCGAATGGGAGGAGGAGCCGTTCGAATGGCTGCGGCCCGAGCGGTTCGGCGTCGTGCGGCGCTTCGTCCGCGGCCCGATCGCCGAGCTCCGCGTCCAGGCGCGGCTCGAGGAGCGCGGCGACGGTGGGACGAGCCTCGACTACGAGGTCCGCGTCCGGCCGCGCAACCTGCTCGGCGTCGTCGCGGCCTGGGTGCAGATCGGCCTGCTCAGCCGCATCCGCTTCGCGCGGGCCTTCCGTGCGTACGACCGGCTCGCGACGACGGAGGAGGAGCCGGAGCGCCCGGCCCGGCTCGCGCCCGGCGGCGGCGAGCGGCTGCGGCGCGGCGCGGAGGAGCTGCGCGGACGGGGGCTCGACCCGCGGTTGGTCGAGTCGCTCGTCCGCCTCCTCGAGCGCGGCGACGAGCAGGCGCTCGCCCGGCTGCGCCCGTACGAGCTGGCGGACGCCTGGCGGGCCGGCCGGCGCGAGTCGCTGGAGCTCCTGCTGCACGCGACGCGGGCCGGTCTCACGGATCTCCGCTGGGAGCTCCTCTGCCCGTCGTGCCGCGGCGCGGCGGCGGCGGCGACGACGCTCCGCGAGCTCGAGAGCGGCGTGCACTGCGAGACCTGCGGCATCGACGTCCGCAGCGACCTCGACCGCTCGGTCGAGGTCACGTTCGCGGCGAGCCCGTCCGTCCGCGCCGTCGAGACGCGCGAGTTCTGCGTCGGCGGGCCGCAGCTCTCGCCGCACGTCGTGGCGCAGCAGCTGCTCGGGCCGGCCGAGCGGCGGCGGCTGACCGTGCAGCTCCGGCCGGGCACGTACCGCGTGCGCGCGCTGGGCGAGGCCGGCGGCGACGCGTTCGAGGCGACGGGCGAGACGGTGGTGACGCTCGCCAACGACTCGGAGCGGGAACGGCTGCTCCGCCTCGAGCGGACGGAGTGGCGGGACCGCGCCGCGACCGCCGCCGAGGTGACGTCGCTGCAAGCCTTCCGCGACCTGTTCTCGACCGAAGTCTTGCGGCCGGGCGAGCCGGTGTCCGTCGGCACGCTGACCGTCCTCTTCACCGATCTGCGCGACTCGACCCGCTTCTACCGCGAGGTCGGCGACGCGCCCGCCTTCGGCTCGGTGATGCAGCACCTCGACGTGCTGCGCGAGGCCGTCGCATCCGAAGGGGGCGCGGTCGTCAAGGCGATGGGCGACGCGATCATGGCCGTGTTCACGCGCCCGGCGGCGGCCGTCCGGGCCGGCCTCGCCGCGCAGCGCGCCGTCGCCGGCCGGCCCCTCGCGCTCAAGGTCGGCATTCACACCGGGCCCTGCATCGCGATTACGCAGAACGACGCGCTCGACTACTTCGGCAGCACCGTCAACCTCGCGGCCCGCCTCGTCTCGCTCTCGACGGGAGCGGACATCGTCGTCTCCGGCGAGGTGCTGGCCGATCCGGAGGTCGCCGAGCTCGGGCTCCGCCGCGAGCCGGTGACCGCAAGCCTGAAGGGATTCGAGGGCACCTTCGAGCTCTGGCGCTGCACGGCTAAACAAGACGTGTCTCCCGGAGACTCATAAGAGCGTGTGGCGCGAAGGCGTCTCGCTGGCGCAGCTCGAGTCGCTGTATCGCGACCGCTACGACCACTTTGCCCGCGTCGCGGCCGCCATCGTCGGGGACGCGGAGGCCGGCCGCGACGCGGTGCAGCACGCCTTCGCCACAGCCGTCCGCAAGCGACGCTCGTTCCGAGGGACAGGGCCGCTCGAGGCCTGGCTGTGGCGGATCGTCGTCAACGAGGCGAGGCGGCTCGCGCGGGAGCGCCGGCCGGAGCCGGTCGAGCCGCCGCCAGACCCGGCGGCGAACGGCCGCGTGCCCGACGAGCTCGGCGTGCGGGCATGGATCGCGAGCCTGCCGCCCCGCCAGCGGGCCGCGCTCTTCCTGCGCTACTACGCCGACCTCGACTACCGGTCGATCGCCGAGGCGCTGGAGGTCGAGGTGGGAACCGTCTCGGCGACGTTGAGCGCGGCGCACACGACGCTACGGAAAGCCTTGAAGGAGGTCGAGCCATGATCGACGTCGACCAGCGGCTGCGGGAGGAGCTCGATCTCCTCGCGCCTGCGACACCCGGCCCGGACTGGGACGGCGTGCTGAGGCTCGCGGGCCGGCGTCGTCGCCGGTTCGCGGTCGCCGCGGCGGTCGTCGCCGCGGCGGCGTGTGGGATCCTCGTCGCGACGCCGCTCGGCGCCGGGATCGTCCACGGCCTCGGCGGCTTCTCGGCGTGGCTGACCGGGCAGCCGGGCGAGCCGGCGTCCCCGAAGGAGCAGCGCGCGTTCGAGCAGGCGAACGCCCGCTCGTGGCTGGGGTTCCCGGCCGGCACGCAGCTACGGCGGCTGGCCACCGTCACCGAGCCCGCAACCGGCACGACCGTCGACCTCTTCGGCTTCCGCTCGAGGAGCAGGCTCTGCCTGCGCGTAGGGGTCACTGGGAAGACGCGCGGCACGGCGACGAGCTGCGGGCCGCTCGACGAGCTGCGAAAGGCGGGTGCGCCGGTGCGCGTCGTGCTCGTGGACAGCGCCTTCGGCACGGGGACGAAGAAGGCGTGGTACGGGCTCACCCGGTACCGCAATTCCGCGCTTCAGGTGACGGCCGGGATCATCGCCGACGGCGTCCGCCGCGTGCTCGTCGTCGACGGCTCCGGCCGGCACACGATCCGCGCGACCTCGAACGCGTTCCTCTACGTCGCGTCGGAGCCCGACGTGGGCCAGCGCGTGCGCCGCATCTGGGCGGAGACGGACACGTCGCGGATCCGCGTGCCGTTCGCGCCCGCGCCGTTCGGCGTCGGCGGAGGCAGCGCGCCACAGCGGCGCGCGCCGGCGCCGCCGACGGTCGACCGGAAGGTGCGCGGCGGGACCATCGGCTGGCTCAACCGGCACGAGCCGCGCGGACAGCCGCTCGACGTGCTGCCGGCGTCGGCCCGCTGGTCGATTGAGCGCCACGCCGTCTTCGGTCGCGTCATCACACCCGACCCTGACCGCCCGCTGCGCGTCGCCATCACGCTGAACCACAGCCGGCACGGTCATCGCGCGAAGGGGCTCTGCATGTGGCTGATGATCCGCGACGGCGGATCGGGCGGCGGATGCGCCGTTCGTGCGACCGTCTTCGCCCAGGGCCCGATCCCGATCGGCCAGATCGCGGTGCGCGTCAGCTCGGACGAGTTCGCGACCGTTCAAGGCCTCGCGAGCGACGACGTCGCACGCATCGTCGCCTTCCTCGCCGACGGCCAGACGATGCCCGTCCCGCTCGCGGACAACGTGTACGTCGTGGACATCGCCCGCGTCCGGCTGCCCGCCCGGCTCGTCGCCTACGACGCCAAGCACCGCGTGATCGGCTATACGACGACGATCACCGCCGTCCTCGGCGGAGGCCCCAGTCCCGCCCGCGGCCGTGCCCGCCTGCTCCTGCACGGGGTGTCCCCGACCGGCACGACGGCGGCGCTCTACGTCGGCAAGTCGACGACGGGCGGGCGCTGCATGTTCCTGCACATACGCCAGAGCAAGCACGTAGGCGGCACGATGCAGTGGTGCAGCCCGGCGAGGTGGCGGGGCTCGCCGCTCCTGCTCAACGCGCTGCCCGGGCTCGTGGCCGGCGCCGTGCGCCCCGATGTCGCGACGGTGGTCTTCCGCTTCGCCGACGGCACGCGCGCGACCGTCACGCCGACCGAGGGCTTCGTGCTCTACGTCGTCCCGCGAGCGCACCTCGCGCGGGGACACGAGCTGGTCGGCGCCGTCGCGCGCACCGCGGCCGGCAAGACGATCGGCACCCAGCCCTTCGCACGGCGGCGATAATCGACCTCGGCGCCCACACGGAGAGGAGAAGAAGATGGCAACGATCGCAACCGAGACGCACCTGCCGGCGCTGGGGCACCACCGCCGCGACGAGGTCGGCCGCGAGCTGCAGGCGACGCTCGTCGAGCTCGTCGATCTCTCGCTGCTCGGCAAACAGCTGCACTGGAGCGTCGTGGGCCCGCTCTTCAAGCCGCTGCACGAGCACCTCGACGAGCTCGTCGACTCGTGGCGCGAGCTTTCCGACACTGTCGCCGAGCGGGCCGTCGCGCTCGGCTACTTCCCGGACGGTCAGGCGGCCACGATCAGCGCCGCGAGCGAGATCCCGGCCGTCGAGCGCGGCGCGCTGGAGGCGGGCGCCGTCGTCCGCGAGCTCGTCCAGCGGCTCGCCGACGCCACCGAGCGCATCCGCGGACGGATGGACCGGCTCGGCGAGCTCGACCTTGCCTCGCAGGACGTCCTGATCGAGGTCCTCCGCGAGCTCGAGAAGCAGCTCTGGATGATCCGCTCGCAGCTCGCCCCAGAGGCGCACTGACTCAGCTCGGGGTCACGGCGTAGACGATCTCCACCGAGCCGCCCAGGAGGGCGCGCTCGCGCTCGAACGCGAGGAACTCCCGGATGCCGTGACTCTCGCCGGAGGCGAAAGCCGGGTCGGCGGTCAGCGCCGGCCACCCGCTCGGCGTGGTCACGTAGCCGTCGGCGCTCATGCTCATGCGGGCGCGCATCTTCATCTCGCGTGCTCCTCGAACTGCGGCAGGTCGTCGGTGATCTCGAACCACGGCGCCTTCGACCCGACGAAGATGTGCTTCGTCGGCCGCATCGCAGGCGCGTCCGCGAGCGAGCCCAGCGCGACGTGCACGTAAGCGCCGTCGCGCACGACGGACAAGAGGAGCGAGCCACACGCTCCGCAGCCCGTGTCGTTCAGCTCGTCGTCTCCGGTGACGAGCAGCGCGTCCGTGCCGTCCGTGACCTCGAGCTTCTCCCGCTCGATCCCGGCAAACGGCTTGAACGCCGACCCGGTGGCGGCACGACAGCGCGAGCAGTGGCAGTTCGACGCGTAGAGAAATTCGTCCGCGACCCGGTAGCGAACCCGTCCGCACCAACCCCCACCGGCAAGCGACGACATCGAAGCTCCCTTCTCTCCGTTTCCTCCGAGGCTCCCGCGAGCCGCCGAAATCATCGATGAGTCTCGGCCGCTCGGCCGGTCTCTAGTCCGACCGCGACGAGAGGAGACCCCGATGACGAAGGTTCTCGCAGGGATCACGACGTCCGTCGACGGCTACGTCACCGGGCCGCACGACGGCCCGGGCAAGGGGCTCGGCGAGGGCGGCGAGCGGCTGCACTACTGGGTGTTCGGCGGGCCGTGGACGTACGACGAGCCGAAGGGCGAGCCCACCGGCGAGGACGCCGCCTGGCTGGAGGAGATGGTCTCCCGGGTGGGCGCGGTCGTCGGCGGACGGTGGACGTACGAGGCCGCCGGACACTGGGGCGACGAGAACCCGTGGGGGCTGCCGTTCTTCATCGTCACGCATCGGCCCGAGGAGGAGCCCGAGGGCGGCGGCTTCACGTTCGTGTCCGGCGTGAGGGAGGCCGTCGAGCGAGCCAAGGAGGCCGCCGGCGGCAAGGACGTCCACGTCATGGGCGGAGCCGACGTCATCCGCCAGGCACTCGAGGCGGGGCTCGTCGACGAGCTGACGATCATCGTCGCGCCGGTCGTCCTCGGCGGCGGGAAGCGCCTCTTCGAGGGCTTCTCGCGCTCGCTCGACCTGGAGCACCTGGGCGTGCGGCAGTCGCAGTACGCGACGTTCATCGACTACCGGGTGAAGCGCCCGTGAGCACCGCGCGGGCGCCGGCTGCGCGGACGGCTGCAGAGAGCGTCGCGATGTCGTACGCGCCGTAGTGGCGGCGGCCATTGACGAAGAAGGTCGGCGTGCCGGAGACGCCGCTCAGATCGGCGCTGTCGACGTCGTCGGCGACCTTCGCGGCGCCGACGAGCTCACGCAGGTCGTTCGTGAAGCGCTCGACGTCGAGCCCGAGTTGCTCGGCATAGCCGACCAAGTCCTCCGGTCCGAGCGCGTCCTGGTGGTCGAGCAGCAGGTCGTGCATCTCCCAGAACGCGCCTTGCTGAGCGGCCGCTTCGGACGCCTCGGCGGCGAGCTGAGCACGCGGATGGACGTCGTTCAGCGGCAGGTGCCGCCAGACGTAGCGGACGTCGGCGAAGTCGCGCAGCAGCTCGCGGACGACCGGCTCGGCCTGCCCACAGAACGGGCACTCGAAGTCGCCGTACTCGACGACGGTGACCGGGGCGTCGACCGGGCCGCGCATGTGGTCGCGCTCGGGATCGACGTCGAGGTAGAGGTCGGTGAGTGGCTCGGCGGTGCCGAGCAACGCGCGCACGCGCAGCCGGCGCGGCAGGCGCGCCGTGGCGCGGAAGAGGAGCCACGTGAGCGTCGAGGCGCCGAGGGCGGCGCTCAGGATGCCGAGCTTCGCGTCCTCGAGCTCGGATCCGTGGAAGGCGAGGGTCGCGATCAGGAGCGAGACGGTGAAGCCGATGCCGGCGATCGTGCCGCCGCCCGCGACCGCGGCCCAGCCGACGGGCGGCCGGAGCCGGCCGCCGGAGAGGCGGCAGACGAGCCACGTGCCGCCGAGGATGCCGACGGGCTTGCCGACCACGTAGCCGACCAGGATCCCGAGCGTGATCGGCGAGCCGAACGCTCGCGCCAGGAAGCCTCCGTCGATCCCGATTCCCGCGTTCGCCAGCGCGAAGAGCGGCACGATCGCGTAGCTCGTCCACGGGTGCCAGAGCTGCTGGAGCAGCTCGTTGCGCGACGTTGCCGCCCGCAGCTGCGCCGCCGCAGAGCGCGCAAGCTCCGCGGTCGGCTGCTCCCGGAACTCGCGGAACCGCTCCGTCGCCCGCTCGAGCGTCGGCCGCTGCGCCGGATAGGCGAACGGCAGGACGCCCATCGCGAGACCGACCACGACCGGCTCCACGCCCGACTTCAGCAGCGCCACCCAGGCGCCCGCCCCGAGGACGAAGTAGACGAGGCCGACGTGGAACCGGAAGCCGCGCAGCACGAGGACGACCGCGTAGAAGCCGGCGCCCGCGGCGAGCGGCACGAAGTGGACGGAGCCGGAGTAGACCGTCGCGATGACGACGAGCGCGACGACGTCGTCGACTACGACGACCGTGAGCATGAACGCGCGGAGGCGGTCCGGGAACCGAGGCCCGACGAGCGCGAGCAGGCCGAGAGCGAACGCGGTGTCCGTCGACATCGCTGTGCCCCAACCGTGGGCAGAGGGACGACCGGCGTTGAAGGCGAGGTAGATGCCGATCGCAGCCAGAGCGCCGCCGCAGCCGGCGACGATCGGCAGCGCGAACCGCCGCCGCTCCCGGAGCTCGCCGAGGTCGAACTCCCGGCGCGCCTCGAGCCCGACGACGAAGAAGAAGAACGTCATGAGCCCGCTGTTCACCCAGCCGCGGAGGTCGAGCGCGACACCGGAGCCGCCGACCTCGATCGAGAGCCTCGTCGACCAGACCGAGTCGTACGACCGCGCGTGGACGTTCACCCACACCAGCGCGGCGGCCGCGGCCGCGAGCAGGACGGCGGCGCCTCCCGTCTCCGTGCGCAGGAACTCCCGCAGCGGCGTCTGAAGGCTCCGCGCCCAGGCCGTCCGGCCGGTGAAGCGCGCAGGCTCTGCTATCGGCGCATCCTCGCGTAGGCCCAAGCGGCGAGCACGGAGGCGGACAGAAGCGTCAGCACCCCGATGATTGCCGCGTCGACGACTCGCCCTGCGGCGCTCGCGATCGCGAGCGCCGCGAGGAGAACCGCGAGCGTCACGAACCTGAGCCACGGAACCCGTGGGCGCTCCTCGACCCGGTCACCGTCTCGCCACAGGCGGACGTATTCCCCTCGCCCGGCCGTGACTCCGATCAGCGCCGGCTGGGCGGTGTTCGGCGCGCAGCGAAGATCGACGGTCTCGCCGGGAGCGAAGTCGATGTCGATCGCCGGCGACCGCGCCCAGTCGATCGCAACCTGCACCGAGTGTGCTCCCGGCGCCACCGACAGCTCGATGGTCTCTCCGCGGCGGATCTTCCCCACCACTTCCGAGTCGACGACGACCGAGTAGGCGCGCAGCCGGTCCCGCCAGCCGCGCGACTCTCGCGTCAGCCGGATCGTGCCGGCGTCAGGCGAGCGGCGTCCAGTGGACATCGGCCTCCCACGCCGCCGGCAGGTAGCGTTTATCCCTTCGCGGGCAGCGAGCGCGCGTACGCCGTGCCGAGCTCGACCCACTTGGCGAGCTCGGGGTCGGTGCGAACGTGCTCCGCGTCGACCCGCAGCCAGCCTCGCATCTCCCGGCCGCGCATCTCCATGAGGCGCGCCTCGGTGCTCGCGACGAGCTCGTCCGACTGCTCCGGGTCGGCGCGCACCAGCACCCCGCCCTGGCCGCTGGCGGCGATCGCCATGTTTCCCCCGACGAGGAAGGCGAGGCCGCCGAACATCTTCTGCTCGGTCAGATCGGGCTCGCCGGCGACCTGTGCGCGGATGCGGTCGGCGAGCTCCTCGTCGTAGGCCATGGCGGAATCGTAAGTAAGCTGGCCCGATGGACGCCGATCGAGCGCGCGAGCTGCTGAGTGCCGAGCGCGAACGGATCGAGCGGGCGCTCGGGCGGCTCGGGCACGAGGACGACAGCGAGCCGGCCGACGAGTACGACCCGGGGAACCTGGCTTCGGACCTCTACCAGGACGAGCTCGACGAGGGGCTCGAGGAGGACCTCCGCGAGCAGCTCGCCGCCGTCGAGCGGGCCGAGCAACGGCTGGCTGCCGGCACGTACGGCCTCTCGGTCGAGGGGCGGGCAGCCGATCCCGGACGAACGGCTCGAGCTCCTTCCGACGGCCGAGCTGACCGCGGAGGAGGAGCGGGCGCGAACGAAGCGCTGATCTAGCGCCGGCTCAGCCCTCGCCGTACTCGTCGCGGCGGCGGAACCACGGCCCGGTCTCGTTGCGGCCCTTCGGCGCGCGGTCGAGCCACTGGTACATGCCCCAGAGGGCGTCGACCCCGCGCGCGTAGGCGGAGTAGGTGTGGTAGACGACGCCGTCCTCGAGCGCGAAGGCGCTCATTCCCGGCGCCTGACGCAGGTATCCGGCCACGTCTGTTCCCGACATCGCCGCGAACTCCGCGACCGGGCCTTCCCGAACCTCGAGCGCCGGCCTGAGATCCCGCTCCTCGTAGTTGTATTCGACGAGCCCTCCGCGCTGCTGCTCCTCGGTGACGGAGACCCTGAAGTCGAAGTTGAAGTCGCTGTCCAGCGACGAGGCCCACGGGAAGGTCCACCCCATCCGGCGCTTGTAGCCCTGGAGCTTGGCGAGCGGAGCGCGCGAGATCGCCGTCATCGCCACGTCGTGGTTCTCGAGGTGGACGACGAAGCCGTCGAAGCCATCCGCGATCGCCGAGCAGGCCGGGCAGCCCGCCGTGTACTCCGGCCCGAACATGAAGTGGTAGACGAGGAGCTGCGAGCGCCCTCTGAAGAGGTCCGCGAGCGAGGCGCTGCCTTCGTCGGTCTCGAAGCGGTAGTCCTTGTCGATCCGGACCCACGGAAGCTCTTGCCGCTTCCGCGCGAGCTCGTCGCTCCGCCGGGTCAGCTCCTTCTCGGCCTCGAGCAGCTCGAGCCGCGCCGCGAGCCACTCCTCGTGCGTTCCCGTCGTGTGCTCCGTCAAGACGCTTCCTCCTCTGCATATTCGTCGGGCTGTCCGGAGCTAAAGACTGTCACGAGCCCCGAAACTCATCGCCGCCAACGTAAGGTGGGCGAATGGCTGGCCTGCGGCTCTACGACTACTACGCGTCCTGCAACTGCTACAAGGTGCGGCTCCTCGTCGCGAACCTCGGGCTTCCGTACGAGCAGGTGCTGCGGCTCCTCGACGACCACTTCGCGACCCGCGACGTCTTCGTCGGCGGCCGCTACGACTGAGCGTGTCGAGACGTGCCGTCGTCCTCGTGGAAGGCATCAGCGACTCGATCGCGCTGGCCACGCTGGCGCGACGCCGCGGCCGGGATCTCGACGCCGAGGGCGTCTCCGTCGTGCCGATCGGCGGCGCGCAGGCGATCGGCCGCTTCCTCCAGCGGCTCGGGCCGCGCGCGGACGTCAGGCTCGCCGGGCTCTGCGACGCCGGAGAGGAACCGGAATTCCGGCGAGCTCTCGAGCGAGCCGGCCTCGGCTCCCACCTGACCCTCGCCGACATGGAGAGGCTCGGCTTCTACGTCTGCGTCGCCGATCTCGAGGAGGAGCTGATCCGCTCGCTCGGAGCGGACGCCGTGGAGGAGATCGTCGGCGCGAACGGCGACCTGCGGTCGTTCCGCACCCTCCAGAAGCAGGCGGCGTGGCGAGGAAGGCCGAGGGAGGAGCAGCTGCGGCGCTTCATGGGGAGCGGCGGCCGCCGGAAGACCCGGTACGCCCGCCTGCTCGTCGAGGCGCTCGATCTCGACCGCGTGCCTCGGCCGCTGGACGGAGTGCTCGCTCACGTTCGCTCCGCAGCCGCAGGAGATACTCCTTCCGGTCGAGCGGGTTGAAGTCCGAGCGCGGCCGGTTCGGCGGCGTCCCGTCCACCGGCCGGTAACGGTCGAAGGCCGACTCCAGCACGCCCTCGCCGCGCGTCGGCGCCGGCAGCTCGAGCCGGAACGTGCACGCGCGCCGCCGGGATGTCGCCGGCGGCTCCGGGACGGCGTGCAGCCGCGCCAGTGCCGACTCGAGCGGGCCGAGCAGGTCGGCCGGGGCCTCGAGCCGGAAGCGGTGGATCGGCTCGCAGACCACGGTGCCGGCCTGCTGCAGCGCGCTAATCAGGACGAGCGGGGTCAGGCCGCGGAAGTCCTCGCCCGTGCTCGAGAGACTCTTGTTGAAGTACTGGGTCTCCCAGGCCGTGCTTTGCCGAGGTAGCCGGGGTGGGTCATCGTGACCGTCGCATCTCGGCCCCTCGGTCGATTGGCGCTTGCAGACGAGAGTACAGCACGCTGGACACCGATCGTGACTGCAGTAGCATGCGGCGAGCAGTCCGGTGCGCACCGAGATCAACATCGCAGGCGAGGACGCCGCCGGCAGGAACTACCTGACGTGGGCGCCCGTTCGAGCGACGATCAAGCTCCTCGAGCCGGAGGGCGTCGACCCCGTCGAGGTGGTGCTCGGCAACGACGATGCCGCTCACGGCGGGCAGCTCGAGTTCGCCACCGCGCGCAACCAGCCGCGCGCCGCCACACTGAACCTGACTCTGCCGGCCGACGGCTCCGAGGTCGAGTTCTTCGTCGCCGGCGAGTTCCCGAAGCCGAGCAGCGCGGACGGCGACGCCGTCGTCGAGGCAGCGCATGCGGGCACCGGGGTCCCGCTGTCGACCACGGCCGTCATGGTGCGAATCCGCAAGGACGCGAACGGGCTCAGCCCCGCCGAACGCGATCGCTTCACGACGGCGCTCGCCACACTCAACGACTCTGGCGCAGGGATCTTCAGGGACTTTCGAGCCATGCACCGCCAGCAAGTCGCGCTGGATCAGGCGCACGGTAGAGCCGGCTTTCTCTCCTGGCACCGGGCGTATCTGCTCGACCTCGAGCGCGAGCTGCAGAAGATCGACTCGAGCGTGACTCTGCCCTACTGGCGCTTCGACAAGCCCGCGCCGAACGTGTTCACGCCCGAGTTCATGGGTCGGAGCAATCCCGGCCCGCTCGGCCCCGTGACCTTCAGCCCGACCAACCTGCTGCGCAATTGGCAGACGGACGGACAACCGGGAATCACCCGCCGTCCGGGCTTCGACGTGCTGACGGCCAAGGCCTTCGTCATCGACGACGCGATGACGCTGCTGCTGGGCGGCCCGCGGCCCAACGCGATCTTCGGCACGGGCCGTCCGTTCGAAGCGTTCGTCGGCATGGAAGACAACCCGCACGGCCGTGCGCACACCAGCTTCAGCGGCTGGATTCACGACCCCCCGACGGCTCCCAAGGATCCGCTCTTCTTCCTGCTGCATTGCAACGCCGACCGCCTCTGGGCCCGCTGGCAGTGGTTCAACAACCGCTTCGACGGTACACGGGCCAACACGTTCTTCTTCCGCGGCATCGCGGGCGACCCCGGAGCTGCCCTCATCGGCCACAACCTCCGCGACACGATGTGGCCCTGGGACAACGACAGAGTTCCTCCGCGGCCGACGAACGCACCGCGGACGCCCTTTCCCACCGTCCCCACGGCGCCGGGACCAGGAGCGACACCGACGGTCGGGGACATGATCGACTACCAAGGCTTTTTGAACGGAAGGTCGTACACGGACTTCGGCTACGACGACGTCCCGTACGGCGTCGCGCCCTGACGGGAGGAGGCTGGCCATGTCTGACCAAGCGGCCGAGAACCTGAAGCAAGAGATGGAGCGCGAGCTGAGCGCCGCGGAGGCTGCGCGCGAGCGCTATCTCTCAGAGCTCGCAGAGACCGCTTCGACGAGCCGTGGGGCGCCTCCGGAAGGCCGGGAAGCCGCCCCGCGCGGCGACGAGAACCCGGCGCTGACGGTGCTCAAGGACAAGACGCTGCCCGAGGAAACCCGCGTCGAGGTGATCAACCGGCTGGCTGCGGACCTCGGCGACTTCGACGACGTCGTCCAGGCGCTGCTCACGGTCGTCCAGGACACCGAGGACGCCCCCAGGGTGCGACTGGCGGCGCTGCATCGCCTGGGGAGTGCCGCATTTCTGGTCGTGCCCTTCCGTCCCCACGAGCAGGCCTACGAGCAGGCGCTGCGCAACCTCATTACCGACGCCGACCCGCGGCTGCGCGAGACGGCCGTCAGCATCCTCGCGGTGAGGCGCGACTCGGAGGTCCAGCAGGTGCTGCTGGACGGGCTCCAAGGCAAGGGAACGCTTCCGGTCGAGCGCGAGCGGGCCATCCAGCTCCTCGCCGAGGACGACCATCTCGACAACCTGCCGTGGCTGGAGGAGCTCTACCAGAGCGGCTCCGAAGACGCGCGACAGGAGGCCGTCAGGCTCATGGGCTCGTACGCGGCGGCGGCCAAGACGCTGGAGGGCGTGCTCCGCGACAAGGACGAGACGGCGCAGGTGCGCCAGCAGAGCGCGGCCTCCCTGCGCAACCTCGCGCCGGAACGATTCGAGGACGTCGCGAAGGAGATCGCAACCGACACCGCGGACGATCCAGAGGTGCGGACGGCCTGTCTCCACACGCTGCAGCACCTGGGCGACCGGGGCCGCGTGTACGGCGACGCCGACTTCGTCGGTCGCCTCGAGGACGTCGGTCAGGACGAGTCGGCCCCGCAGGTCGCGGAGGGCGCGCGGAACCTCATCGAGTACGGTCGCAGTCTCGAACGGACACCTGCCGACCGGTGACCGCGCTCGACGGCTCGACGCCCGAAGAGGATGTCGCGGCGACGATCGACGCGATCCGATGGACGCCGGAGCGACGCGACGAGCTGGTATCTCTGCTCCCGGAGAACGTGCCGCTGTACCAGGGGCGCACCAGCGCCGAGGTGACGCGGCTGCGCGGCTACCTGCTGGCCGCCTTCGCCGACACCGGGCTGCCAGCGGCGGCGGTGCCCTACGTGCTCGAAGCGCTCGAGAGCGGGCACATGCCGTACGAGGTCGCGGGAGCCGCGATCGCGGTGCGCGGCTTCGAGGGGCCGGCGGCCGAGTTCGTGCCGTACCTCCTGCGCGCGGCGCGCAACCTGACCGGCGCCGACTCCACGGTCAGCTTCGAGGCCTACGACCCGCGCTGGCCGTACGCACAGCCGACGACGGCTCTGGCTGAGGTCTTCCGCACGATCGGCGGGCTAGGTGCAGAGGCAGCGACGGCGCTGCCGGAGCTCGACCGCCTCGCCGAAGAGCCGGAGCGGTTCCCCGCGCCGGTGCTCGAGGCGATCCAGTCGGCCCGCGAAGCGATCCGCGCCGCGCAACACACGGCCGAGGCACCGCACTCCTGCTGCAACGAGGTAGCGCTCGTCGACGCGTCGGAAGAGCCCGCCGGCGGCACCCTCGACGTCGAGCTGGAAGACCAGGATGGACGCGCGGAGACATTCACCGGTTTCTTCGGCGGCAAGCCCAGCGTCGTCGCGTTCTTCTACACGCGCTGCGACAACCCGTACAAGTGCTCCCTCACGGTGACGAAGCTCGCGCAGATCCAGGAGCTGACCCGTGAGCGCGGCCTCGAGCACGCTTTCAGGCTCGCGGCGATCACGTATGACCCGGAGTTCGACCTTCCCAAGCGCCTGAAGCTCTACGGGAGCGACCGCGGCGTGAGCTTCGGCGACGACGTGCGCTTCTTCCGGACGACGTCGGGGTTCGACCGGCTCTCGCGGCGCTTCGGGCTCGGCGTGAACTACGGCTCCTCGACCGTGAATCGGCACCGGATCGAGGCGTACGTGCTGGACGCGTCGGGCGAGGTGGCGGACTCGTTCACGCGCCTGCAATGGGAGCCCGAAGAGGTGCTCGCGGCGGCCGAAGCGCTGCTCGTCGCAGCGCCCTACGGGTCGAAGCGGCCGTAGCTCCGCCGCTCCGGATCGAGCGTGACGCCGAGGTACGTCGTGTAGAAGCGAATCGAGCGAGTGAAGTCGTCGGCGTAGGGCGGCGCCTTGGTCGGCACCACCATGACAGGGAGCGCCGTCCCGCGCTCGTAGTCGGCGTACGTCCCGGGTAGGGCGCCGAAGCAGCGGACACCCGCGGCGCGGGCGACCGCCTGGCAGTAGGTCTGGCTCAGCCGGCCCCTGAGGAAGGCCTTGATCTGAGCGAGCATGCGGTCGAACGAGAGTGGGAACGCGCCGTTCGCGCCGCGGGGAGGGAAGAAGGTCGTGTCGACGGAGAAGAACGTCTCCGCCTCGGTCCGCGAGAACGCGAGCCTGAAGCTGTCGGTGTCGACGAGCCCGCCGAGCCGCGTCTGCCGGTACTTCGCGCTCGACAGCACCCGGTGGAGCACCTGTCGCGGCGAGTTGGCGAACGCACAGCCCCAGATCCAGACGAAGCCGTCGGCGGCGAAGGCGGCCCGAAAGTCGGCGAGCGCGGCCGCGTTCATCGTCGGAGCGCGGAAGTCCTTGCCCATGCGCGCGTCCTTGTCGTTCGGGTCGCGGTCGGGCCGGGTCTGGAAGGCGACGCTCTCGTCGCTGTTGACGAGGATCGGCCCGCCGATCCAGCCGTGGGCCAGGAAGCTGAGCTCGGCGACCGAGCCGGGGTCGGTCCTGCCGAGCTTGCGGACGTGCTTGTAGACGTCCGTAATCGACATCCGCCCGGCCTGGTCGTTGTTGAAGACGTGTCGCCTGCCGCCGGCCGGCCGATAGTTCGACGAGCCGACCGGCTGGAAGCGCGCGATCTCCTTCCAGGTCCACGTTCCCTTCGGCGGCGTCGCGGTACGGGTACGGACGCGGCCGGACTTGAGGTCGAAGAGCACGAAGCGCGGCACGGTGGCGATCACCTGGGCGAGACGCGCCTTCGCGCGCCTCTGCGCGGCTGCGTGCCGCCGGACGAGCAGCTCCATCCGATTGAGCGCGATGCGCTGGAAGTCGACCCCGGTGCGCGGGTAGTCGAAGCCGGCCACGAGAACCACCCACTTTCCGCTCGGCGCAGGCCCGCCTGCGGTTGCGGCCGGCGGCGGAGCCGGAGCCTCGAGCGCGACCTCCTCGCGAAACGGGCTCAGGGTGCTCATCGACGTCTCTTCTGCCTCGGGCTAGCGGCGCATGATCTTGCTCGTCCATCGCCGGCCCTTCGCGGCGTCCTTCTCCTTCGACTGGTACGCGGCGACGATCTCCTCGACGAAGATCTCGAGGAGCGCCTCCTCGTCGATGCCCGGCCGCTCCTTCGCCCGCGCGAGGACGCGCGGGACGACGATCCGCACGTAGGCCGGACGGTTGTTGTCCAGCTCCGCGAGCAGCGCGCGCCCCCGCGGCGACTCGAAGTGCGGCGACCAGCCGTACGTCGCCTTGACGTGCTGCTCGAGCTTGCGGACGTCCTCGAGCGCCTTGTTCGCCGCCGCCGCGACCGCCTCCGGCTCGAGCGCCGCGAGGAAGAACCGGCGCCCCCACTCCTCGTTTCGGAGCGTCTCCTTGTCGGGCACGCCGTCGATGGCCCGCTTCGTCCAGGTCTTCCCGCTCGGGCCGAAGGTGTAGTTCGTCCCGGGCGGCGCCAGCCGGATCCCGTGGCGCGCGAACGCCTCGGGCGCCCGGCTGATCAGGTCCTGGAGCTCGCCCCACCGCAGCGTCCACTGCTTGAACCCGATGCTCATGACGGCGTTGTCCCACGAGTTGAGGGCGTTCGTGAGCCCGGTCGACTCGACGTCCGCGATCCGCTGGAGCGTGTCGATGTCCCGCTCGGAGATCGACAGCGTCCCCGCCCGGACGAGGCGCCGCAGCGAGTCCTCGAGGCGACCGCCGCCGTACGCGGCGTAGCCGTTCTTCGTGCGCTTCAGGCGGACGCTCGGCATCCCCGGCGGGGCGGCCGGCCCCGGCGAGGCGGCACGCCCCGCGAGCGCCGGCTTGACCCAGCGGTCGCGGATCTCGATCCACTCTCGCGGGAGGTCGCCTTGGCCGGCCTCGATCCGCTTCCCGCGCATGTCCGGATGGCGCAAGTAGAAGAGCGTGTTCGTGAGCTGGGTGACGTCGGTGATTCCGCTGTCGATCGCCAGCCGCACCGCGACGTCCCAGAGGCCGCGGCCGACCGCCTCGAGCATCTGGCCCGCGAGCCCCGCCGCGGGCGCGGCGCCCGTCGCCGCGGGGGCGGGAGCCGCCGGAGCCGCTGTCCCGCCCGCCCGCTGTCGCTGGTAGGCCCCGATCTCGGCGACCGCGCGCTTGTTCTGCTCGTCGTCCCTGAAGTACGCCCAGAACGTCCATGTCCCGCGGACGTCGATGTGGGCGTTGTCGTCATCGATGCCGAGGCCGAGCTTCGTGTTGCCGGCGTCGATCGCCGCCTTCGCGATCTCCATCCCGCTCATCCCGGCGATCTTCACGTCGGCCGCCTGGCCGCTCGAGTGGTAGCTCTGCGTCGGCTGCTTCTTGTACGTCTTGGTGTAGAGCTCGACGTTGTAGAGGAAGGGCCGATAGCCGGAGATGACGTGCACCGGCCGCCCCACGTGGTCGCGGAGCCTCTGCAGGCAGCGGACGAGCTCCGGGTCGATGCGAGCCTTGTCGAACGTCCTCCCTCCGCTCCGCGTGAGCTCGCCGACGGTGAAGCTCGTCGAGAGAGCCGTCGAGCGGACCGGAGCGCTCGTGTCGAGCAGCGGATTCCCCGTCTGGTGCGGGTCGTAGTGCTCCTCGCCCTTCCCCGTCGGCCCGGAGACGACCTGCAGGGCGGCGCCGCTCGGGAAGGTCACGGTCGCGGGCGTCTCGTACTCGTAGGCGAGCTCGCGCGAGTACACGTCCTCGAGGAACGCCTCCACCTCGGCGCGCTCGACCTCCGGG
>DASQWB010000185.1:0-2828 GCA_035640455.1 Gaiellaceae bacterium | reverse complement strand
CTTCTCCTTCTTCTTCTCAGAGGTGCCTTCGGTGGACGTGCTCTTCGCGTCGCCGTCCTTCGAGGCCGCCTCGGACTTGCGCCCGCCGCGCCCGTAGTCGGTCGAGTAGAACCCGGAGCCCTTGAAGTGGACGGCGACCGGATAGAGGACCCGCACGACGGGGCTCGCACCGCAGATCTCGCACGCGTCGGGAGGGGGATCGCTCATCCGCTGGAAGAGCTCGAAAACGTGGCCTTGCGGGCATTTGTACTCGTAGATCGGCACGGCCGGACAAGGCTAGCAGCGGCATCTCCTGGCCCTGCCCAGCCTGACAGACTCAGGCGTGTCGACTGGTCAGTTCAGACGGATGCACGGGCAGAGCCCGCGCATCCTGAAACGGCACCGCAAGCGGTGCCTCGGTAGTGTCACCGGCCCGGCCAATCCTGTGACCCAATCTGCGACTCCCACTCGGGGCCTCTCGCGGCCGGCGCCGGACCGGCTGCGACCGGTCGCGCAGGCCCGGCCGCTGCGGGCGGACCTCTCCGCGCGCGTGTACGCGGCGGGCGTCGCGCTCTGCACGGCCGGCGTGGCGGCGTTCGTGCTCGTGCAGATCGACGCGTGGCCGCCGCACGAGGACGAGACGCTGGCCCTCTTCGTCGGGCGCCATTCGTTCGGCGATCTGCTCGGGATCGTGCTCGGCCGACGCGGCGGCGCGCCGCTGCACTTCCTCTTCGCCTTCCTCGTCGCGCACCTCGGCGGCGGGCTGACCGCGCTGCGCATGGTCTCCGCGGCCTTCGCCGTCGCCAGCGTGCCCTTGGTCGGCGCGCTCGGGTCCCGGCTCGGCGGCCGGACGGCCGGGCTCTGCGCGGCCGCGCTCGCATCCGGGAGCTGGGTGCTGCTCTTCCATGGCGTCTACGGGCGGATGTACAGCCTCTTCCTCTTCACGAGCGCGCTCTCGTACCTCGCTCTCGAGCGGGCGCTCGAGCGCGACGGCCGGCGCTGGGCCTGGTGGGCGCTGGCCGTGCTCGCGACGGTAGCGACCCATCCCTACGGCGCGCTCGTCCTCGCTTCGCAGGGGCTCTACGTCCTCCTCCGCCGGGTGCGCATCCGCCAGGCGGTCGTCGCGTTCGGCGCCGTGCTCGTCGCCGGGATCCCGTTCTGGTGGACGGACCTCGTGCTCGCCGGCCGCTTCGACGTGGGCGTCGGCGGGGGCGGGGACAAGCTCGGCGGCCCCTGGCCGGTGCTCCGCTACCTGTGGACGGTCGCTGGCGACGTCTCGGCCGGCTATGCCCCCGTGCTTGCCGTCATCCTCAGCCTCGCGGCCGTCGGGCTCGTGGTCCTCACGCGCGAGCGCCCCGAAGGCGCGCTGCTCGTCGGTGCCGTCTTCGCCACGCCGACGCTCGCCTTCCTCGTCGCGCGGCTCGGCTCGCAGACCTCGCCCGAGTCGCGGCACCTGATCTTCGCCCTCCCGTTCTTCAGCACGCTGGTGGCGGTCGCGCTCGCGCGGCTCGCCGCCCGCCCGCACCGCCTCGCGCCGGGCGTCGCGGCCGCCGCGCTCCTCGCGCTGGTCGGCGCCGAGATCGCCTGGGCCGACCACAAGACGCCGCTCCTCTTCGACGGCGAGCCGTCCGTCCGCGTGCAGGCACGCGACGAGGCCTCCGCCTGGCTCGCGCGCACGGCCCGCCGCGACGACGTCCTCTTCGGCTACGACCCGCTCTACCTCGGCGCGTGGGAGCGTAACGGCAGCCTGACGGAGACGGTCGTACCCCGGGCCGACCCGAAGCTCGCGCTCTCGGTCGTCCGCTCGGCACCGAAGCCGCTCGGGCGCGGGATCTGGGTCTTCGACGCGAGCGACACGAACAACTTCACGCCGAAATTGACGATCCCCCTCCACATGCCGCGCCCGGCCTCCGCGTTCGAGGCCCGGGTCTACGGGCCGTTCCTCGTCATCCGCAGCCGTGGCCCGACGCGTACCGTCCGTCGCTACCTCGAGGAGACGAGAGCGGTGCAGCTCGTCGGCGAGTCGCTCTACATCGGCGACGCCGACGTCAACCTCGACACCGTCCGGCGGGCGCTCAAGCGCCTCGGCTGATTTTTTCGCGCCGCTCCTCTTCCTCGATGAGCTCGCGGTAGCAGGGCGCGTCCTCGAAGGCGGCGAGGCCGATCGGGGTGGGTCGCCGTCGCCGCGGACGCCGCCGGCCGGCCGCGAGCGCGGCGGAGGCGCCGACGAGCCCGCCGAGGACGAACGACCGAAGTCGGGTGCGCCTGCTGCCGTCTTCCACGACGGGATTGTAGGTTCCGCGGCGTGCGAATCTGCACGCTTGGCGACCTCCTCCTCGACGTGATCGTGCGCCTCGACGAGCCGCTCGCACCCGGTGCGGACGCGCGCGCGGAGACGCGGCTCGGTGCCGGCGGGCAGGCGGCGAACGTCGCCGCGTGGGCTGTCGAGCTCGGCGCGGAGGGCCGCTTCGTCGGCAAGCGCGGCGGCGACGAGGCGGGCCGGCTCGCGGCAGCCGAGCTCGAGCGGCACGGCGTCGAGCTCGTAGGGCCGGTCGCGGCGGAGCGGAACGGCGTCGTCGTCTCGCTCGTCGAGCCGGGCGGCGACCGGACGATGGCCTCGGATCGCGGAGCGGCGCCGGGCCTGCGGCCCGAGGAGCTCGACCCCGCCTGGTTCGCTGACTGCGACTGGCTCCATCTCGCGGGGTACAGCTTGCTCGCGAGCCCGATCGCCGAGGCGGCGGAGGCCGCGGCGGCGGTGCGGGGTGGGCGCCTCAGCGTCGACCTCTCGTCGTGGACGGCGATCGGCAGCGACTTCCGCGAGCGGCTCGAGCGGCTGCGGCCGGACGTCG
>DASQWB010000184.1:0-3261 GCA_035640455.1 Gaiellaceae bacterium | reverse complement strand
GGCGGTCGCCGCCCCCGCCGGTGCACGCAGTGACGATCGCTTCAAGACGGCGAGCGCGATGCGCGTCCTCGAGTCGCAGGTGCTCGTGGACGTCAACCGGGTCCGCGCGGAGCACGGCCTGCGACCGCTTCGTCTCTCGCCGAAGCTCTCCGCGGCCGCGACCCAGCACTCACGCGAGATGGGTCGCCGCGGCTACTTCAGCCACGACTCGGCGAACGGCCAGGCGTTCTGGCGCCGGATCGAGAGCTTCTATCCGTCCAACGGCTACCGCTCCTGGAGCGTCGGCGAGAACCTGCTCTGGTCGTCGCCGGACGTCGACGCGGCCGGGGCGGTCAAGTTGTGGATGCACAGTCCCGAGCACCGGGCGAACCTCCTGAGCGCCGGCTGGCGCGAGGTCGGACTCTCGGCCGTCCACGTCGACTCGGCTCCCGGCACGTACCACGGCCTCGGCGTGACGATCGTCACCGCCGACTTTGGCGCGCGCCAGAGATAGCTCGCCCGAGACCCGGCTACCCTTCCTTACGGCGCCCGTAGCTCAGTGGAAGAGCGACGGCCTTCTAAGCCGTTGGTCGGGGGTTCGAATCCTCCCGGGCGCACCTCGTTGGCCGGCACGTTGTAATGCCTGGACGAGCAGGGAGACTTCGAGGCTCGGGAAAGGAGGAACCTATGGCTGAGGACGACCGGACGGAGGACACGCGCGAGCTCGGCGGCGCAGGTGACGAGCCGCTGATGATCACCAAGGCCGAGCTCGTCGAGGCCGTGAACAAGTTGGACGAAGATCGGGCCACCTGGGGGAGCTATGCGACGGAGGCGCCGACGGGCGCACATCGCACGGACTGGCCACGCGACTACGCGACCGACTGACGACGCCGCGGTCCTCGTCGTGACGGACGAGCGCGACGGCCCGGTGAAGGCGGTTGTGCAGGAGTTGAGGGAGCGCGGCTGCAGGACGTTCGTCGCTGGCACCCAGAGCCTGCCGGACGGAACGCGTGGTGTGACGGCGAGCATCGAGCCGGGGGCGCCCAGGGGCATCCATGACGACGACGGGCGCTTCGTCCGCTTTGACGAGCTCCGCTCCGTCTGGGCCTGGCGCCCTCACTCCCCGAAGGCTGGTCACCCGGACCCGGACGTGAGCCGGTACCTCGATAAGGAATGGAGGCTCGCTTTGGCCGGTCTTGCGCAGGGCTCGCAGCCGCTCTGGGTGAACCACCCACGGGCCGAACGCTGGCTCGAGGGGAACAAGCTCGCTCAGCTGGCTCTCGCCCGCGCGTGCGGCCTCGCGGTTCCGGAGACCATCCAGTCCTCTGTCCCAGACCACGTGGTCGCCTTCGCCGAGCGGTTCTCCGCCGTTGCGGTGAAGACGGCCGGCGGCTTCCTGCGCCAGGTCGACGACTGCGCTCGATTCGCTTACACACAGAGGATGACAGCGGAGGAGCTGCATCGGTCGCGGCGCGCGATCGCCGCGGCCCCGGTCCTCGTCCAGCCGTACGTCGAGAAGCGCTTCGAGGTACGGGTCACCGCCGTCGGCGACCGGATCTTCGCCACAAAGATCGACAGCCAGGCGAGCGAGCGGACGCGGATCGACTGGCGACGGTACGACTTCGGCTCGGTCGAGCACGAGAGCTACGCGCTTCCCACGAGGCTCCGAGCCAAGGTCGCGAGGCTCATGGAGCGAGCCGACCTCTTCTACGCGGCGATCGACCTGATCGTGACGCCTGGCGGCGACCACGTCTTCCTCGAGCTGAATCCATCGGGCCAATACCAGTGGCTCGAGACGCTCACGGGAGCTCCGATCACGGCGGCGATCGCCGACCTCCTCAGCCGCGGGAGCAGGCGGCCGGTGCAGCCGACGGCGGTCCGTCCCGTCGACCTGCTGCGGGCCTAGCCGCTGAAGCGGCCCACGAAGATCGTCACGACTGAACCTGCCGGGGCGCGCGTGCCGCCGGCCGGGTCCTGGTCGAGCACGATCCCGTCTTCGTTCTCGTCGGCCGTGGGCTGATCGACGACGGAGACGCGGAAGCCGGCCGCTTGGAGGTCCGCGCGTGCCGTAGCTTCGTCCTCTCCGGACACGTCAGGAACGGCCGTCGCCGGCTTCGGGTTCGGGCCGTTCGAGACGTTGATCCGGACGCGGGAGTCGCGGCGGAGCGAGGTTCCGGGCGCCGGATGTTGTGCGACCACCGTTCCCTGCGGCTGCGTCGAGGCGACGTACACCGTTCGGACGCGGAAGCCGGCCGCGCGCAGACGCCGCTGCGCCGCGGCCTGCGACCTGCCGACGACGTTCGGCACTTTCGCGGTCGCCGCACCGCCCGCCGCCGTCGTCGTCGGAGCGGGAGCCGTCGCCGTCGTCGTGGCGGCCGGCGCACCCTGGGACACGTTGAGCCGCACCCGCGAGTGCTTCGGCGCCTTCGTCCCGGACTGTGGGCTCTGGGCGACGACGAACCCACGCGGCTCCCGCGAGGGGACGCTGAAGACCCCTGCAACGAGACCCGCTTGCTTGATCCGCGCGATCGCGTCGTCGCGCCTGCGGCCGACGACGTTCGGCACCGCGACCCGCTGCGGCCCCCTCGACACCGAGAGCGCCACCGTGGCTCCCTTCTTCACCGCCGTGCCCGCGTCCGGCCGCTGCGAGACGACCCGACCGGGCGGCGCCGAGGCGAAGATCACGCGCTGGCGCGACTTCAAGCCAGCCGCCTGCAGCCGCTTGACGGCGACCGCGATCGCCATCCCGACGACGTCCGGCGCGGCCAGTTTCGGCTTCCCGCCGGAGACGGTGAGCGCGACCGATCCTCCCTGGGAGAGGCGCGCGCCGCCCTCGGGCGCCTGGGCGACGACCATGCCCTTCGGCTTGGTGCTCGACGCGAAGCGAACCTGGACGTGGAAGCCGGCTGCGGCGAGCCGTCGCAGCGCAACCGCTCTCGGGAGGCTGACGACGCTCGGGACGACCCGCGTCGCGACGACCGTCACCGTGCGCTTCTGGTGATGGTGGACCTTCGCGACGACGATCCAGGCGACGATCGCGCCGACGACGACGATTGCGAGCGCGAGGAGCCACGGCCAGAGCTCGCGCTCGGGCGGAAGCGGCTCGGGCGGGACCGGCGGCGGTGGCCCGGGAGGCGGCCCTCCGCGTGGCCTGGGCGGTGCTGGTGGCTCTGGTTGCACGACCGCGATATACCCCCCGCAATCACGTTTACAACCCGAATGCCCTGGTAGGCCCAGACGAACGACGAAGGAGGGCCGACATGGCGAAGGAGCTGAAGGGAA
>DASQWB010000183.1:0-43676 GCA_035640455.1 Gaiellaceae bacterium | reverse complement strand
GGGAAGCGGAAGACCTCCGTCGCGCGCGTGATCCTGCGGCCGGGCGACGGCGCGACGTGGTTCAACGGGCGCACGATCGAGGACTACTTCCCGCGTGCAGCGCACCGGACCCTCGCGCTCGCGCCGCTCAAGATCGCAGGCGCCGAGGGGACGTACGACCTCCGCGTCCGCGTGCACGGCGGTGGCCCGAGCGGACAGGCGGGCGCCGTTCGTCACGGCATCGCTCGGGCGCTCGTCGAAGCCGACCCGAACCTCCGTGTCCCGCTCAAGCGCGCGGGCTTCCTGACCCGCGACGCGCGCATCGTCGAGCGCAAGAAGGCCGGCCTCCACAAGGCGCGCCGCGCGCCCCAGTTCTCCAAGCGGTAGATGCCGACATTCCGGCGGGTCGACCGGTCGTTTCAGACGGACGCACGCAGAAGCAGGCGGGGCCGCGGGCAAAGCCCGCGTCCCCTCGAAGCGGCAGCGCGAGCGCAGCCGCGGCCCGCGCGTCCTGACAGCGGCACCGCGAGCGGTGCCTTGAAGAGATAATCCGCGGGTGACTTCCCTAGGCTCACGCGCCGTGGCGAGGCGCTACTTCGGCACGGACGGCGTGCGGGGAATCGTCGGCGACGTGATCACGCCCGACCTCGTCGAGCGGCTCGGGCGGGCGGCGACGCTGTGGTCGGGCCGCGGGCGGGTCTTCGTCGGCCGCGACACGCGCGCCTCCGGGCCCGAGCTCGAGGAGGCCTTCGCCGCCGGCGTCGTCTCGGCCGGCGGGAGCGCGATCCTCGCCGGCGTCCTGCCGAGCCCGGCCGTCGCGCTGCTCGCGCTCGACCTCGGCGTCGTCATCTCGGCGTCGCACAACCCGCCCGAGTTCAACGGCGTCAAGTTCTTCGACCGCGACGGGCAGAAGCTCTCCGACGAGGCCGAGGAGGAGATCGAGGCGCTCCTCGACGCGCCGCCCACGGGCGGCGGCGAGCTCGACCGGATCGACGTCGCGACCGACAGCTACCTCGAGCACGTCGTCGAGCGCTTCGGCTCCTACCTCAGCGGCCTTCGCATCGGCGTCGACTGCGCGAACGGCGCCTACTCGGGCCTCGCGCCGAAGGCCTTCGAGGACCTCGGCGCCGAGGTGGTCGCGATCGGCGACGAGCCCGACGGGACGAACATCAATCTCGGCTGCGGCGCCACCGACCTCCGCGCGCTCCAGCAGACGGTCGTGCGCGAGCGGCTGGATCTCGGCGTCGCGTTCGACGGCGACGGCGACCGCATGCTCGCGGTCGACGCGCAGGGGAACGCGGTCGACGGCGACCAGATCGTCGCCATCCTCGCGCTCCACTTCGGCGTCGACCTCGTCGCCGTCACGACGATGACGAACCTCGGCTTCCACCGTCTGATGGCCGAGCACGGGATCCGCGTCGTGACGACGGACGTCGGTGACCGCTACGTGCTCGAGGCGCTGCGCCGCGAGGGCGGCATCCTCGGCGGCGAGCAGTCCGGCCACGTCGTCTACCTCCGCGACCACGTGACGGGCGACGGCCTCGCCTCGGCGCTCCTGCTCTGCCGCGCGCTCGAGCGCCGTCCGCTCGCCGAGGCGGCCGCGGTGATGCCGCGCTACCCGCAGGTGAAGCAGGACATCCCCGCGCGCGGCCGCAAGCCGAGCGAGGAGCTCCTGCAGGAGGTCGACCGCATCAACGTCGAGCTCGGCGACCGCGCCCGCGTCCTCGTCCGCCGGTCGGGAACGGAGTCGCTGATCCGCGTCCTCGCCGAGGCCGAGACGGCGGAGGAGGCGGAGGAGCTATCTGCTAGGATCGGCGCTCTCGTACGACGAGAGCTCGGCTGACGTCGCTCCGACGCGGGGGCGGCGGCTCAGGCCGGGCTTTGTGCGTTTCGAGGCCGCTTTTCCAACAGGAATCGACCGGATTCACCCGAAGTTGAACGACTCCGCGAAGCGGAAAAAGGGGGCTTCAGGGTGTGCGGAATCATCGGATACGTGGGACCGAGGGCCTGTAAGCCGCTGCTCCTCGATGGGCTCGAGCGGCTCGAGTACCGCGGCTACGACTCGGCCGGGATCGCGCTCCGCGAGGACGAAGGCCTCGACTATGTCCGCGCCGTCGGGAACCTCACCTACCTGAAGGCGGCGGCCGGCTCGAACGGCTCCGTCGCGACGACCGGCCTCGGCCACACGCGCTGGGCGACGCACGGCCGCGTCGCCGAGGAGAACGCCCACCCGCTCACCGGCTGCGAGCCCGGCCGGATCGCCGTCGTCCTGAACGGGATCGTCGAGAACTTCCGTGAGCTGAAGGAGTCGCTCGTCGTCGATGGCCACGAGTTCGCCTCCGAGACCGACGCCGAGGTCGTCGTCCACCTCGTCGAGCGGCACTACGAGGGCGACCTCGTCGCGGCCGTCGCGGCCGCGTACCGCGAGCTCGAGGGGCACTTCGCCTTCGTCGTCATCCACCACGACCACCCCGACCTCCTCGTCGGCGCGCGGCACCAATGCCCGCTCGTCGTCGGCATGGGCGCGGGGGAGATGTTCCTCGCCTCCAACCTCGCCGCGTTCCTGCGCGAGACGCGCGACGTCCAGTTCCCGGACGACGGCGAGATCGTCGCGATCACCCCGGAGGGAGTGCGCTACGAGTCCGCGAACGGCGCCGACCTGCGGAGCCACGACACGGTTCACGTCGACTGGGACGACGAGGGCGCCGAGAAGGGGGGCTACGAGACGTTCATGCTCAAGGAGATCTACGAGCAGCCGGAGGGCGTGGCGGAGACGATCGGCGACCGCGTGCGGCACGGACGGCTCCAGCTCGACGAGATCGGTCTCTCCGACGACGAGCTACGGAACCTGCGCCGGATCGTCGTCCTCGCCTGCGGCACGGCCTACCACTCGGGCGTCGTCGGCCGCTACGTGATCGAGGAGTGGGCGCGCGTCCCCGTCGAGCCGGACATCGCGAGCGAGTGGCGCTACCGGAACCCGGTCGTCGACCCGCACACGCTCGTGATCGGCGTCTCCCAGTCGGGCGAGACGCGCGACACGATCGAGGCGATGAAGCTCGCCCGCGAGCGCGGCGCGCGCACGCTCGCGATCACGAACATGATGGGCACGCAGATCACGCGCGAGGTCGACGCGACCCTCTACACGCGGACGGGGCTCGAGATGGCGGTCGCGTCCTCGAAGACGTTCACCGCGCAGATCGCGCTCTTCTACCTTCTCGCGCTCAAGCTCGCCCAGGTGCGCGAGACGCTGCCGCCGGAGGAGATCAGCGCCCTGCTCGACGAGGTGCACGCGCTCCCGGAGAAGATCGAGGCCTTCCTCGATCGCGACCAGGGGATCGACGACATCGCGAAGCGCGTCCACGACAAGCCGTTCTTCCTCTACCTCGGCCGCCACGTCGGGCTGCCCGTCTGCCTCGAGGGCGCGTTGAAGTTGAAGGAGCTCTCGTACATCCCGACCGACGCGTACTCGGCCGGGGAGATGAAGCACGGGCCGATCGCGCTCCTCGACGAGGAGACGCCGGTCGTCTGCGTCGCGACCGACTCGCACGTCTACGAGAAGGTCGTCTCGAACGTGCAGGAGACGCGGGCCCGCGGCGCGCGCGTGATCGCGATCGCGACCGACGGGAACGAGGACATCCAGCACCACGCGGACGACGTGATCTACGTGCCGCGCACGCACCCGCTGCTGCAGGCGGCGCTCGCCGTCGTGCCGCTCCAGCTCCTCGCCTACCGGATCGCCCGGCTGCGCGGCCTGAACATCGACCAGCCGCGGAACCTCGCGAAGACGGTCACGGTCGAGTAGCCGCTAGTAGTTGCGGAACTCCGGGCGCCGCGGCAACGTATAGGCCGCAGTGAGCAGGTTCCGGGTCGCGCTGGCCGGCGCCGCCGTCCTGACGGCAGCCGCGGTCGGCACTGCCCGTTCCGCCGAGCCGCTGCCGCCGCTCGTCCTGGACGACCCGACGCCGGCGCCGCTCCTCGGCTTTGCGCCCGCCGGCGGCTACTCGTCCGCGCTCGTGCGGCTCGACCCGCGGACGCTCGCCCGTTCGGGGCGGCGCTTCGTCGTCACCGGCGAAAACGCCTCCGCGTGGAGCTTCTCGCCTGACCGTTCGCGGCTCGTGCTCGGGAGCGAGAGCGGCACGCTCCTCGTCGTCGACACCCGGAAGCTTCGGTCGCTCGGGCTCGTCGACACCGGTGTCCGCCAGGCCGTGCAGGCGACGCAGTGGGTCGGCGCGCGGCGGGTCGTCGCTACCGTCGCCGAGTGCTGCAGCTCGGGCGTGACGACGGTCGTCGCTGTCGACACGGTCAAGCGGAAGGTTCTCGCACGCCGCAGGCTGAGCGGCTCGTTCGAACGCGCCGCGCACGTCCCGAAGGGCCTCGTCCTGCTGCTCGGGCCGAAGGTCGGCGTGGGGCCGTCGCGACTCGCGGTCGTCGGGCCGCGGGCGACGGTGCGCAGCGTCGCGCTCGACCGGGTCCGCTCCGGCCAGGATCACGTGACGGAGCAGTCCCCGATCGTGACGTTCGCGTCGCCGGCTCTCGTCGCCGACCCCGACGGGCGCACCGCCTACGTGTTCGGCGCCGGGTCGGAAGCCGCCGAGATCGACCTCGGGACGCCCGCCGTCACGTATCACGTCCTTTCGCAGCCGGTCTCGCTGCTCGGCCGCCTCGACCGGTGGCTCGAGGCGCCGGCGGAAGCCAAGGGCGCACCCGACGGACCTATGCGCAACGCGATCTGGCTCGGGAACGGCGTCGTCGCCGTCTATGGCATCGACGAGCACGCGACGATCGACGCGGTCGGGAACCCGCAGTTCACGTCGACGCCGTCGGGCCTCCAGCTCGTGAACACGCGCGACTGGAGCGTGCGGACGCTCGATGCGGACGCCGACACCGCGGCGGTGGCCCAGGACGCGCTCCTCGCCACGGGCAGCGTGTGGCGCTCCGCCACGCAGACGCTCACCGGCACCGGGCTCACGATCTTCGACACCCACGGGGTCGTTCGGGCACACCTCTTCGGCTCGAGGGTGCTGACGTTCGAGCCGGTCGGCACGCGGGCGCTCGTCCCGTTCGCGACGCCGGATACCGGCTACGACGTCGTGGACGTCCGGTCGGGACGGGTCGTCTCGACGGTCCGCGACCGGGAGCCGCCGTACGTGCTCGGCACGAGGTCGTTCCCTTACTGATGCGACTGCGTCTGCTGATCGCGCTCGCCGCCGTGCTCCTCTTCGCCGGCTTCGGCGGCAGCGCGCAGACGTCGCAGCCGCTGCTCGGCCTCGTCTCGAGGTCGGCCGACTCGATGGCGCTCGTCCGGCTCGATCCGCTCACGCTCGTCCCCCACGGATCCTTGCTCGCGCTCGGCGACCGCTACCGGTCCTGGAGCTTCGCTCCCGACCGGTCGAAGGTCGTCTTCGGCGACAGCTCGCGCGGCGAGCTGCTGCTCGTCGACGCGAAGCGGATGCGCAGGATCGCCGTCGTCGACTCGGTGCTCCAGACCGCGTCCGTCGTCGCGACGTCTTGGCCCGCGGCCGACCGCGTCTACGCGGTCGTCGAGACGCTCGTTCCGTCAGGTGACCACGACCTCTCGTGCTGCGGGCCCGCGAAGCTCGTCACCGTCGATCCCGCCGCGCACAAGCTTCTCGCGACGCGGCCGCTCGAGGGGCAGGTGTATGGCGTCGCGCACGCGGCCGGAGAGCTCGTCCTCCTTGTCGGGCCCATCAACGCGCTTGGAGCCGCCCGCCTCGTCGTGCTGGGGCGTGACGGCGGCGTCCGCAGCTTCGCCCTCGACGGCGTGACCGTCGGCCACGACCCGTACACGGAGACCGAGACCGAGGAGATCGAGCACTTCGCGCGGCCCGGCTTCGCCGTCGCGGCGGACGGGAGCCGCGCCTACCTGGTTACGCCGGGCCGGGTGGTCGAGGTCGACCTCGCGACCGGGGCCGCCTCGTCGCACGCGCTGGCCCCTCGGCGCGCGCTCCAGAAGGTGCCCGGCGGATACGACGGAAGCTGGCGCTCCGCGGCGTGGGCTCGTCCCGGGAGGCTGGTCGTCACGGGCTTCGACGACCACGCCTCGATCGGCGCCGACGGGCACGTGAAGGTCGACGCCGAGCCGGCCGGCGCCGCGCTCGTCGACACCCGTGACTGGAGCATGCGCGTCGTCGACGCCACGGCGACCTACGCGTCCGTCGGAAGCGGCGCCCTCGTGGTGAGCGGCGTCCGGCCGGGCGCGACGATCTACGGGCTCGACGGCTCGCGGCGGGCGCGCCTGTTCGGGCGTCAGTTCGTCGACGTCGTGGCGCTCGGGCACCGGGCGTTCGTGCAGACGCAGGCCGGCTACTACGCCGTCGTCTCGCTTCGCACGGGGGCGATCCTCCGGAAGGTGCGCGCCGGCGAGATGCCGCAGCCGCTCCTCGGCGCGGGGGCGGACTCCTAGGAGGTGTCGGAATGACTCGCTTTCGCTTCGGGCTCACGTTTCTCGGCGCCGGCCTGCTGCTCGTCTTCGCCGGCGCCGGTGCAGCGCAGCAGCGCTCCTCGGCTCCGGTCTTCGGCTTCGTATACGTCGGCCAGGAGTCGTGGCGGCTGGCCCGGCTCGACCCGCTGACGTTGCTGGAGCGGCGCGGCCCGTCGCTCGCGCTCGGCAGCCGGATCTCCGCGTGGAGCTTCTCTCCCGACCGCTCGACGCTCGTGCTCGCTGATTCCGACCTGAACGGCGTCTTCATGCTCGTCGATCCGGTGCGGATGCGGCGGCTCGGCTTCGTCGACACCGGCGGCATGGCCGTGATCCGGACGACCTTCTGGCCGGACGACCGGCGGCTCTACGCGGTCGTGGCGCGGCTGAACCGACAGGCCGACGGAAGCCTGACACCCGCGTCCACGTCGCTCCTCGCCGTCGATCCCGAAACGAGGTCGGTCGTCGGCGAGCAGGCGCTCGACAGCTTCGTCTACGGCGCCGCCCACTCCTCCCGGACGCTGGCGCTGCTCGTCGGACCTAAGACCGGCCTGGGCGAGGCCGGTCTCGCGCTCGTCGACGCGGACGGCGCCGTCCGCACGGTTCGGCTCGACGGCGTCTCCGTCGGCTCGGACGCCTCGGGCGAGGAGGGGCCGGCGCGCGTCGTGCACTACGCGCAGCCGGGCCTCGCGATCTCCGCCGACGGCAGCAGAGCCTTCGTGGTCTCGCCGGGCCAGATCGCGGCGGTCGACCTCGCGACGCTCCAGGTCTCCTACCACCGGCTCGCCGGGGCTTCGCGAGCGCTCCAGAGCGTGGAGAAGGGCCCCCTGGACGGGACGTCTCGCGTCGCGATGTGGGCGCGGCCAGGTCAGCTGCTCGTGTCGGGCGTCGACGAGCGCGGCTCGATCGACGCGCAGGGCCGCATGCTCTACGACCCGCGGCCGGTCGGCCTGCAGCTCGTCGACACGACGGACTGGAGCGCGAAGACGATCGATCCGAACGCCGCAGGCGCGTCCGTCGGCACCGACGCCATCGTCGTCACGCCGTGGCACTGGAACGCAGAGCGGCAGCGCTACGACGGCCGCGGCGCGACGATCTACAGCCTCGCCGGCGTGCGGCGCGCGCACCTGTTCGGCAAGCGACAGGTCTTCGGCATCGTCGTCGGGCGGCGCGCCTTCATCGAGCGCGGCAATGCCTCGTACTCGGTTGTCTCGACCACGACGGGGCGGATCGTCAGGTCGATCCGGCACCAGCTCCCGGCGCCGCTTCTGGGCGCGGCTCGGGACTATTAAGCCAGGGCGCGTTCGACGGCGAGCTCGAGGTCCGGCGCCCGCGGCGGCTCGGGCGGCGGGAACGGCCACTCGTGCTCGAGACGGTCGACCCAGACGCATCGGAGGCCGGCGGCGCCTGCGCCGACGACGTCCCAGCCGTGCGCGGCGACGAGCGTCACCCGCTCGGCCGGCAGCTCGAGCGCCTCGACGACGCGACGGTACGGCGCAGGGTGGGGCTTGTACGCGCGGACCTCCTCGGCGCTCACGACGTGCCACGCCCCTGCGAGCCCGCCCGCTTCGAGGAGCGCCCGCGTGGCGGCCTCGCCGCCGTTCGTCAGGACTGCCCAAGCCACACCGGCCTCCTCCAGCCGCGCCACGGCGGCTCGCGCGTCCGGGTAGGGCGGCAGCCGCTCGAGGAGCGGCAGCACCTCCTCGGGGTCGAGCTCGACGCCGAGCCGCGCCGCCGCCGTCGCGAGCGTCGTCCGCGCGAGCTCCGCGAACGGCACGAACTCGCCGGCGAGCGTGACGGCGGCGGCGGAGTGCAGGAGCCGCCCGAACCACGCGTCGAAGGCGCCGTCGGGGGCGCCCAGCTCGTCGAGGCGCTCGACGAGCACCCGCAGCTCGAAGAGCGTCCCGAGCGCGTCGAAGACGACGGCGTCGGTCACGGGACGTCGCGCGTGCCGCCCCGGAACGGAACGCCGCGCAGGCGGAGCGCGCGGAGGTCGTCGGGAAGCTTCGGCCGCGCCCGCAGCTCGCCGTCGACGACGTCGAGGCCGAGCAGCGTCCGCAGGGCGAGGAGGGGCGCCGCGGCGGACCAGGCCTGCGGAGTCATGGCGCCCGGGTACTGGACCGGCACGTCGGCGCCGTCGCGCTCGAAGCCGGCGAAGACCTCCGGCAGCCGGTGGCCGAGCTGCCGCGCCGCGTCGAGGAGCGCGTGCGCGACGCGGCTCGCCTCGTCGCGGTAGCCGTAGCCGCGCATCCCCTCGGCGACGATCGCCGTGTCGTGCGGCCAGACCGTCCCGTCGTGGTAGCGGAGTGGGCTGTACGGGCGCTCGCGCGCCGACATCGTGCGGATCCCCCAGCCGCTGAACATGTCCTTTCCGAGCAGACGCCGGACGAGGATCTCCGCGCGCTCTTTCGGCACGATCCCGCTCCACAGGAGATGGCCGACGTTCGACGTGAGCGCGTCGACCGGCCGCTTCCGCCCGTCGAGAGCGAGCGCGTAGAAGCGGCGGCGGCCGAGCCAGAAGACCTCGTCGAATCGCTCGCGGAGCGCGGCAGCGTCCCGCTCGAGCCGCTCCGCCAGCGCATCGTCGCCCCACACCTCGCGGGCGAGCCGCGCCGTCCGCAGCCGCGCGTCGTAGGCGTAGCCCTGGATCTCGCAGGTCGCGATCGGCGCCTCGGCGTGCGACCCGTCCGGGAAGAGGATCGAGTCATCAGAGTCCTTCCAGCAGAGGTTGCGGAGCCCCTTCGACGAGCGGCTGTGGTACTCGAGAAAGCCGTCGCCGTCGAGATCCGCGGGCCCCTCCAGCCACGCGACCGCCGCGCGCGCCGCGCCCTCGAGCCGCAGCACGAGCGCCGTGTCGCCAGTCCAGCGCTCGTACTCGTCGAGGACGATCAGGAAGAGGAGGGTCGCGTCGTGCGTGCCGTAGTACGGGCTGTGCGGGGTGACGCCGCTTCGCGCGAGGATCCCGCGCCGCAGCTCGTGCATGATCTTGCCCGGCTCGGCGTCGCGGAAGTCGTCGTACTCGGTCGCCTGGAGCTCGGCGAGGGCCTGCAACGTCGCCTCGGCCAGCGTCGGCTGGAACGGAACCGCGAAGTACGAGGTGACCAGGCTGTCGCGGCCGAACGCCGTCATGAACCACGGCAGGCCGCCCGCCGGCATCGCGTGCGCGAGGCTCGTCGTCGGCCGGATCCGCAGCGCGCCGAGGTCGAGGAGGCTCTGCCGGTACGTCTGCACGAGCGATGCTCTGTCGCTCTCCAAGGAGGGAGCGCCGGCGAGCCACTCCTGGAGCGAGAGCGGCATCTCGGGCTCGGGCTTGCCGAACGACTCGCAACGGAGGAGCGCCCGCCGCCGGCGTCCCTCGACGACGGGCACGACGTCGACGCACGTCTTCCACTCCTCGTGCGGGCCGAGGCGCAGGTCGAAGACCGCGCGCCCTTCCTCGAGCGTCACGTCGCGGCGGCTGAACGCGACGATCGTCTCTCGCCGGTAGCCATTTCGCTGGTGCCACATGCGGGCTCGCGGTCCTTCGAGCTCGTGCCCGTCCTCGCCCTCGGCGGTCTCCCCGCCCTGCTGCGCCTCGAGGACGTCCGCGAAGTCGGCGCCGAAGTGGAGCTCGAGCTTGACCTCTACCGGCTCGAAGCGATGGTTCCTGACGATCACGTCCTCGTGGACGCCGTCGGTGACGAAGCGGTCGCGGCGCACCGTCACCGGCGGCTGCTGGCCCGGCGGCGCGCAGACCATGCGGGCCGAGAAGTAGTCGACGGGACGGCTCGCGAGGCACTCGAGCGGCTGCTCGTCGAGCAGGAGCTGCCAGCGCGAGAGGTGGCGCACGTCCTCGAAGAAGTAGCCCTTCGCCTCGCGCGCGTCGACGTCGCCGGTCGCGTCGGTGTAGAAGAACGTGCAGCCGTCGAGGACGAGCAGGTCGTTCGCGGTCGCGCCTGTTTCCCCTGCAGAGTGCGGTCTAATCGGCTCGGGTGTGGCGAGAAGCGGACGCGGGAGACAGCCGCAGGCGGAGATGGACGCAGCGCGCGTCCTCGGCCTGCTCGCGCACCTGAAGACGCACGACATCGCGGTATGGCTCGACGGCGGCTGGGCGGTCGACGCGCTGCTCGGTGAGCAGACGCGACCGCACGACGACCTCGACCTCGTGGCCCGATTCGACGACAGCGCGCGGATCGAGCAGGCGCTCGGCGAACGCGGCTACGTGCTCGCCGCCGGCGAACCACCTTCGAGCTTCGAGCTCATCGACGAAGAGGGACATCAGGTGGACGTGCATCCGGTGTCATTCACAGCGACCGGCGAGGGCGTCTACCGGATGGCGAACGGCGAGGTTTGGATCTACCCGGCCGCGGCCTTCGGCGGCGTCGGCCGCATCCTGGGACAGGAGGTTCCCTGCCTCACGCCCGAGGCCGTGATGGTGAGCCACACGACCGGCTACGCGCTCGACGACGCTCACCAGCGAGACGTGCGGGCACTCGGTGAGCGCTACGGCATTCCCGTGCCGGACTTCGAGCGGCTAGCTCGGCGGTCTTCGTAGCCGCTTCGTCTCGCTGCGGCGGCGCTTCTCCTCCAGGCGGCGCTCGCGCGCGGCCGCGGTCGGCTTCGTCGGGACGCGCTTGCGCTGCACTCGCAGCGCCTCGCGGAGCCTGGCCGCCAGCCGCTCGAGGGCGAGCTCGCGGTTCCGCGCCTGGCTTCGCTCGTCCTGCGCGACCGCACGGAGCACCGGCCCGGCTCGTGCCACGACGCGCCGCTTCTGCGCCGACGAGAGCGTCTCCGAGGCCTCGACATCGAAGACGGCCTCGACGCGCGTCTCCGAGGTCTGCGCATGCTGGCCGCCGGGGCCGCTCGAGCGGGAGACGCGGAGCTCGATCTCCTCGAGCGGGATCGCGACGGAGCGCGTGACCGAAATAGACTCGCCGGCCATGGCGGCAATTCTCCTCGACGTCGACGGCGTCCTGGCGGTCTCCGGCGAGCCGATCGCAGGCGCGGCGGAGGCCGTGCGGCGGCTGCGTGAGGACGGCCACCGGCTCCGGTTCGTCACGAACAACACGACGCGGGCGCGCGCGACGCTCGCCGAGGAGCTGCGGGAGATCGGCGTCGACCTCGACGACGACGAGCTCCAGACGACGGCGCATGCGGCCGCGAGGGCGCTGCGCGGCAAGCGCGTGCTCGCGCTGACGATGCACGCGCTCGTCGACGACCTCGCGGGGGTCGAGCTCGTCGGCGAGGGCGCGGACGCGGTGCTGCTCGGCGGCGCCGACGAGACGCTCGAGACGAACCAGGTCTTCAGCTACACGAACCTCGCCCGCGCCTTCCACGAGCTCGAGGCCGGCGCCGAGCTCTACTGCCTGCACAAGAACCGCTGGTGGCAGACGCGGCGCGGCCCGCTCCTCGACGCCGGCGCCTTCGTCGCCGGGCTCGAGTACGCGGCCGACGTCGAGGCGACCGTGCTCGGCAAGCCGAGCCCTGCCTACTTCGGCGCCGCCGTCGAGGCGCTCGACGCCGAGCCGGAACTCACGTGGATGGTCGGCGACGACATCGAGGCCGACATCGCGGGCGCACAGCGCTTCGGCCTCCGCACCGTCCTCGTCCGGACGGGGAAGTTCCGGCCCGATGCGGTCGAGCGGGGGAGCGTCATGCCCGACGGTCTCGTCTCCTCGGTGGCGCAGCTCCCGGAGTGGCTCGAGCAGAACGTGTAGTGCGCGTCGGCTTGGATCTGATCGAGATCGGGCGCATTCGCCGTGCGCTCGAGCGCTATCCGGGCTTTCGCGAGCGCTGCTTCACGGCCGCCGAGCGCGAGTACTGCGACTCGCGGCCGAACCCGGCCGAGAGCTACGCGGGCCGCTTCGCCGGCAAGGAGGCGGTGGGGAAGGCGCTCGGCATCGGCGTCCGCTTCACGTGGAAGGAGATCGAGATCGTCGGCCGGCCGAAGCCCGGCGTCCGCCTCTCCGGGCGGACGAAGGCGTATGCGGAGCGGAGCCGCGCCGGCCGGATCGACCTCTCGATGACGCACTCGCGCGAGCTCGCCGCCGCGATCTGCCTCGTCTCCGATGCTTGAGCCGCTCTACACCGCGGACGAGATGCGCGCCGCCGAGGCCGGCCACGACGTCGAGGCGATGATGGAGCGGGCGGGGCGCGGAGTCGCGGAGGCGGTCCTGCGCCGCTTCCCGGAGGCGCGGCGGGTCGCCTGCGTCTGCGGCCGGGGCGCGAACGGCGGCGACGGGCGCATCGCGGCCCGGGTGCTGCGGGAGGCAGGTCGGGACGCGGTCGAGGAGCTCGGGGAGGGCGCCGACGTCGTCGTCGACGCGCTCTTCGGCACCGGGTTTCGGGGCGAGCCGCGGGCGGATGCGGCCGAGCTGATCCGGCGGATGAACGGCGCGGGCGCGCCGGTCGTGGCGGTCGACGTGCCGTCGGGCGTAAACGCCTCGACCGGGGAGGTCGCGGGCGCGGCGGTGCGCGCCGCGGTGACTGTCACCATGCACGCCCCGAAGGTCGGGCTCGTCGTCGCGCCGGGGCGATTCCACGCCGGCGAGGTCGACGTCGTCGAGATCGGCCTCGAGCGCGCGGAGACCGAGCACCGGCTCGTGACGGGCGATGTCCTCGCGCGCGTGCCGCGTCGCCGCGAGGGCGACAACAAGTACTCGGCCGGCGCAGTGCTCGTCGTTGGCGGCGCGCCGGGGCTGACCGGCGCGGCCTGCCTCGCCGCCGAGGCGGCGTTCCGCGCGGACGCCGGCTACGTCGCGGTTGCCGTCCCGGAGCGCTCGCTCCCGGTCGTGGAGCAGCGCCTGCTCGAGGCGGTGAAGCGGCCGATCGACGAGGTCGACGAGCTGCTGCCGCGCATGGACGCGCTCGCGCTCGGGCCCGGGCTCGGGCGCGGGGAGGAGCAGCGGGCGCTCGTGCGGCGGCTGCTCTCGGAGTCGTCGCTGCCGGCGGTGGTCGACGCGGACGGGCTGCACGAGCTCCAGCCGTTCACGCGGGATGCGCCCACTGTCCTGACCCCGCACGAGGGGGAGCTCGCGCGGCTGCTCGGGGAGGAGTCGCGGTGGGTGGCTACCCACCGGCTCGAGGCGATCCGGCGAGGCGTCGAGCGCTTCGGCTGCGTGGTGTTGCTGAAGGGCGCCGACACGCTGGTGGGCGCGCCGGGAGCCGGCGTCCTCGTCCGGTCGGCGAACGCGCCGGGCCTGGCGACCGCGGGGACGGGCGACGTCCTCACCGGCATCGTCGCGGCCTTCCTCGCCAAGGGACTCGAGGCGCAGCTCGCCGCGGCCGCCGGGGCGGTCGCGCAGGCGCGGGCGGCGCGGCTTGCCCCGCAGCAGGCGGGTCTCGTTGCGAGCGACGTCGTGGCGCTGCTGCCTCGTGCCCTCGCCTGACCTCGACGTCGTCACCGGCGCGTTCTCCTACACCGGCAGCTTCATCGCGCGGCGGCTGCTGGCGGAGGGCATCCGCGTCCGGACGCTGACGCGCCGCGACGATCCGTCGAGCCCGCTGCACGGAAAGGTCGAAGCGGCGCCGCTCCAGTTCACTGAACGCGCTCGGCTCGTAGCGAGCCTGCGCGGCGCCCGCTGCCTCTACAACACCTACTGGGTGCGCTTCGAGCGCAGCGAGACGACCTTCGAGCGCGCGGTTCGGAACAGCGCCGTCCTCTTCGCGGCGGCGGCCGAGGCCGGGGTCGAGCGGATCGTGCACGTGAGCGTGACGAACGCGTCGCTCCACTCGCCGCTCCGATACTTCCGGGGCAAGGCGCTCGTCGAGCGCGAGCTCGCCGCCTGCGGCGTGGCGTATGCGATCGTCCGGCCGACGCTCGTCTTCGGGCCGCGGGACATCCTCGTGAACAACATCGCGTGGCTCCTGCGCCGGTTCCCGGTGTTCGTCGTCCCCGGCGACGGGAGCGGCCGCGTCCAGCCCGTGTCCGCGGAGGACGTTGCCGAGATCGCCGTGAGCGCCACCGGCACGGTCGACGCGGCCGGGCCCGAGACGTACACCTTCGACGAGCTCGTCCGCCTCGTCGCCGCAGCCGTCGGCCGTCCCCGTGCACTAGTGCACATGCCTCCGCGCCTCGCGCTCACGCTCGGGAAGGCAGTCGGCCTGGCACAGCATGACGTCCTCCTGACCGCGGACGAGGCTGCCGGTCTCCAGGCGAGCCTGCTCGTCTCGGCCGAGCCGCCGCGCGGCCGCGCGAGCTTCCGCGAGTGGCTCGAGCGGAACGGCGACACGCTCGGACGGAGGTACGTCTCCGAGCTGGCGCGAAACTTCCGTCCGTATGCACCGCTCTGAGCTCGTAGTCGACCTCGGCGCGATCCGCCGCAACGTGGCGCGGCTCCTGCGCGCGCTCGACGGCGCCGAGCTCTGGGCGGTCGTCAAGGCGGATGGGTACGGCCACGGGGCCCTCGACGCTGCCCGCGCGGCGCTCGCGGGCGGGGCGAGCGCGCTCTGCGTCGCGACGGTTCCGGAGGCCCTCGCGCTGCGACGCGAGCTGACCGAGCCGCGCATCATCGTCCTCGGGCCGACGGTCGACCTCGCGCAGGCGCGGGAGGCGCGGCTCGAGCTCACGGTCACCGGCGGCGAGATCCCGCCCGGCATCTCCGTCCACCTCAAGCTCGACACCGGCATGGGCCGGTACGGGTTCCGCGAGCTGCCCGAGCCGCCGGCGAACGTCGTCGGCGTGATGACGCACTTGGCGACCGCCGACACGGACCAGGGATTCGCAGCGCTTCAGATCGAGCGGTTCCGCGAGGCGACCGCCGCCTACGCCCACCTGACGCGCCACGTCGCGAACAGCGCGGCGGCCCTCCGGCTGCCCGAAGCACGCTTCGACGCGGCCCGCTGCGGCATCGCGCTCTACGGCCTGTCCCCGTTCGGCGAGGATCCGGCGGCGGACGGGCTCGAGCCGGCACTTCGCTGGCAGAGCTACTTGGCGCAGGTGAAGCGGCTCGCGCCCGGCGAGAGCACCGGCTACGGGCGCCGTTTCGTCGCGGAGGCGCCGACCTGGATCGGCCTCGTGCCGGTCGGCTACGACGACGGGTTCCGCCGCGACCTGACCGGAACCGAGATCCTCGTCGCCGGCGAGCGGCGGCGCGCCGTCGGCACCGTCTCGATGGACTCGTTCGCCGTCGAGCTCGACCGCGAGCTGCCGGTGGGTACGCCCGTCGTCCTGCTCGGAGACGGGATCCTCGCGGAGGAGCACGCGCGCGTCGCGGGCACGATCAACTACGAGATCGTGTGCGGCGTGTCGAGCGACCCGACCCGCGCCAGGCGGAGCGTCGTCGATGGTTGAGCTCGCGCACGAGGTCCTCGCGGGCGAGGAGGCGTGGCTCGTCGGCGGCGCCCTCCGGGACGAGCTCCTCGGCCGGCCGGTCGTCGACGTCGACGTCGCCTGTCGGCGGCCGGAGGAGGCCGCACGGGCCTACGCGCGGCGCATCGGCGGGGCGCCGTTCCCGCTCTCGGAGCAGCACGGGGCGTGGCGGGTGGTGCTCGCGGACGGCCGCACCGTCGACTTCACGCCGCTCCGGGGAACGATCGACGCCGACCTCGCCACGCGCGACTTCACGGTCAACGCGCTCGCGCGGCCGCTCGCGGGCGGCGAGATCGTCGACCCGAGCGGCGGCCTCGAGGACATCGCCCTCCGCAGCCTCCGCGCGGTCACCGAGACGATCTTCGAGGACGATCCGCTTCGCCTGCTGCGCGCCGTCCGGCTCGAGGGCGAGCTCGGTTTCCGACTCGCGCCGCTGACCGAGGAGCTCGTCCGCGCCCACGCCGAGTTCGCCCCGCGGCCGGCCGGCGAGCGGATCCTCGCCGAGCTCGAGCGGCTCTCGCCGGCCGGCTTCCGGCGGCTCGACGAGCTCGGCCTGCTGGCGCCGCTCGGCGGCTCGCTCGAGCGCGGCGAACTGCTCGAGGCGTTTGGCTCGGCGGACTTCCGGCTCGCCGTCGTCTTCGGGCCCGAGCTTCGCCGCTATCCGATCTCGAACGAGCGCAAGCGCCTGCTCCGCGCCCTGCTGCGGGCCGAGCGGCCGCCGAACGGCTCCGCGCGGGCGATCCACCGCTTCCGCCGCGCGACCGAGCCGTGGGCGCTCGAGGCGCTCGCCTTCGTGGGCGCGCCGGAGCTCGCGCCGGCGGTCGAGGCCGCGCGCGCCGCCGATCCCGACGAGCCGCTCCTGCGCGGCGACGAGCTCGGCCTTCCGCCCGGACCGGAGATCGGCTGGCTGCTCGCGCTCGTCGAGGAGGAGCGCGCGGCCGGGATCATCTCCACGCGCGAGGAGGCGCTCGAGCTCGTCCGCCGTGCCGTAAGCGGCGCGTAAAGCGGCTCTCGGTGGCCCAAACCGACTCGCTCGGCCCTCGTTGGACCAGGTACGAGCGTAGATCAAGGGGGGTGAAGCTCGTGCAATCGAGAAGCAAGCTCGTCCTCGCTGCCGTGGCGGGCGCTGCCGCGACGGCGATCGCAACGGCCGTGGGCATCGCCGGCGCCTCGACAGCCGTGGACCCACCGACCGTTCGCTCGCTGCCGTACGTGACCGGAACGACGCAGGTCGGTCGCACGCTGACGGCGAGGAACGGCGACTGGGCCGGCACGAAGCCGCTCACGTTCTCGTACTTGTGGCGCCGTTGTGGAAGCGGCGGCGGCAACTGCGTCGACATCGCGGGCGCAACGTCGCAGACCTACGTCCTCACCTCGGCCGATGCCGGCCACCGGATCCGCGTCCGCGTGACCGCGCAGAACAGCGCCGGCTCGAGCTCGGCGGTGTCGCGGCCGACGAGACTCGTGCGGCCAGCGGCCAGTCCGCCTCCGCCTGGACCGAGCGGCCAGATCAAGCTCGCCGACGGAAAAGTGTCGATTCCCGTCACGAGCGTCGACCCGCCGCAGCGACTGATCGTCTCGGGCGTCGAGTTCACGCCGAGCGTCGTCCGGTCGCGGGACCCGTTCACGGCGCGCTTCCGCGTCACCGATACCCGCGGCTTCGTCGTCCGCGGCGCGCTGGTCTACATGATCGGCCTGCCCTACGGGCGGATCGGCAACGTCGCCGAGCAGCAGACCGGCACCGACGGCTGGGTCTCCTTCCAGGTGCAGCCGACGGCGCGGCTCCCGCTCGTGAACGGCGGCGCGTTGGTCGCCTTCGTCCGAGCGCGGAAGCCGGGCGACAACGTCCTCGCCGGCGTCTCGACGCGGAGGCTCGTCCAGGTTCGGCTCGGCGCGCCGTAGAGCTATACGCGAGCGCCGGAAGTCGAGCTTGGTTTGGCTTCCGGCGCTCTACCAGAATGCGGGTGTGAGCGACCCGCAGCAAGAGGCCGTTCGGGCTCGCTTCGCCGCGACGGCGGCGAGCGTAGCCGAGCACTCGGCGCGCCAAGTCGAGCGCGTGCGCGAGCAGCTCCGGGACTTCCTGCCGCTGACCGGCGAGGAGCGCGCGCTCGACTCCGGGACCGGCGCGGGCGTGCTCGCGCTCGCGCTCGCGCCGCTCGTCCGCGAAGTCGTGGGCGTCGACCTCGTGCCCGAGCTCCTCGCGGCGGCGCGGGCGGCGCCGCCGCCGAACGTCACCTTCGTCGAGGGCGACGCCACCGCCCTGCCGTTCGAGGCCGGCTCCTTCGACCTCGCCGGGAGTCGCCGGACGCTGCACCACGTCTCCCGGCCCGAGCTCGCAGTGGCCGAGCTCGCGCGCGTCACGAAGCCGGGCGGGTTGATCTTCGTCGACGACCAGATCGCGCCCGTCGACCCGCTCGCGGCGCTTGCGCTCGACCGCTTCGAGCGCGCGCGGGACCCCTCGCACGCGCGGACGCTGCCGGACATCGACCTGCGGCACCTCTTCGAGGCGAACGGGCTCGTCGTCGTCCGGACACGCTTCCAGAGCCACCGGCGCGAGCTCGACTACTACCTCGAGCTCGCCGGCTGCCGCGGCGAGGACGCCGAGCGCGTCCGCGCGCTGAGCCCCGACGGCCCGGAGGCCTACGTCGCCGAGACGGGCTGGTACCTCCTCCGCAAGCCCTAGACATGGCCCGAGACGACTGCGTCTTCTGCGACCACGAGCGGCTCCGGAGAGCCGAGGTGTGCATCGAGAACGCCTTCTGTATCTACGCCTCGACGCGCGATCCGCGCGACCCGCCCGACGTGCTGCCCGGGTGCGGCGTGATCGTCCCGCTCGCGCACAAGCCGTCGCCGTTCGACTTCACGGACGAGGAGTGGGCGGCGACCCACGAGCTCCTCCTCGAGGCCAAGGCCGCGTGGGACGAGCGCCTCGCGCCCGACGGCTACATGCTCCTGTGGAACTGCTCCCCCGACGTCGGGCACGCGCACCTGCACGTCATCCCTCGCTTCGACGACGAGCCGCTCGCAGACGAAGGAGGCCGCTCCGCCATCAAGGTGCCGGAGAACCGCCGGCCCGACCCGACCGCGCGCGGGCGCGGCCGAGCGCAGCTCTTCGGGCGAGCCTAGGCTGGCGCTACCGACGCCACTTGACGGTGCAGCCGACCGGCATCGTCTCCGCCACCGGAGGCTCGCTCCCCGAGAGCACGGCGTCGAGCGCGGCGCGCAGGTAGTGCTGGGTCACCGCCTGCTCGTTGCGCGAGTCGTCGATCGCGCCGTGGTAACGCAGCCGGCGGTCGCGGTCGAAGAGGAAGACCTCGGGCGTGCGCTCGGCGTCGAGCGCCCGCGCGATGCCCTGCGAGGGGTCGTAGAGGTAGTCGAACGCAAAGCCGCGGCGCTCCGCCCGTGAGCGCATCTCCTCGAACGAGTCCTCCGGGTAGGCGTCGGCGTCGTTCGAGTTGACGGCGACGAGCCGCACGCCGCGGTCGCCGTAGTCGCGCTGGATCGCGCTCATCCGGTCCTCCCACGCTTGGACGTACGGACAGTGGTTGCAGGACTGGATCAGGACGAGCACGTCGGCGTCGGCGTAGTCGTCGAGGGAATGCCGCTGGCCGTCGACGCCCTCGAGGTCGAACTGCGGAGCGGTGGTCATCAGAGCGCCTCCTCGAGCTGCTCGCGTGTCGGCACGGGCGAGACGGTGCCGTCTGGGAGGTGGTAGATGCGGCAGTTGAGCGCCGGTCGCGCGTCCGCGCCGGCCGGGTCGATGTCGTGCCCGTCGACCCTGATCGTCGGCGAGCCGGGGAAGCGAAGCGCCTCCGCCTCCCCTTGGCTCGTCACCTCGCGGAGCTCCACGCGCGCGTCGATCCCCCGGGCCGCCAACACCTCCTGGAGCAGCTCGAGCGCCTCGGGGTGGGAAGGGCAGCCTTCCCAGTAGAGGAACTCGACCTTCGGTGCTCGCCGCTGCGGCTCCACGTCGGTCGTAAACGGCCCGCGCGGGCTCGGAAATCCCGCGTTACGACGACTCGTCCAGGTGCGCGAACACCGCCCGGAGCTGCTCGCGCTCCGCCGCCATGGTCGCGAACGACCGCGCGAGGCGTCGCTCGCCCTCCTCGGTGAGCCGGAGGTGCGCGACGCGGCCGTCGGCCGGCGACGGCTCCCGCTCGACGAGGCCCACCTCCTCGGCACGGCTGACGAGCTCGGTGACCGTGCTCTGCGCGAGCTGGAGGCGCTCCGCGAGCTCGGTGACCGTCGATTGCTCCGAGCCGTCGGGCGCGCCCTTGATCATCAGCAGGAGGAGGTACCGCTGCGGCGTGAGCCCTGACGCGCGGGCAACGCGCTCGCTCCGCCGGAGGAAGCGGCGGAGGGCAGCACGGAACTCCGCGCCTCGCATCGCAGCCTGTGCGCTCAGCTGCTCGCTCATCGGACCTAGTTTGACGCGGCGCGCGAGCGATAGCCAGAGCGTCCGGCGAGCCGGCCGACGACCCCGGGCGCGAGGGCCTGGAGAAGCGGGAAGACGCGGTACCAGGCGGGCACGTACGTCTCGCCCCGTCCGCGCTCGAGCGAGCGCAGCACGTGGCGCGCCACGTCCTCCGGCTCGATCACCGCCCGCCGCAGCAGGCGGCCGCGCAGCACTGTTCGCTGCGGGAACCCCTCGGTCTCGACGAAGCCGGGATTGATCGTGTGCACGCGGATGCCGCGCGGCCGCAGCTCGGCGGCCGTCGCGCGCGAGAACGCGAGCTGCGCGTGCTTCGACGCAGAGTAGGGCCCGGAGGGCGGGAACGCGACTCCGCCCGCGACGGAGACGACGTTCACGACGTCGGCGCCGCCCGCGGCCTCGAGCGCGGGGCGGAAGGCGCGCAGGCACCAGACGCCGCCGAGGTAGTTCGTCCGGACGAGCTGGACGAGGCGCTCGGGCTCGATGTCGAGGAAGCCGTACCGCCCCGGGATGCCGGCGTTGCAGACGAGAACGGCGATCCGCGGATGCCGCTCGCGAACCGCTGCCGCTGCTCGCTCCACGGCCTCACGGTCGGCGACGTCGCAGAGCTCGTACTCGCCGCCGAGCTCCTCGGCGAGCGCGCGCAGCCGATCCTCGCGCCGGGCGAGGAGGACGCAGAGGTCGCCGCGCGCGGCGAGCGCGCGGGCGATCGCGGCGCCGATCCCGCTCGAGGCGCCGGTGACGACGGCGACTCGCTGCTCGGTCAGCGGCAGACGCGGACGCGCTCGCGGGCGCTCGCCGTGGAGCCCTTCGCGTCCCGGACGAGAGCCTCGAGGACGTGGGCGCCGCGCTTCGCCCGCGCCGTCCTCCAGTTCGCGGCGAAGAGGCCGGCGGTGCCCTTGCGGACGGTCGCGATCCGTCGCTTCCCGTCGAAGAACCTGACGGAGGCGATCCGCCGCGACGCGCTCGCGACGACGACGAGCCGCGCCGTCCCCTTCACGCATCCCGCGGCCGGGTCGGGGAGGAGCCAGCTCACGGCGGGGCGCGCGGCGACGGCGATGTGGACGTCCTTGAACGCCGTGTTCGGCATGATCTCCGACCCCGAGGTGTTGACGTTCTTCGTCTCCTGGTAGTCGGAGGCCTGGATCGTCGCGGCGGTTCGGCCGGTGAGCGCCGGCGCCGCGGCCGGGAGCGGGAAGACGGCGATTCCGCTCACGGGGTCGTAGGCCGCCGCGCCGACGAGCACCTGCTTGTAGCCGATCACGAGCGAGAACGGATCGACGCCCGAGCCCGCGTCGCGGATGCGCGCCGCGATCGTCGGCCGGCCGGGCGCGACGCGGGTGGTAAGGAGCTTCACCGTCGGCGGTCGCACGTCGTTCACCCAGGAGCGCAGCTGGTACTGCCCGGGAAGCCGTTCGCCGGTGAAGAGGTCGCGCGCGGAGTCGACGGCGACGTAGTAGTCCTTTGCGCTCGGGAACTGGGCGCCTGCGGCCTCGACGTCGAAGCGGTAGTCGAACATCAGGCCGTTGGCGTTCACGGGCGTGCCCGCGTAACCCTGGACGTCGTTCTCGTCGAGCGAGCCGAGCAGGAACGGGTCGATCTCGGAGCGCGCGCTCTGCTGGAGGACGGAGACGCCGAGGTTCGTCGCCGCGCGGTCGAGGTGCATGACGTATACCTGCTCGGCGCCGTCCTCGCTCTCCGTCGGCGCGGCGAGGTAGTTCGGCGCCGGGCCGAACGGCGCGTCCGGGAAGCGGTAGAAGTCGGCGCGCGAGACGCCGCTCCGCGTGTCGCCGGTCTGGAGCGGCCGGAGCGGCGTCGGCGTCGCCGCGGCCAGGCCGGGCTTCGTGACGAGGAAGAGGTACGGGATCCGCCGCGTCTTGGTTCCGTTCCGGAGGACGACGAAGCCGTAGTCGTCACCCTTCTCCGCGCTCGCGCTCGCTGACGCCGTGATGGTCACGTCGGTCTCGCCGCCCGGCGCGATCGTCACGACGCCGGGCACGTCGAGCGCGGCGCCGGCGCTCGACGACTGCGGCGCGACCGAGACCGTCCACGTGCCCGCGCCGCCGCCCGCGTCCGTCAGGCGTACGAGCATCCCGCGGGACTGCGCGCCGCCCGAGACGTTCAGGTCGCCGAACGAGAGCGAGGTCGGATCGGTGAAGAGCCCCGGATCAGCCGCGCGGGGAAGGTTCACGAGCCCGCCGCCCTCGAGCAGGACGGGCGCCTCGTGCGTCTCGGCCGTGTCGCCGTACGCCGGGCCCGCGGTCGAGACGAGCGCCGACTTCACCTGCTGCGCCGACCAGCCGGGGTGGAGCTCGAGCAGGAGCGCCGTCGCGCCGGCGACGTGCGGCGTCGCCATGCTCGTCCCGTCGAAGACGGCGAACGGCGAGCCGGCGAACTCGGGCAGCGTCGAGGACAGGATCTGCCCGCCGGGCGCGGACACGTCGGGCTTCAGGAGGTGGCGGAAGTCGGTCGGGCCGGCGGAGGAGAAGCTCGTCATGACGTCGCCGCGGCCGTTCTCGACGTCGACCGGGTCGTTGCCGATTCGGACGGCCGCGCGGCCGCCCGTGCCGGCCAGGTAGGCACGCAGATTCGCGCCGTCGAGGTCGGAGATCATCCCGGCCGGGATCGGCAGCTGGAGCGGGATCGGGTTCGGGTTGCCCGGCCGGTTGTCGACGAGGACCATCCCGATCGCGCCCGCCGCCTGCGCGCGCAGCGCCTTCGAGGCGAAGGTGCAGATCCCGCGCGAGACGAGCGCGATCGCGCCGTCGAGCGAGTGCGCGGGCAGCGGCTGCACCGGCCCGTTCGGGTTCTCGGGCGGGCCGCAGAGGTGCCGGTCGACCGGCGTGCCGTTCGCGCCGACGATCGTGCCGACGTCGACGAGCGTCTGGTCGCTCACCGCCCACGCGCCGGGCGTCGAGGCCTTCTCGATCGGGATCTGCTGGAGCGTCGCCGGCGCGCCCGGCGAGGTGACGGAGAGGACGGGCGCGAAGATGTGCGAGTTCGTCACGGCTGCGACCGTCACCGCCGCCGGCGCGGTACCGGGCGAGCCGACGCTGCCGAGTCCGAAGTCGTCGCGGTCGTTCCCGGCCGCGATCACCGGCACGACGCCCGCGGCCGCCGTGTTCTTGACGGTCTCGATGAGCGCGTCGGTCACCGGGTCGGTCTCGGGCCCGCCGCCGGAGAAGTTGATCACGTTCATCCCGTCGGCGACGGCGGCCTCGAAGGCGGCGACGATCTCGGGCGTGTTGGCGACGTTGCCGATCGGCGTGGGAACCGTGAAGACGCGGTAGTTGCCGATCCACGCCCGCGGCGCGACGCCGGAGAGACCCGGCACCGGCGGATGGTCACGGCCGGCCGGCGCGTTCGTCCCCTCGTCCCCGGCGGCGATGCCCGCGACGTGCGTGCCGTGGAAGGACTCCTGGCGATCGAGCGGCAGCGCGCCGCGCGTGCCGGCGCCCGGGCCGGGGAACGACTTCGCGACGATCACCTTCGGCGTCGTGAACGTCGTGTCGCCTTTCGGGAAGCCGGCCGGGTACGAGTAGCCGGCTGGGTCGAAGAACGGGTTCGTCTGGTCGATGCCGTCGTCGACGACGCCGATCTTGACGCCCTGACCGCGCGCGCCGGTGGCCGCGTGCAGGACGTCCGCGCCGATCAGCGACGGGCTGCGGTCGAGGGTGAGCGTGAAGCGCAGGCTCGGGTACACGCGGCGCACGAAGCCGAGCCGCACGAGCTGGGGCAGGCGGCGCACCGGCAGCGTGACGGTGAGGCCGTCGAGGACGATCCGGAAGCGGCGGCCGATCGAGGCCCCGGGGATCGCGCGGTGCAGCCGCGCGGCCGTGACGCGCTGCGCCGCCGCGACGCGGGCGAGGTAGGCGCGCGACGAGGCGGAGGCGACGTCCAGCCGCCGCGTGCCTCCGAAGGCGGCGGGCGCGCGGGTGTACGCGGCCGCGAGCGGCGGCAGCTTCAACGTCACGATCACGCGCAGGCGGCCGCTCGCGTGTCCGCGAGGGACGTGGATCGTGCCGGCGCGGAGCCGCGGCAGCGTCAGCTCGCCGAAGGTGCGCTTGATGGGCAGGAGCTGCGCCGCGGCCGGAGTCGCAGCGACGAGCGCCGCTACGACGGTCAAGAGAGCGATGCGGCGGCGCAAGATGGACAGTCTAGACTCGCCCGGTGCCGGGAGTGTTCGAAGGCAAGCGCGGCCTCGTGCTCGGCGTCGCGAACCGCCGCTCGATCGCGTGGGGCATCGCGCGCCGCCTCGCCGAGGAGGGCGCGACGCTCGCCTTCACCTTCCAGGGCGAGCGGATCGAGGGCGCCGTGCGGCAGCTCGCGGAGAGCGTGGGGAGCCCGCTCGTCACCGCCTGCGACGTCCGCGCGGACGAGGACGTCGAGCGTGTCTTCGCCGAGGTCGGGAAGACGTTCGAGGGCGAGCTGGACGTGCTCGTCCACTCGGTCGCCTTCGCCGCCGCCGAGGACCTGGAGGGCCGCTTCACCGACACGCCCCGCGACCGGTTCTGGCTCGCGCTCGAAGTGAGCGCGTACTCCCTCGTCGCGTGCGCGCGGGCCGCGGAGCCGCTGCTGGAGGCGGCCGGCGGCGGCTCGATCCTGACGATGACCTACCTGGGCGGCGAGCGGGCCGTGCCGCACTACAACGTGATGGGCGTCGCCAAGGCCGCGCTCGACGCGTCCGTCCGCTACCTGGCCTGGGACCTGGGCCGGAAGGACATCCGCGTGAACGCGATCTCGGCCGGCCCGGTGCGGACGCTGGCCGCGCGGTCGATCGCGGGCTTCCCGACGATGGAGGCAATCGTCGAGGAGCGCTCGCCGCTCCATCGCCACATCGCCGCCGACGACGTGGGCGCCGCGGCCGCGTTCCTGCTCTCCGACGCGGCGAGAAACGTGACCGGGACGACGCTGTATGTCGACTCCGGCTACCACGCAATGGGCATGTAGAACTAACTGATCCTTCGACGCCCTGAGAGGTGCGTCAACCCCACGCAGTACCGTTCTCGTCGTGACCGGTTCACAGGCCTCGATCTTCATCTCCTACTCCCACGAGGACAAGGATCTCGCCCGTGCGCTCGCTGCAGCGCTCGACGCTCGCGGCCTCCGCGTCTGGATCGATGAGGGCGAGCTCAAAGTCGGAGACTCCCTCATCGAGCGAATCGCGACGGCAATCGCCGAAATCGATTTCTTCCTCGCTCTGGTCAGCGAGGCATCGCGGAAGTCGAACTGGTGTCGGAAGGAACTCGCGCTCGCCGTCACCGGTGAGCTGGGCCGCGAGGGCGTGCGGGTGCTTCCCGTTCGCGTTGCCGGTGCCGAGATGCCCGACGCACTGGCCGATGTGCTCTACCTCTCGCTGGACGAGGCGAACATCGATGAGGTCGCGGACAAGATCGCCGCCGCGATCCCCCAGCACCAGGCTGAGCAGCGGGAGCGCGCGGCGAAGCGCCGGGAAGCGGAGCGAGCGGCGAGGCGACCATCGTCCGGTACATCCACGCTGCCGCCAGCCGCATCTGCGCCTCTCACGGCTGACTACGAGCCCATCAGGATCACGGGCATCGTGGAGGAGGGTGTGGGTCAACCGCGGAATGACGGAAGCGCAGGAAGCGCCCTGTACCGCATCCCGCTGCGGCTCTCGCGACGACCCCACCCGCTTTGGGCGCGGCGCTTCGTCGAAACATGGAATCACCCGCCGCGATGGACGACGATGCACCGCCCCGGCATTGCCTCTGTCTCTGGCGACACCATCATCCTCGACGGCACCACGATGGAGGAGCTTGAGCGCTATCACGTCGAGACGCTGCGGTACGTGCTCGAGAAGGTGAACGAGGAGATTGCCGAGCACGAGCGTCGGCTTCGCGCGCAGGGCGAGCGGCAAGTCGAGGCCCGTCGCCAGCACGAGGCGACCGTCAGAGAGATCAGCGGCCGCCTTAAGTTCGACTACTAGGACGAATGCAAAGGCGTGCGACGGCGTCGCACTAGAAGCGCCGGCGGCTGGACCTTGCGCTAGGGGCAGGTCGCTGCGTCGTGCCGAACCACGGCCCTGAAGCCTTGCGCTCGCTTCGGCCAGGACCGAACGAATGGCGCGCTAGCCTCGCTCCATGGACGGAGACGCGGATCTCGCGGCCGTCGCGGCGATCGTCGCCGAGCCGGCCCGCGCCCGGATTCTCACTGCGCTCGGGGACGGGCGCGCGTTGCCGGCGAGCGTCCTCGCCGCCCAGGCCGGCGTGGCGCCTTCGACCGCGAGCCAGCATCTCGCGAAGCTGGTGGCGGCGGGATTCCTCTCGACGGAGCCGAACGGCCGCCGCCGCTACTTCCGCCTCGCCGGGCCGGAGATCAACGACCTGCTCGAGGCGCTCGCACGCCTCGCCCCGCCGGAGCCGGTCCGGTCGCTGCGCCAGGGGACGCGCGCCGAGGCGCTCCGGCGTGCACGGACGTGCTACGACCATCTCGCCGGCAAGCTCGGAACCGGGTTGATGGCGGCGCTCCTCGACCGGGAGCTGCTTGCGAACGGCGCGGCGCGAGGCGGTGAGCCGGACTACCACGTGACGCAGTCCGGCCTCGGCACGTTACGCGGGCTCGGGATCGATCTCGCCTCCGTTCCGGGCCGGCGGCCCGCCGTTCGCCACTGCCTCGACTGGAGCGAGAAGCGCCACCACGTCGGCGGCAAGCTCGGCAAGGCGCTCGCCGACCGCTTCTTCGAGTTCGGCTGGATCGAGCGCTACGAGTCCGGGCGCGCCGTCCGGGTCACGCCCGTCGGCGAGCGAGGCCTCGTCGAGGTCTTCGGCCTCGAAGTCGCGTAGGTCTCACTCGCCGCCCGGCGGGCGAAGCGTGAGGATCACGACCGCGCCGGCCGGCTTCGACTCGACGAGCTCGAGCGGCTTCTTGGCGATGCCGTCCTCGAAGAGGCGCTTGCCGGCTCCCAGGACGACCGGGAAGACCATCAGCCGGTACTCGTCGACGAGGTCGTGCCGCGCCAGGGCGTTCACGAGCTGCGCGCTGCCGTTCACGAGGACGTCGCCGTCGAACCGCTCCCGGAGGCGCGCGACCTCCTCCGCGACATCGCCGGAGATCACCGTCGTGTTGTTCCACTCCGGGTTCTGCAGCGTCGTCGAGACGACGAACTTCGGCATCGTGTTGAACTTGTCGGCGAACTCGCCCGTCCTCGAAGGCCAGGCCGCGGCGAAGCCCTCGTAGGTCACGCGCCCGAGCAGCAGCGCCTCGGCCGCCATCACCTCGTCGAGCTTGAACTTGTCGCCCTCCGGGCCGCGGTCGAACTCGAAGGCCCAGCCGCCGCGCTCGAAGCCTTCCGCCCCGCCCGGGTCCTCCATGACGCCGTCGAGCGTCACGAACTGCGATACCACGATCTTGGCCATGTCGTCCTCCTCCTCGCTCTCTCTACGGAAGACGGCATTGCGGCGCGAAACTCATCGCCGTTCTGCGCCTTCGCGGTCGGGGCGCGGCCCACACGCGCGCCCCGACCGCTTCAGCGCTATCGCTCGACGCTTACCGCGCGAACGATCCGCTCGTAGGCGATCTGCGCGCGGCGGCTCGCCTCGCCGACCACGTCCGCCGCCTGCGCCTCGTAGAGGTGGAAGCAGATCTCGTCCTGGGGGACGAAGATCGTCCGCAGGTACCGGCCCTGCCTGCCTTCGCTCGTGAGCTGCTCGGAGGCGGCGCGGGCGCGCACTGCTGCGTCCGCCAGCGCCGCCTCGTCACGCCGTGGCAAGTAGAGCTCGACGAGGTACTGCTCCACCTCGGACTACTTGACGAAGAGCGCGCAGAACGCGTCGAGGTCGGTGACGCCGTGCGACTGCAGGAACGCCGCCTCGCCGACGGTTCCGAGGTGGCCGCCGGGATTGAACTCCGCGCCGAACCCCGCGGGTACGACGAACCCATCGGGCAGCGCCACGCCGGCGAGGTCGCCGCGCGCGATCGCGCTGCGCAGCCCGCCGAGACACCCGCTGTCGTTCGTCGCGAAGCTGCTCGTGGAGTTGTCGGCCGCGGCCGGTCCCGCGAGCGCGCCCAAAGCGAACACGACGGCGAGCAGGCGAAGGTGCTTCTTCATTTCTCCTCCCTTCGTTGAGGCTGCCGACGGTACGGCGAGGCACGCGGAAGAGAAATCCCGGAGACCCACGATCTTTGACGCTACGAGAGGCGGCGCGGGAGCTCGGCGCGGCCGCGCACGCCGAGCTTCTCGTAGATCTTCGTCAGGTGCGTCTCGACGGTCCGCACGGTGACGTAGAGCTCGGTCGCGATCTCCTTGTTCGCCTTGCCGGCGGCGGCGAGCCCGGCCACCCGCTGCTCGGTCGGCGTCAGCGCGCCGCGTGACGGCGCGCGACCGCCGACGCGGGCGAGCTCGCTCCGCGCTCGCTCGGCCCAGAGCCGTGCGCCCAGGGCCTCGAAGGTCGCCTCTGCTTCCTCCAGGGCCGCGCGCGCCGATCGCTTCTGCCGCGCTCGTCGCAGCGCCACGCCGTTGGCGAGGAGCGTTCGCGCGCGCTCGAGCGGAAGCTCGAGCCGCTCGTGCTCCGCCACCGCGTTCGCGAATGCGTCGTCCGCCCCGGCGGCCTCGCCCGCCGCCGCGTGCAGCATCCCGCGGCCTCGCCAGGCGAGCGCGAGCAGGCGCGGGCGTGCAAGCTCACGCCCTCGCGCCTCGAGGTCGGCAATCAGGCGCCGAGCGTCCTCGTGGTCGCCGAGGGCGACCGCGGCCTCGACGGCGTCACCGTGGAACGGGAAGATGCCCGGCTCGCGGACGCCCATCTCGTCGAGTAGCTGCGAGAGTCCCTCCAGGTGTCGCCCCGCCGCCGGGTAGTCACCGAGAGACGTCTCGAGGAACCCGAGCACGACGCGGTGGTGGATCGCGAAGAACGCGTCGCCCGCACCCGCCGTCACGGCCACGGCCTCGTCCGCGAACGCCCGCGCCGCGGCTGCGTCGCCTTCGTGCGCTGCGGCGAGGGCACGTGCGTTGAGCAGGATCCCGACGAGCTGGTCGTTGCCGCCGAGGCTCGCGAGCTCGTGGCCCTCGCGCGCGTAGCGGCTCGCGCGTGCAAGCTCGCCGGCGCGGCACTCGAGCTGCGTGAGGTGGAAGCAGAGGGCGCTCCGCGCGAACTCGTTTCCGAGCTCCTCGGCGCGCTCGTGCTGCTCCTCGAGCAACGGGCGGCCCTCACTCGGGCGGTCGGCCCACATCAGGCTGACTCCCTGCCAATGGCCGGCAGCTCGCCAAGGGTCGAGTGCTTCGAGCTGCTGCTCGACCTCGCGTGCGCGCTCGAAGAAGCTCGCGGCGTCGCCGCTCGCAGTGAGGCTCGCGAGCTGGCCGTTCCAGGCCAGCGCGCGGGCGAGCAGCTGGGCGTTGCCGGCCGGCTCGACGAGCGGGAGCGCCTCACGCGCGTACGCTGCGCTCGCGCGGAGGTCGTTCTGGAGGAACACGTTGTCGCTCAGCGCGAGTAGGAGCCACCCTCGCGCCGCGGCGTCGAGTCCCGGCTGGGCAAGCCCTTCGCGGGCGACCTCCGCGGCGCGGCCGACCTCGAGGCCGGCGTCGTCCGCGAGGACGGCGAGCACCTGCGCGCGTGCCGGTCCGGGGGCGAGTTCGCGGAGCAGGGCCTCGAGCGCCGCGCGCTGGCCCACCGTGTCTCCGGCCTCGCCCTTCCAGACTGCGGCCTGCTGCGTGCGCCGGACCCGGCGCTCGGGATCCTCCGTGACGCGGGCTGCGTGGTCGAGGAGCTCGGCCGCGACGGCCGGCGCGCCCCGGCGGCGAGCGCGCTCCGCCCCCTCGGCGATCGCCGCCGCGACGGACTCGTCCGGGTCGTCGACCGCGCGCGAGAGGTGGTGCGCCTTCTGTTCCGCGTCTGCAGCGGTCTCGGCCAGTCGCCGGTGGAGCTCACGGCGCCGAGCCGGCGTCAGCTGCTCGTACGCGGCCGCGCGAAGCAGCGGGTGGGTGAACTCGAGCCCTTCGCGTCCTGTCCGCACGACGCCGGCGGCGAGGGCCGGGGCGATCGCCTCCTCGTCTGGGTCCGCAGACTCGGGGCTCGTGCTGGCGGCGAGCTCGGCCAGCACGGCGCGCGTCCGCGGCGGGAGGCCTCGCAGGCGCGCCTCGACGAGCGGCTCGAGTGTCGCCGGCAACGGGAGGTCGTGCCCGGTCGCGCCCTTCGCGACCGACGCCAGCTCGTGCGCGAAAAACGGATTGCCGCCCGAGACGTCGTGGATGCGGCGGAGCAGCGGCCGCGGGAGGGGCTCGCCGAGGCGGTCGTGGAGCAAACGGTGGAGCGCGCCGAGCGACAGCGGCCCGATCGCGACGCGCTGCTCGTTCGGGCCGAGTTCGAGGCGCGGCCCAGCTTCTCCGGCGCGGTGCGCGAGCAGGAAGCCGATCCGCTCCGACGTAAGGCGCCGCGCGGCGAAGCTCAGCAGCAGCGCCGACTCCGCGTCGAGCCACTGCACGTCGTCGAGCCCGACGAAGACGGGTCGTGACGCGGCGAGGCGGCGCAGCGCTCCGAGGAACGCCGTCGCGACCGCCCGGCGATCTGCAGCGACGTCATTCGACTCCAGGAGGAGGGCGGCGGCGAGCGCCCGTCGCTGGACGTCCGGCAAGCCTGCGGTCGCCTCGTCCGCGATCGGCGCAAGGAGATCTGCGGCGGCTGCGAAGGCCAGAGAGGCCTCGGCTTCGGAGGGCGTGGCACGGAGGACGCGGAATCCAGCGCCCTCGGCGGCGGTGATTCCCGCCTCCCAGATCGTCGTCTTTCCGATTCCGGCCTCTCCCTCCAGGACGAGCGCCGCGGGCAGCGCGTCGAGGTCGCCGACGAGGCGGTCGATGCGGTCGAGCTCCTCATCGCGTCCGACGAGCAGGCCGGTCAGGGTCACGCGGTGCGTCATAGCACCTCGCGAAGACCTTCCTAGAACGCGGCGAGGTCGAAGATCGTGACCTCGCCGTCCGACGCGAGCACACGGAACGAGCGAAGCCGTCGCGCGGGCGGCGGCGTGCACGGCTGGCCCTCGACCCGCCGGTAGCGGAAGAGCGCGCGGTGGACGGCGACGTAGCGGACGCCGAGCCGGCGAAGCGTCGCGAGCTGCGCGGCGTCGAAGCGGCCGCAGTTCACGGGCAGCAGCGTCCGCAGGAGGTCGTACGCGGCCCGCGGCGCAATGGTGGAGTACCCGGCCGGCCGCTCGCGCCGCGCCTGCATGTCGTAGTACATGTAGACGCTCCCGTAGTGGAGGTCGGGCATGAAGACCGGCAGCTCGAGCATGCGGCCGGGCGGCGCCTCGCGGAGCGCCGCATAGGCGCGATTGCCCGCGTCCGCAGCCGACGCGCCGTAGACCCGCACGTGCAGGTCGACGAGGAGCAGCGCGACCGCCAACGCCGGCACGACGACCGCGCGCCGCGAACGCGCGACGGCGAACGCAACGAGCCCCGCGAGGCAGAGGCACGCGATCGGCATGAGCCGCTCCGGCACTCGTGGGTAGCGGAACGGCGGCAGCGCGTGCCACAGGCCCGAGTAGAGCGGCGTCGATGTCCCCAGCGCGAGCAGGATCGGCACGACGGCGCCGAGGCCGAGCACCGCCGCCAGGCCGCGCCTCCCGCGCCACAGCAGCACGAGCCCGACCACGGCCAGCACGGGCGTGGCCCAGCCGAGGAACACGAACTGCTCGGCCTGATGGCCCTTGTGGCGGTCGACGAAGTCGCCCCAGCCGGCGGAGTACTGCGAGACGGCGTGCAGCGACCGTCCTCCTGCCAGGTGCGAGCGGTCGATCGTCGTCGTCTTGACGAGGAAGCCCGCGGCGACCGCCAAAGCGACGGCCGCTTCCACGGTCACCCACGTCCGCAGATCCCGGCGCCGGACGAGGGCGTACGCGCAGAAGAAGGGCACGGCTCCCAGGGCCAGGTGCACCTGACCCGACAGGGGAATCGAGACGACGGCAGCGACCGCGACGACGAGCCACCGCCGCTCGAGCGCGTAGAGCGCGAGCGGGAGCAGGATCGAGATCGGCCCAAGCAGGTGGCCGACGCTCTGCCCCACGCGGTAAGGCGCGATCGCGAACGCGAGGCCGCCCGCGAGCGCCGCCCCCCGCGGCAGCCCGAGCTCGCGGAGCCAGAGGCAGGCGAGCCCGCCGGCGCCGAGGTACGTCAAGAGCACGAAGGCGTTCCAGCCGCGAACGGCGCCCAATGCCGCGTCCAAAGGCCAGAACGCGAACCCGAGCGGCCAGCCGGCGAAGTTGAGCGTCGGCTTCGCCTCGGGCCGGAAGCTGTACGGGTCGCGCCAGGGCGCGTGGCCGTGGTCGAGCTGGTGGCCGACGAGCCAGAGGTGGTAGAGCGTCTGCAGGTGGTCGCCCGGCGCCGCCTCGCCGTGACCGGGAGCTCCGCCGGCCATGAACTCCGAGCCCGCGTGTTGGACGGCCGGCCACGTCGCCGCGACGCCGGCTCCGAGGTAGAGGGCGCAGGCGAGCGCTACGTAGGCTGCGCGGCCGCGAGCAGCTCGTCGAAGTCGGGCACCTGGTCCGTCCCGTAGCTCCATGCGCGGCGGACCGTACCGCCGGGGTCGACGAGGAACGCCGTCCGCTCGGCGACGTCGTGCATGCCGCGGAACTCGTGCGCGATCCCGAAGGCCTGCACCGCCTCGGCGTTCCAGTCCGAGAGGAGCGGGAAGTTCAGGTCGAGCGCCTGCATCCACGCGATGTGCGTCCACGGCGAGTCGCGGGAGATGCCATATGGGTGGACGCCCGCCTCCGCGAACTGCTCGCTCCTGTCACGCAGGAGCTCCATCTCGTTCGTTCAGGTCGACGACCAGTCGAAGAGGTAGAAGAAAAGGAGGATCGGCACGTCGGCGGCGAGCTCACCGATGGTGAGCGGCTCGCGCGGCGCGAGCCACACCGTTGCCTCCGGCACGCGGTCGCCTGCCTGCAGCATGGCGGGACCCTACTGCGCCAGGCGGAGCAGGGCGTCGGCGTAAGGCTTCGCCGCGGAGGGCGTGAGCGGCCCGCCCGGCAGCTCGACGACGAACGACGCGGCGCGCGGATCGAGGTGGTTCTGCCAGTTCGAGACCGTCCCGTTCGGCCAGGCGAGGGCGCGAAAGGGCACGCCGGCGAGCCGGGCGTAGCGTCGCGCCGCGGGGATGCTCGGCCCCCAGGCGCGGACGAGCGCCTGCGGCTGGTGGAACCAGAGCGTCAGCGCGGGCCGCAGCCGGAGGATCAGCCGGCGGGCGATCTGCGACTCGGGCTCCGAGAGCGGCCGCGGCCCCGACCACTGGAGGCTCCCGCGCCGGCCGGTCCGCTTCCACATCGCGGGGAAGTTGCGGTTGAGGTCGACGCCGTGCGCGTTCTGCCGCGTGCCGGCCGCGTAGCCGTCGGGGTTGAGGTTCGGCAGGAGCCAGAGGTCGACGTCGCCGCGCAAGCGCGCCCGGGCCAGGAGCCGGACGACCGCGAGCCCCGCGCACTCGTTGCCGTGGATGCAGCCGACGACGAGCACCTTCCGCGAGCTCCCTGGGTCGCCGCGCTCGAGCGCCGAGATCGGGACGCCGCGGACGGAGCGGCCGAGGAAGACGGTCCGCCGAACCGACCGGACGGCGAAGCGCGCGTGCAGGTGGTTGTCGTGGTGCGCGAGAACGGAGACGACGCGGCGCGGGCCGGTCAGCCCGGTCGAGGGGCCGACGAAGACGCGCACCGCGCCGGCCCGGACGAAGCGGTCGACGAGATCCTGCGCCAGGGCGTGGTCGATCTGCGCTGGGCGCGTCGGCGCCGCCTCGCGACCGTCGCGGCGCGGGTAGTAGACGTCCACGTCGAGCCCGTTCTGGTGCGAGACGTGCCCGAGCCCGCCGAACCGCGGGCCGAAGTCACCGCCGTGCGGTCGGCTCAGGTCGCCGATCCCGAGCCGCGCCGCGTGCGGGTGTGAGGCCGCGTAGGCGTCGACGACGCGCAGGACCGTCCGGACGACGCGCGCATTCCCGTAGCGCCGCCAGTCGCGATCGGGCTTCCGGCGCAGGACCGGGTCCCAGGTGAAGAAGTGCCGCCCGGCCGCCGGGAGCTGGACGCCGCCGACCAGCCGGCCCGCCCACGGCAGGCCGAGCGAGCGCGACCGGTGGTCGGCGAAGCGGAGGCCGTCGAGGACCCCGAGGAGCTCGCCACGCAGTCGCGAGCTCGCGTTCGCTCCGACGTACGCGTACCCATAGAAGCCGCGACCGGCGGCCTGGAAGCGCACGCTCCAGCCGGGAGCGCCGGCGAAGGGCTCGCAGCAGGTGAGCGCCTGCGGAGGGTCGGCGAGCGAGAAGCGCGCCGGCCGCGGCGGCAGCCCGTCGGTCGAGCCGTGCCGCTCCTCGAGGAGCAGGAAGGCGCCGTGCGGGTCCATCCGCGCGCGCTTCGCAACCGGGAACGACGAGACCGCGAGCACCTCCTGCGGGTCGGTGCAGGGCGTGAAGCGCCGGTGCAGGACGCGCCAGCCGGGTGGGAGGGCGCCCGAGATCCCGTGCGCCGAGAACGGATGCGCGGCGGCGGAGTGCCCGCCGAGCGCGAGCGCCGCGGCTAGGACGAGGTGCAGCACCAGCCGCCGATCGACGGGAACGCGCCGCCGCCGAACTGGCGCGAGATGCCCGAGACCGCGCGGATGTGCCGGCCGCGGACGAAGAGGAACTGGTCGGCGTCGGGCCATGTCACGAGCAGCCAGCGACCGTTCGGCGACCAAGCGATCTGGCCGATCCGGCCGGTGAGGCGGAAGAGCCGGCGCGGCGTCGCGCGCAGGCGATCGGCACTCAGCGCGAGCACCTCGCCGCGGCGGACGAGCGCGAGCTCGTGGCTGCGCGGGGCGAAGGCCGCGTCCGTGACGCCGCGCATCCAGCGCACGGCGAGGGGCGTGCCGCGGCTGAGCCCGAAGACGGCGAGCTTGTCGCGCGTGACGAGGAGCAGGCGGCGGCCGTCGTCCGACCAGCGGAGCGCCCGCGGCTCCGGGAAGGGCGGCGAGCGCCACGCCAGCGAGCACGTGTCGGCGTCGATGACCGACACCCGGCCGCGCGCGTCGGCGTAGGCGACGACGCGAACCGGGGTCGGTTGCCATGCCGGCGCGATCCGCGCCGCGGGCGGCTCGCCGCAGAGATCGACGTCGCCCGTCCCGTCACCGGCGACCATGTGGAGCCGCGAGCCGCTGAGGTAGGCGACGCGCGTGTCGACGCGGCTGCCGCCCCAGCGGGCGAAGCGGACCTGCCGCCGCGGCAGCGTCCACTTGACGACGCCCTTCGGATCGACGGCGACCACCTCGTTCGCCCGCGTCGCGACGACGTAGAGGCCGTGCGGCGACCAGGCCGCGTCGCGGTAGCGCCCGAGCAGCCGCCGCGAGCCGTTCGGCTGCACGATCCACGGGCCGCGCGGGGAGTTCACGAGCAGGCGGCCGCCGGTCGGGAGGGCGAAGAGCTCGGTCGCGACGACGCGCTTCTCGCCCGCGACCGTCTTCCGCAGCGAGCCGAGGACGGCGCGGCCGGGCGGGCTGAGGGCGGCGGCGACGAGCGCGGCCACGACCGCGATCGCGAGCGCAGGCTTGAGGTACGCCCGCCGACGCTGGACGGGCTCCCGGGCGGCGAATGCGGCACGGACGACGGCGAGGCTGCGCCGCGCTGCCTCGTCCTCGTTCGGGAGCGGAAGCTCGCGGAGGAGGGTGCGGAGCCTCATCGGAGCTCCTCGCCGATCGTCTCGCGCAGCTCGTCGAGGCCCCGCCGCAGCCGCGAGTTGACTGTTCCGCGCGGCAGCTCGAGGAGCTCGGCGATCTCGCCCGGCGTGTACTCGAGCAGGTGGCGGAGGACGATCACGGCCCGGTGCTCCGGCGACAGCCGGCGGAGGCCGCCCGCGAGCGCCCGCGCGTCGGTGTCCCCCTCGCGCGGACGCTCGCGCGCGGCGGCCCGTTCGAGCGTCCCGTCGTCGGAGACCTCGGCCCGCAGCGCGCGGGCGCGGGCCCAGTCGATCGCCCGGTTGACGACGATCCGGTGCAGCCACGGCCCGAACGGCCGGCGGCGGTCGAAGCGGTCGAGGGCGCGCAGGGCGGCGAGGAAGGCCTCCTGCGCGATGTCCTCCGCGGCCGCGGCGTCGTGGACGACGAGGTAGGCGGCGCGGTAGGCGAGCGGCCAGTGGTGCTTGAAGAGCGCCTCGACGTCCGCGGCGGAGCCGGCCCGGGCGCCTCGGACCCAGGCGCGCTCGTGCCGGCTCGCGGCCATGCGCCGACTATACGAGCGGGTTTGCTGGCGGGGTCCATCGCGGCGAGTACGGCCAGTGGACCTTTCGAGGTCCGTGGACCCCGCTCGCGCTGCAGTCGTAGTAGCTCGTGTGAGAGCGACGATGATCGTCACGGTCGCGCTCGTCGCAGCGGCGAGCGCCGCGGCCGGCGGGACGGTGCGGCACATCGTGATGGGCTCGGCCGGTCCGGACACCTTGCTCGGCACGAAAGGCCCGGACCTGATCGTCGGCGGCGCCGGCCACGACGAGCTCTACGGCGGACGCGGCAACGACGTCGTGCACGGTGGAACCGGCAAGGATCACCTCTACGGCGGCGACGGCAACGACGTCCTCGACGGCGGCCCGCTCAACGATTCGTGGCCGGTCGATCCGCCCTATCGCCGCGAGCGCCTGCTCGGCGGAGCGGGCAACGATGTTTTCGTCAGCCATGTCGGCGGCGCCGTCGTGATGGGCGGGACCGGAGACGACACGATCGACGGCCGCGATCGCCTGACGCGCTGCCACGTACGAGCCGGGTCGCGGATGCTCGCGAGCGGCGGCCCGCTGTGCGCGCAGTGGCTACTCGCCGGCCCGGGCGACGACGTCATCCGCGCGCGGGACGGCAACCTCGACATGATCGACTGCAGCGGCGGACACGACGTCGTAGCGGGTCTCGATCCGATCGATCAGGGCATGTCTGGCTGCGAGCGCGTCCGGCGCTAGTGGGCTGAGACAGGCACGGCGGCAACTTCCGTCGCGTCCGCGATCTCGCTGACGACCTCCACGATGTCGCGGTTCGCGTTGAAGATCCGCAGCTGGCGGTCGGCGCCGTTGCCGCGTGAGAGGATTTCCTTCACACCCTCGAGCTCGCGCTCGGAGCCGAGCTCCCGCGCGTGCGGCTCGAGCTCCCGCAGCGTCCGCCGCACGAGCTGCGCCACCGAGACGCGGTTCCGCCGGCCGGTGGCGAGGTCCATCACGGGCGCCTCGAGCCCGTAGCGGGCGGCGAGCCACTTGTTCTCGGTGGTCAGGATCCGGTGGTACGACGGGATCTCCTCGCCGCGCTCGTACCGCTCGCAGAAGTGCTTTACGAGGGCCTGGCAGTAGGCGGTCAGGGCGACCGCCTCCTCGACCCGCGTCACCGCGTCGCAGATGCGGATCTCGATCGTCCCGAGCCGCGGGTGCAGACGGATGTCCCACCAGATGTGCGTGTAGTCCGCGATGCAGCCGGTCTTCTCGAGCTGGCCGACGACCTCCGCGTACTCGCCGTAGTCGGCGAAGCGCGGCGGCGGCCCGGAGCGCGGGAAGGCGGCGAACACCATCTGCCGGCTCGACGAGAGCCCGGTCGGCTCGCCGCGCCAGAAGGGCGAGTTCGCCGACAGCGCGAGCAGCAGCGGGACGTGGACGAGCAGCCCGTTCACGACCTGGATCGCCTTCTCGGGATCGTCGACGGCGACGTGGACGTGCATGCCGAAGATCAGCTCTCGCCGGGCGACGTACTGCATCTGGTCGACGAGGTTCCGGTAGCGGTCGCGCGCCGTGATCCGCTGGCGCTCGAAGAGCGAGAACGGGTGCGTCCCGGCCGAGCCGACACGCATCCCACGTTCCCGCGCGAGGTCACAGACGTAGCCGCGGAGCTTCCGCAGCTCGAGCTCGACGTCGGCCGCCGTATGGCACACCGGCGTCGCGATCTCGAGCACCGACTGCATCAGCTCCGGGTTGATGCGCGACTCGAGCTCATGGCCGGACGTGGCCGCGAGCACCGTGTCCACGTGCTGGACGAGGTCGAAGGTCTCGCCGTCGAGGAGCATGTACTCCTCCTCCACGCCCAGCGTGTACGGGTCGCTCTTGCCGTAGGCGTGGTCGAGCACGCTCCCACCGGCCGCGAAGCCCTTGCCGGTGATCGAGGCGGGATAGATCTGCTTCACGACGGAAGTATCGCCTCGGCTTCGATCTCCACCAACCAGCGCGGGTCGATCAGCTCGGTGACGATCCCCGTGCAGGCGGGCCGGGCGTGGGCGAAGACCTCGCCGTGGGCGCGCATGACCTCGTCCATGTAGGTCCGGTCGGTGACGAAGATGCGGGTGCGGACGACGTCGTTCGGCGACGCGTCGGCCTCCGCGAGCGCCTGGACGAGGATCTCGAGGCACCGCCGCGCCTGGCCGTAGGGGTCGGACGGCGGATCGGCGTCGCCCGGCATCACGGGCGCCGTGCCGCTCACGTGGACGCGGTCGCCGGCGACGACCGCCCGGGAGTAGCCGTAGCGCTCCTCCCACGACGAGCCCGACGAGATCAGCTGGCGCTCCACGCGCTCGTAGTATCGCCGCGTGGAGGCGCTGCGGCAGGTCGACGACTGGGGCGCCGAGCACGCGTCGGCGGGCGTGGTGCGACCGGGCGAGGTGGTCGCGACGCACGGGCCTCGAGACGTCGCGCTGGGGTGGGCGTCGGTCACGAAGCTCGCGACGGCGCTCGCCGTCCTCGTCGCCGCCGAAGAGGGCGTCGTCGACCTCGACGCGCCCGCCGGCCCGCCCGGCTCGACCGTCCGGCACCTGCTCGCGCACGCGTCCGGCCTGCCGTTCGAGGGCGACACGCCGATCGCGAAGCCGGAGCAGCGGCGGATCTACTCGAACACCGGTTTCGAGCGGCTGGGAGACGTCGTCGCCACGGCGGCCGAGATGCCGTTCGCCGAGTATCTCGCCCGCGCCGTCTTCGAGCCGATCGGCGCGCGCGCAAGGCTGCGCGGCTCGGCGGCGGGAGACGTCCACGGCTCGCTCGACGACCTGCTGCGCCTCGCGCAGGAGCTCCTCGAGCCGAAGGTCGTCGCCCCCGAGACGCTCGCCGAAGCGACCACCGTGCAGTTCCCCGGCCTCGGCGGCGTTTTGCCCGGCTTCGGCCGCTGGGAGCCGAACGACTGGGGCCTGGGCTTCGAGCTCAAGGACGCGAAGTCGCCGCACTGGACGGGCAGCCGGAACTCGCCGCGCACGTTCGGCCACTTCGGCGGCAGCGGGACGTTCCTCTGGGTCGATCCCGACCGGCGGCTCGCCTGCGCGTGCCTGACGGACCGCGACTTCGACGACTGGGCGCTCGAGGCGTGGCCGCGCCTCTCGGACGCGGTGCTCGAGGAGGCCTTGGCCTAGCGGAAGTACTCGCTCCGCGTCGCGAACTGCCGGTAGCCGGCGCGCCGGAACGTCCGCGCCATCGGCTCGTTGAGGTCGTCGCTGTCGGCGCGGATGGTCGTGGCGCCGCTCGCGGCAAGGTGCCGGGTTGCGCGCGCGACGAGCCTCAGGCTGTGCCCGCGGCCGCGCTGCTCCGGGACGACGCCGACGAGGGCGACGATCGGTTGCGACTGGACGCGGGCAGCAGCCACGAGGCCGACGAGGTCGCCGCCGGGCTCGGACGCGAGCTCGTACCAACCCGGCTCGTGGTCGAGGCGGAGGAGGAGCTCAGCGTGCCAGCGCGCGTCCTCAGGGCGCAGCCGGCGATCGAGGCTGCCCGCTGCCACCTGCCGCACCGCGTCCTCGAGCTCGGCCTCGTTAGCGACCTGGTACGTCAGCGGGTCGTCGGGCTCGACAGGACGTGTCCCGCGGCGCCACTCCCAGCGCCGTGTCACCCGCACGAGCCGGAAGCCGAGCCGCTCGAGGAGCTCGCGCGTCTCGTCCGGATGCGGGTGCCGAGGGTGGGGGACGTCGAGGAGGTACTCGAGCCTCGTCGGCCGCGGGTCGAGCTGTGCGAGCGCGCTCTCCAGCAGCTCCGGCGCTTCGTCGGGCCCGGCTTCGAGGAGCTCGACGAGCACCGTGCCGTTGGCTGCGGTCTCGCCGAAGGCGACGCGGCCGCTCAATCGTCGGCGAAGAGCGGGCGCACGAACTCGTCGAAGGTGGCGCGGTCGCAGCTCGCGACGACGGCGGGCGTCAGCGCCCGCACCGAGGCGGTGCGAGGAATGTCCATCGCGAGCGCCACCTCGCCGAAGGTGTCGCCGGGCCGCAGGAGCCCGCGCGGGCCGAGGCTCTCCTGGCTCGTGGCGAGCACGCCCGAGAGGACGACGTAGAAGCGGTCGCCATCCTCGCCCTCACGGACGACGGCCGCGCCGGCCGACACGTCCTCGCGCGTCATGCGCTGCCCGAGCTTCGCGAGCGTCTCGCCGGGCAGGCTCGAGAGCAGCCCGCTCCGAGAGAGCTCGTGCGCGGTCGCCGAGCTCGCGCGGGGGCTCACGCCTGGTCGTCCTCCTCGTCTCGGCGCGGCGGGTCGTCGTGCTCCGGCCCGCGCATCGCCTTTTCCTCTTGGTGGCGGTCGCTCGAGGCGAGCTCGTCTTCGGTCTCGCTCGGTTCCGGGTGATCCTCCATCGATCCCTCCTCTAAGGTCATGCCATTGTGTCGGTTCTCGACGGGTGGCGGCTTTGCCCACGCTGCGGTGCCGACCTCCGGCGCGGTGACGAGCGCGTCGAGTGCGGCGCGTGCGGCTTCGTCGCCTACGCGAATCCGGCGGTCGCGGCGTCGGCGCTCTGCCTCGACGACCGCGGCCGGCTCCTGCTCGCCCGGCGCGCGCACGAGCCGTACCGCGCGCTGTGGGACGTTCCCGGCGGCTTCCTCGGCGAGTACGAGCACCCGCTCGACTGCCTCCGCCGCGAGCTGCGGGAGGAGACCGGCCTCGAGGTCGAGCCGGGCGCGTTCGTCGGCGCCTGGGTTGACCGCTACGGCCCCGGCGATCGCGACCGCGGGACGCTGAACCTGTACTGGACGGCGCGGTTCGTCCGCGGCGAGGCGCGGGCCGCGGACGACGTCTCCGAGCTCCGCTGGTTCGACCTCCGCGACCTTCCCGGCCCCGACGAGCTCGCCTTTCGCACGATCCCCGAGGTCCTAGCGGCGTTCCGGGAGGAGCAGTCGTAGCGCCCGCGGCTCGACCTTGAGCTCGACGGGGATGCGCAGCCGAACCGGCTCGCCGTCGACCGCCGCCTCGACGCTCGGCCCGGGCGCGTCGATCGACAACCGCCGCGCGCGCCGCTCCTCCCACGACCACGGCAGCAAGCCGCGGGCAATGCCGAGGTGGAGGATTCCCTCGTCGAGCCGGGGACGCTGCCCGACCTCGAGCGGGTGGAGCCGGTAGACGTTGTTCCCGACGACGACGATCCGCGCCGTCACGGGCTCGGCGTCGATCACGAGGCGGACCTGCTTCGGGCGGAACACGAGCCGGGCGGCGGCCCCGAGACGCGTCCCGACGCGATCCTCCTCGGCGACGAGCGCCGCGTAGAGGCCGAACGAGACCGTGTTCAGGAAGGGGGTCTCGTCGCCGGCGCGGCCGACGTCCACGCGCCGCTCGCGCCCGCCGAACGCGGCCAGGGCGCCGAGCGGGTCGTCGCGATCGAGGCCGGCGTCCCAGGCGAAGTGGTTGTAGGTGCCGAACGGGACACAGACGAACGGGAGATCGCGCTCGAGCGCGGCCGCGGCGACCGGAGCGAGCGAGCCGTCTCCGCCGGCCATGCCCAATGCGCTCGCGTCGGCCTGCCGGGCGAGCTCGAAGGGGTCATCGCCCTTCCGGAGCACGTGCGCCTCGATCCCGCGCCGCCGCGCGGCCTCGAGCAGCTCGTCGGTGGAAGGACGGCCTGCGCCCGCACGGGGGTTGACGAGCAGGAAGCCCGACACGCTGCGGGAGGCTAGTCCCCGCGCCCGGCACGCGGTGACAAGCTTCGTCCATGTCGGAGCGGCGGTGGGACGGGGACGAGCGCGGCTACGGCGCCGGAGACGCGCGCGCCTTCGTCGCGGGAGCCTCCGAGCTCGTCGGCGCGATGCAGGAGGACGCGTGGGTTGCCGAGGACCCGGACACACATCTCCTCCCGCACCTGCAGCGGGCCTGCGAGTCGCTTCCGTTCGAGCTCGTCGAGGCCCACGCTTCGTCCGAAGGGCGTCTCGACGTCGAGCTTCGCTGGCAAGGGCAGCGCGATCGCGTCGGCGAGGTCCGCGAGGCCGTCTACCACCTCCTCGGAAGCATGGCCGAGACCGCGACCTACGTCAGGCAGCGTCGCGAGCCGACGGGCCTCTCGTTCGACGTCGTCACGGGGATCGTCGAGGGCGATGCGGCCTTCGCTCCCCACGGCCACATGCTGAGCCTGCGCGTGCGCGAGGTCTTCGCGGCGTAGCCGTCTCGTTCTCCTGTCCGCACGAGATAGGTCCAAAGGGCCTGACATTTGAGCCGATCGGCCTATGGCGTCCGTCCGAACCTGTGCCGATCATCAGGCACATGAGCGAGCGCGGTCTCCACTACATCGAGGACGATCTCTCCGAGACCTGGCTCGAGGACTGGGCCGGCGCAGGGGTCGCCGAGATCGAGGCATACCTCGCGAAGCACGCCGCGTTCCTCAGCTTCCTCGAGGCGCAGGAGTCGTAACCCTCACACGCGCCGGCGCCGGAAATCTCGTAGATTTCCGCCGCTATGAAGCTCAGCTACCTGTGGAAGGGGCTGCCGGGGCACCCGATCCACCCGCCGCTCACCGACGCGACGATCGGCGTCTACACCTTCGCCACGGTCGCCGCCCTCGCCGACGTGACCGGCGTCAGCAACAACGCGGCGACCCACGCCTGGTGGCTCGCGCTCCTCTTCGGCCTCATCACGACGGTGGTCACGGCGCTCACCGGCTTCGCCGACTGGCTGACGATCGAGTGGGGGACAGAGCTCTGGAAGACGGCGACGCTCCACATGGCCGCGATGGTCTCGGCGACCGTCTTCTTCGGCCTGGCCGCGATCTTCGGGCACGACGACTTCAAGACCGGCAACGTGACCTCGGGCCCGTTCATCCTGACCGTCGTCGGCTTCGGCCTGCTCACCCTCGGCGGGTGGCTCGGCGGCACCGTCGTCTTCGTGCACGGGATGCGGGTGCTCAACCTCGTGCGCGAGCCGGCCGACCGAGCGGTCAGCCCGATCCCCAAGCCCGAGAAGGAAGCCGCCGAAGGCGGCTGATCACGGTCGAATCGCGTAAAGACGAGCGGCTCGACCGGTCGTTTCAGACGGACGCGCGAGCAGAGCTCGCACGTCCTGATGTCGGCGCCGCAAGCGGCGCCTAAGTCTCGCCCGCGAGGCCGAGAGCCCGTTCGAGGGCGCCCTTCGGCTGCGCGCCGATTGTCGCGGCGGCGGGCTCGCCCTCCTTGAAGAGGATCATCGCCGGGATCGACATGATCCCGTAGCGCCGCGCGAGCTCCTGCTCCTCGTCGATGTTCACCTTGACGAGCTTCAGTTCGCCGCTCCGCTCCTCGACGATCCGCTCGAGGATCGGCGAGACGGCGTGGCACGGCCCGCACCACTCGGCCCAGAAGTCGACGAGAACCGGGGTCTCGCTCTCGAGCACTTCCTGGTCGAAGGTCGTTTCGGTGACGGCT
>DASQWB010000182.1:0-6067 GCA_035640455.1 Gaiellaceae bacterium | reverse complement strand
CGCAGCAGCCAGTCGGCGAGCAGGACGCCGAAGAGCGGCACGAAGACCGACCCGAGGAGAAGCAGGAAGTCCTGGTAGTGGCGCAGGTTGATGACCACGGCGCCGGTCGTCGCGGCGGCGCCGACGAGCACGATCAGCAGCCGCTGCGAGACGCGTGGGAGAAGGTTCTGGAGCGACACGGCTGTCGAGTAGATGTCCGCAAAGGCCTCGTCCGACTCGTCCACGGTCAGGGCGAGCAGGGCGAGGATCCCCGCGCTCCCGGCCGCGACCGCCGCCGGGATCTGCTCCGGCGCGCTGATGTCGCGGGCGAGGACGAGCAGGCAGCCGATGCCGAAGCACCAGAGCGTCGGGACGAAGTAGCCGAGCGAGGTGCCCCAGAAGGCGCCGCGCCGCGTGCGGGCGAAGCGGGTGTAGTCGGCGGCGAGCGGCGTCCACGAGACGATGCTTCCGATCACGAGGTCGACGCCTTGGCCGAACGTCATCCCGCCGCCCGACGTCGCCGACCAGAACGCGTGCAGGTGCGACTTTTCGAGCACCCACCAGGTCAGGTACACGATCGACGCGAGCACGGCCCACGCGGCGAACTTCTTCACATAGCGACGCACGAAGCCGATCGGCCCGAGCAGCCCGAGCGCGACCGAGATGGCGCCGAAGGCGACCGCCCACGCCCAGCGCGCCGAGAAGCCGAAGACGCTGTCCGAGAGCTTCGCGGCGGCGATCGAGATGATGATCAGCTCGAAGGTCGACCAGCCGAGGTTCTGGGCGACGTTCAGCACGGTCGGGGCGTAGGAGCCGCGCCGCCCGAGCGGTGCGCGCAGCAGCACCATCCCCGGCACCCGCGCGTCGCTGCCGATCATCCCGGCGAGCCCGAGCAGGAGGTTGCCGGCGAGCGCCCCGACGAGGATCGCGAGCAGCGCCGTCGGGAGCGAGAGCGCCGGCACGAGGAACGCGCCGAGCACGATCACCAGGAGCGAGATCGAGAGGTTGCCCCAGAGCAGGAGCGTGTCGAGGAAGCCGAGGACGCGCAGGCGCTCGGGAACGGGCTCGATTCCCCACGAAGCGGTCTCGACGTCCACTGGCTCCTCCCTTCGCCGGTGCTAACCGGATCAGGTTCGACGGGTGTGATCTCAGCCCCTGAGGGCACCCCGGTACGGGCAGGGTACCTTGGCGACGCTCGTGCTCGTGCATAGGCTGTGCCTATGCGATATCGTCGCGGCCCGTGGTCAAGGCGGCGTACACGGCGAGCGAGGCGGCCCGCGCGCTCGGGATCAGCCTCGACACGCTCCGCCGCTGGGACCGGCAGGGGCGGATCCAGGTCGAGCGGGACGCCGCCAACCGCCGCGTCGTGCCCGGCTCCGAGATCGAGCGGCTGCGCGGGACGGAGGAGCACGCGCTCTCCGCGCGCAACCGTTTCCGCGGGGTCGTCCGGGAGGTGAAGGTCGAAGGGCTCCTGGCGCAGGTCGAGCTCGATGTGACGGAGCCGGCGAGGCTCGTCGCGGTGATCACGCGCGACGCGGTGGAGGAGCTTGGCCTGCGGGCCGGGATGAGCGCCGCGGCGGTCGTCAAGTCGACCTCGGTGATGGTCGAGCGGTGAGGCGGCTCGGCCTCGTGCTCGGTGTGGTTGCGGCGCTCGCGGTTCCCGCCTCTACGGCGGCGGGGGGCGGCATCACGGTCTTCGCGGCGGCTTCGCTCACCCAGGTCTTCCCGCGCATCGACCGGGCGCCGCGCTACAGCTTCGCGGGGTCGGACCAGCTCGCGCTCCAGCTCCGCCAGGGCGCGCCGGCCGACGTGTATGCGGCGGCCAGCCCGAAGTACCCGGAGCTCCTCTACCGCCGAGGCCTCCTGCGCAAGCCGCGGGTGTTCGCGACGAACCGGCTCGTGGTGCTCGTCCCGCGGTCGAACCCGGCGCGCGTGCGCTCCGTCTACGACCTGCGGCGAAGAGGGGTCAAGGTGGTGGTCGGCGACGCCTCCGTCCCGATCGGCGCCTATACGAGGCAGATCCTCGACCGGCTCGGGATCGCGAACGACGTCCTCGCCAACGTCGTCAGTCAGGAGACGGACGTAAAGGGGATCGTCGCGAAGGTCGCGTTCGGGGAGGCCGACGCGGGATTCGCCTACGCGACGGATGCGCGGCCGGTGGCGAAGAAGGTCGCGACGATCGGTCTTCCGCGTCGGGCGCAGCCGCCGATTCGGTACGAGATCGCGGTCGTGCGGGCCTCGCGGCACGCCGCCGCGGCGCGGCGCTTCGTCGCCCGGGTGCTGTCGACGCGGGGTCGGCTCGAGCTGCGGCGCGCCGGCTTCGGGCTGCCGAAGCGGTGAGAGCCGTCGCGATCGCGCTTGCTGCTTTGGCGACTGCGGTCGCCGGTGGCTTTTTGCTCCTCCCGCTGCTCGCGCTCTTCCTCCGCGTGCCGCCGGGCGACCTGGTGGACGCGGCCGGCACGGCCGTCTTCCGCGACGCGCTCGTCGTCAGCGTGAAGACGAGCCTGATCGCGCACGCCTCGGTGTTGGTGGTTGGGACTCCGGCGGCGTACGTCCTCGCGCGCCGCCGCTTCCCCGGTCGCGCGCTCGTCCTGACGCTCGTCGAGCTGCCGCTCGTCCTGCCGCCGGCGGTGGCGGGCGTCGCACTGCTCGCTGCGTTCGGCCGCTACCAGCTTCTCGGCGAGACGCTGCACGCCCTCGGGATCACGGTTGGGTTCACGCAGGCGGCGGTCGTGCTCGCGGTCGCGTTCGTCGAGAGCCCGTTCTACGTCCGCGGCGCGGTGGCCGCCTTCGAGGCGGTCGACGACGACCTGCTCGCCGCCGCGCGCACGCTCGGCGCCGGTCCCGCGCGGGTCTTCTGGCGGGTCGCGCTGCCGTTGGCGGCCGGCGGCCTAGCGGCGAGCTCGGCGCTCGCGCTCGCTCGCGGTCTCGGCGAGTTCGGCGCGACGATCATCTTCGCCGGCAGCCTGCAAGGCGTCACGCAGACGCTCCCGCTCGCGATCTACGCTCAGTTCGAGGCGAACGTCGACGTCGCGCTCGCGATCGGGACGCTCTTCGTGCTCGTCGGCGCCGTGGTGCTCCTGGCCCTCAAGCTCGTGCCCGCATGGTCGCGCTTCGCCTCGATCTCGCCGTTCCGAGCCGCGGCTTCGACGTCCGGCTAGCGCTCGAGGTCGGGCGCGAGACGGTCGCGCTCGTCGGGCCGTCGGGCGCCGGGAAGACGACGGTGCTGCGGGCGGTCGCGGGACTGCAGCGGCCGACGCGGGGCCGGATCGAGTGCGACGGCGAGGTCTGGTTCGACTCCGGCCGGCGCGTCGATGTGCGGCCGGAGGACCGGTCCGTCGGCTTCGTGTTCCAGGAGTACGCGCTCTTTCCGCACCTGTCCGTCGAGCGGAACGTGGGGTTTGGCGGCCGGGCCCGCGCGCGCGAGCTGCTCGAGCGGCTGGGCCTTCAGGACCTCGCGCGCGCGCGCCCGCGCGAGCTCTCCGGCGGTGAGCGGCAACGGGTGGCGCTGGCGCGGGCGCTCGCGCGCGAGCCGAGGGTGCTTCTGCTGGACGAGCCGACGGCCGCCCTCGACGCGCACACGCGCGCTGGCGTCCGCGCCGAGCTGGAGCAGCTGCTCGGCGAGCTCGACCTCCCGACGCTTCTCGTCACGCACGACTTCGAGGACGCCGCGGCTTTGGCGGGCCGCGTCGGCGTGCTCGTCGAGGGCGAGCTGCGGCAGCTCGCGTCGCCCGCCGACCTGGTCGCCGCGCCTGCGGACGGCTTCGTCGCGAGCCTCGCCGGCGGCACGCTCGTCGAGGGCGTCGCCCGCCCGTCGCGCGACGATCTGACGGAGGTGCGACTCCCCGACGGTGCGGTCGTGTACTCGACGGACACGGCCACTGGGCCGGTGAGCGTGATCGTCTACCCGTGGGAGGTGTCGCTCGCGCTCGAGCCCGCGGTGGACTCCGCGCTGAACCACGTGGAGGGCGAGGTCGCATCGGTGACCGCGGTCGGGAACCGCGTCCGCGTCCGCGTCGGCGGCCTGGCGGCGGAGGTTACGGCGGCCTCCGCCGAGCGCCTCGGCCTCGCCCCCGGCCGCCGGGTCGTCGCGAGCTTCAAAGCAACTGCGACGCGTCTGCTCCCGCGTCCGCCACGGACCTGACCGTTTCAGCCCCTGGTGACTGTCACGTGACAGTCACCGCTGTGGAAGGGCCGCCGGCGTTTCGTGACAGTCCCACCGCGCGGTGGCCCCTGCGTTTACGAGCCGGGCAGGCGGGCACGCCGCAGCGTGATCAGGAGGGCACGCCCGTGAAGAACGCACGTCGCCGCGTGTGGCCGGTCACCGTCGCGGCGCTCCTCCCGCTCTGCCTGGCCGGCTGCGGGGGGAAGCAGAACGTCCTCCATCCGGCCAGCCATCCCGAGCGCCGGATCGAGACCCTCTGGTGGGCGATGCTGACCGGGGCGACGATCGGCTTCGGCGTCATCGCGCTCTTCCTGCTCCTCGGCTGGCTGCGCCGGAACCGCGACCGGCTGCCCTTCGGCGGCGGGGAGCGCGCCGCGACCGGGATCGTGCTCGGGCTCGGGATCGCGGTGCCGATCGTCGTCCTCTCGCTGCTCTTCGTCTGGTCGGACATCTTCGTCCTGCGCTCGACCGCCGCGCCCAAGTCCGGCAGCACGCAGATGAACCTCGAGGTCGTCGGCCACCAGTGGTTCTGGGAGGTGCGCTACCCGGGCACGAAGGCGGTCACGGCGAACGAGATCCACATCCCGGTTCGGACGCGCGTGAACCTGCTCGGAACGACGGGCGACGTCATCCACAGCTTCTGGGTGCCCGAGCTGAACCGGAAGATCGACTTCGTCCCCGGCCGTGTGAACCGGATCCTGCTCGAGGCCGACCGGCCCGGCGCCTACCGCGGCCAGTGCGCCGAGTACTGCGGCCTCCAGCACGCGCACATGGCAATGTGGGTCTACGCGGAGAAGCCGGCGCAGTTCCGGACCTGGCTCGCCAACATGGCCAAGCCGGCCCGCGCTCCCACCACGCCCGAGGAGCGCCGCGGCCAGCGGATCTTCCTGACGCAAGCGTGCGCGCACTGCCACACGATCCGCGGCACGAACGCCCAGGGCCATGTCGGTCCCGACCTGACCCACCTCGGCACGCGCACCACACTCGCCGCCCTCGTGCTGCCCAACAACCGCGCCGCGCTCGAGGAGTGGCTCCGCGACCCGCAGCACGTGAAGCCGGGGAACCGGATGCCGCAGGTGCCGCTCGGTGACGCCGACTACCGCGCGCTGGCGACGTACCTGGAGAGCCTGCGGTGAGCACGACCGAGATCCTCGGCCCGCGCGCCCGCGAGCGCGTCGGGCGTCTCGACCGGATCTGGGAGGAACGCCCGGGCCTCGTCGGCTGGCTGACGACCGTCGACCACAAGCGGATCGGCCTCCTCTACTTCTTCACGACGCTCGCCTTCTTCGCCGCGGGCGGCGTCGAGGCGCTCCTCATGCGCACCCAGCTCTCGCACCCGGACGGGAAGGTGCTGGGGCCGGAGCGCTACGACCAGATGATGACGATGCACGGGGTGACGATGATCTTCCTCTTCGTCATCCCGATGTCGATCGGGGCGTTCGGGAACTACCTCGTGCCGCTCCAGATCGGCGCGCGGGACATGGCCTTCCCGCGCGCGAACGCGCTCAGCTACTGGCTCTTCCTCGGCTCCGGGTGCCTCATGTACGCGAGCGTCTTCCTCGGCATGGCACCGAACGCTGGCTGGTTCGACTACGTGCCGCTCGCGCTCAAGCGGTTCAACCCGGGCCTCAACATCGACTTCTACGCGCTCGGCCTGATCTTCAACGGGATCTCCTCGACGGTCGCGTCGATCAACTTCATCGCGACGATCTTCAAGCTGCGCGCGCCCGGCATGTCGCTGAACCGAATGCCGCTCTTCGTCTACGCGATCCTCGCCGTCGCGCTGTCGCTGATCTTCGCGCTGCCGCCGCTGACCATCGACTGCGTCTTCCTCGAGCTCCAGCGCCGCCTCTCGTTCCACTTCTTCGACGTCGGCCACGGCGGCTCGGCGCTGCTCTGGCAGCACCTGTTCTGGTTCTTCGG
>DASQWB010000181.1:0-3302 GCA_035640455.1 Gaiellaceae bacterium | reverse complement strand
ACTCCTGCGTGAGCCGCCCGAACCGCTCGCGCGCCTCGCCGGCCAGCCGCTCGCGCCGGACGCCCTTGGGCCGGCCGGTCGTGCCGGAGGTGTAGAACATCGTCCAGCCGGCCGGCGCCGAGCGCTCGCCGAGCGGCGGGTGGCGGCGGAGCCAACGGTCCCAGACGGGGTAGCCGGGCGGCGGAACGGCCTCGTCGAGCGCCGTCCCGTACGCCCGGCGCACCTCGGGCGGCGTCGGCACGGAGAGCACCGTGACGGCCGGCTGGACGCTGCCCGCGATCGGACGCAGAAGGTCGGCGTGCACGACGAGGTGCGTCGCGCCGGAGTCCCGCAGGACGTGCTCGATCTCGCCCGGCTTCGAGTGCCAGTTGATCGGCACCGAGTGGGTGCCGGCGAAGCTCGCGGCGAAGGCGGCCTCGAGGAAGGCGATGTCGTTCCGGAGCAGGAGCGCGACGGCGCCGCCGGTCTCGGCGAAGCCCGTCGCGGCGCGCGCTGCCCGCTCGTAGAGCTCCGGCAGGGAGAGCCGGCGGCGGCCGCTCTGGACGGCGCCGCGCGACTCGGCGTGGCGCTCGGTCGCGGTCGGCGCCGGCCGGCTGGACCATGTTCTACACCTCGGGCACGACCGGGCGGCCGAAGGGCGTGCGGCGCGAGCGGCTGGCGGGCGCGGCGCGCGAGCGGTTCGGGCGGCTCACGCAGGAGTGGTTCGGCTTCGAGCCCGGGAGCCGCACGGCGATCGTGGGCCCGCTCTACCACAGCGTCCAGATCAGCTACGTGACCGCCGCCGCCCGCGCTCGGGCCGTCATCCACCTGCTGCCGCGGTTCGACGCCGAGGGCCTGCTGCGCCTGATCGAGCGCGAGCGCCTGACGCACCTGCACCTCGTCCCGATCATGATGAGACGGCTGCTCGAGCTGCCGCCGCCGATGCGGGAGCAGTACGACCTCTCCTCGCTCCGCTTCGTCGTCCACGGCGCGGCACCGTGCCCGCCGGCGATCAAGCGGCAGCTCATCGAATGGTGGGGGCCGATCGTCCACGAGTACTACGGGACGACCGAGGCCGGCATGGTCAGCCGGGCGAGCAGCGAGGAGTGGCTGCGCCGCGAGGGGACGGTCGGCCGGCCGTGGCCGGGCCGCGTCGTCCGGATCTACGACGACGCCGGGAACCCGCTTCCTCCGTACGCCGAGGGCGAGGTCTACGTGAGCCTCGGCGCCCTGCCCGACTTCACGTACCAGAACGCAGAGCACGAGCGGGCCGCGATCGAGCGCGACGGGCTGATCACGAACGGCGACGTCGGCTACCTCGACGAGGACGGCTACCTCTACCTCGTCGACCGCAAGCGCGACGTGATCATCTCCGGCGGCGTGAACGTCTACCCGGCCGAGATCGAGGCCGCGGCCGCCGAGCACCCCTCGGTGCGCGACTGCGTCGTCTTCGGCGTCCCAGACGACGAGTTCGGCGAGGTGCCGCTCGCCGTCGTCGAGCCGCGGCCGGGGGCGACCGTGTCGGACGAGGAGCTGCGCGCGCTGCTCCGGGGCAGCCTCGCCTCGTTCAAGGTCCCGCGGACGGTCGAGGTCACGAACGCCCTCCCGCGCGACGAGTCGGGGAAGATCTCGAAGCGCGCCCTCCGCGAGCCCTACTGGGCCGGGACCGGTCGGCGGATCTAGATGACGCCGTCGGCCCGGAGTCGCGCGATCGTCTCGGCGCTGTAGCCGAGCAGGTCGCGGTAGACGTCGTCGTTGTGCTCGCCGACCCGCGGTGGGGCGCCGTCGGCGGCGATCGGGATTCGCGACAGCCGGAGCGGCGAGGCGCTGACCGGCACCTGCTCCAGGCCCTCGAGGCCGAGGTCGACGTACTCGAGCATCCCCTGCGCGCGCACCTGCCGGTCGTCCGGCAGCTCGCGCGTCGCCTGATACGAGCCGGCCGGGACGCGCGCCTCCTCGAGCTCGCGGAGCGCGTCGGCGACCGTGTGCCGCTCCGTCCAGCGCTCGATCACGGGATCGATCCGGTCGCGCTGCTCGAACCGCTGCTCAGGCGTCGCGAGCTCCGGGTCGGCCGCCAGCTCCGGCTCGCCGACGAGCCTCGCGAGCGCGCGCCACGCACCGGCCGTGACAGCGGCGACGTAGACCGCGCCGTCGCGGCAGCGGTAGAGGTTGCTCGGCGCCACATAGGCGGCCTGGTTGCCGAGCCGCGGCCGCTCGCGCCCCGCGACGACGGCCTCGGCGACCATCGGCGCCGTGTAGCTGAGCGCGGTGCGGAGGAGGGCGCAGTCGACCGCCTGACCCTCGCCGGTCGCCTCCCGGTGGCGCAGCGCGAGCAGGATCCCGAGCGCGCCGGCGAGCCCGGTGCTGAAGTCGACCCAGGGCACCCCCGCGCGCACCGGGGGGCCGTCCTCGTAGCCGGTCAGCGCCGCGGCGCCCGAGGCCATCTGCGCCATCGGGTCGAAGCCGGCGCGCCGGGCAAGCGGCCCGTCCGAGCCGTGACAGGAGATCGCGAGGTAGACGACGTCCGGCCTCGCCGCGCGGACGTCCTCGTACGCGAGCCCCAAGGCCGCCGCCGCGGCGGGTGCGAAGTTGTGCAGGAGCACGTCGCAGCGGGCGACGAGGTCGGCGAGCACGGCGCGCGCGGCCCCTCCCGCGCGGAGGTCGAGGGTGATCCCGCGCTTCGCCCGCGCAAGGCCGACGAACGTGAACGCCTCGCCGTGGGCCGCCTTCAGCCCGAGCCACCGGTCGTCCTCGCCGCCGGGGCGCTCGACGCGGATCACGTCCGCGCCCATGTCCGCGAGCAGCATGGCGCAATAGGGCGCAGCGACGTAGCGGCCGAAGTCGAGCACGCGCACGCCGCGGAGGCCGGGAAGCGCCTGGCTTCCCGGCGCGATCGCGGCGCTCACAGCGTCAGACCGCCGTCGACCTGGACGACGGCGCCGGTGATGTACGCCGCGGCGTCGGAGAGGAGGAAGGCGACCGTCTCGGCGACGTCCTCGGGGCGGCCGAGCCGCCGCAGGGGGACGCGGTCGAGGACGCCGTCGCGGAGCTTGTCCGACAGGGCCGCGGTCATCTCGGTCTCGATGTAGCCGGGCGCGACGACGTTGACGCGGATCCCGTGGCCGGCGATCTCCTTCGCCAGCGACTTGCTCATCCCGATCAGGCCCGCCTTCGTCGCCGCGTAGTTCGTCTGCGCCGCATTGCCGTAGATGCCGGCGATCGACGACATGTTCACGACGGCGCCCGAGCGGCGCTTCATGAAGCGGAAGACGACCGTCCGGCAGACGTTCCACGCTCCCGTGAGGTTCGTCTCCACGACCGCG
>DASQWB010000180.1:0-18237 GCA_035640455.1 Gaiellaceae bacterium | reverse complement strand
GCGCACACGTTCGCGCTGCGCTCGCAGACCGTCTTCGCACGGTCGACGGACAACGGTGTGACCTGGGAGCCCGCACGGCCGATCTTCGAGCGGCTGGGGGGGATCTCGTTCACGATCGGGAACCAGATCGTCGTGGTTCCGAGCGGCGGTCCAGTGCCGACGCTCGTGAATGGGACGTTCCTGTTCCACGGCTCCGGCGTCCAGCGCTCGTGTTGTGACGTCGTCGTCCTCCGCTCGCCTGACCGCGGCGTCAGCTGGTCGGGGCCGATCAAGGTGAGCGACGTGGACGTCGTCGACGTGACCGATCCGGATACCGGCCACGCCGTTCGAACGGGAGACATCATCCCGGACTTCGCGGCCGGCGTCACGCCGGGTCGGGTATACGCCGTCTGGCAGGACGGCAGCTTCAGCGGCCCGCCTAGGGCTCACGAGCACGCGGGGATCGCGTTCTCGCAGTCACTCGACGGCGGGCTGACGTGGTCGCCGAAGATCCAGATCAACCAGGTGCCCGCGACCCAGGCGTTCACGCCGAACGTCCAGGTCGCAGCGGACGGCACGATCGGAGTCACGTACTACGACTTCCGCAACAACACCCCGGCGCCGGGACTACCCACCGACTACTGGTTCGTGCACTGCCACCCGGCGACGCAGGACTGCACGAGTCCCCTTAGCTGGACGACGGAGGCACACGTCGCGGGGCCGTTCGACATGGAGACGGCGCCGAACGCGCGTGGCTACTTCGTCGGCGACTACGAGGGGCTCGCTCGCGCAGGGAACTCGTTCGTCGCGTTCTTCGCGATGGCGAACGACGGCAACCTCGCGAACCGGACCGACATCTTCGAGAGCACGCTGAATCCGTAGCCAGCGCGGTGGGAGGGCCGCTCATTGCGGCCCTCCCACCGGGTGCGCACCGAAGAAGAGCCCCCGAGCGAGGGCTAGTGTCGCCAACTCGCACCGCTCGCGTTGCGGGCAAGCAGTTGCAGCTTCTCCTCGACGAACGGAATCTCATAGACGGCGTGATTCGGTCGTCGTGCGGGCTGCCGACGTCTAGGAGGACGCGTTTTCCATCCCGCGACCGAATAGCGCCCGCCGCTCCCGCGAGTGAAGGTCAGCTCCGCCTGCCAGACGACACGACACTGTTCGCAGCCCCACCTGTCGAGACGATGACCGCGAGCGCGGAAATGCCCACAACAAGCAGCCGAGGCACAGCTCGGGGACGAGGACTCACGCTTCACCGATCGCGTGTATGAGAAACGAAAAGCCCCGCCTGGCGGGGCTTTTCGAGAGAGCGGATGATGGGACTCGAACCCACGACCTTCTGCATGGCAAGCAGACGCTCTAGCCAACTGAGCTACATCCGCGCGGGCGCGCATTCTAGCCGGTGACTGCGTCGAGTGCCTCGTTCACGAGCCGGTCGGCGAGCTCGTTGTGCTCGCGCCGCACTGCCGTGTAGGCGACTTTCCGGAACCGCGCCGCAAGGGCTTCGGCGGCCACATTCAGCTCGCGCAGCGCCGGGTTCTTCACCTTGTACTCGCCCCGCATCTGCTTCACGAGGAGCTCGGAGTCGGAGACGACCTCGACCTCCTCCACGTCGAGCTCGGCGGCCTTCTCGAGCCCCGCGACGAGCGCCCGGTACTCGGCGACGTTGTTCGTCGCCACGCCGATCCTCTCGCCGTGGGCCGCCAGCACCGTGCCGTCCTCGGCCTCGAGCACGTAGCCATACGCGGCCGGCCCCGGATTGCCGCGCGCGCCGCCGTCGGTCGAGAGCTTCGCCTTCACAGGAGCGGATAGACGTCGAAGGCCGGCTCCTCGTACGGGTGCGCCCGCCGGAGGGCGGCGATCACCTCGTCGTGCCGGACGGCGGGGAAGACAGTCTCGAGGCGAAGCTCCGGTACGCGCTCCTCGCGGCCGGCCTCGCCGACCGTCGGCTCCGTGCCGACGCCGCCGAAGAACGTGCCCGTGCCCTCGGTGTACCAGGAGCAGCGCTCGTAGTCGCCGATCCGGCCCGCCCCGGCGTCGAAGACGGCCGAGCGAACCGCGTCGAGCGCCTCGGGCGGCACGAAGACGACGAGCTTTCGCTGCTCTCCGTTCACGTTTGCCGTCCCGGCGGCGGGGGAACCGCGCCGCCATGGCGACGCTCGAGGTCCTGCCACGGCCGACGCCCGCCGAGCGCGCGGACACGCCGGTCGAGGTCGAGGTCGACGAGGCCCTGAGCGTCTTCGCCGCGACCTTGGAGGACTGGGCCGCGGCGCGTCAGAGCTGGGACTTCACGCTCCACGAGGGCCACGAGTTCGGGCGCGCGAACAACGTCGAGGCGCTCATCCTCTTCGTCGAGGCCGAGCAGACCTCCTCGCTTCGGTTCCGCCTCGACCAGCTGGACGCGGTCGACGACCTCGGCGAGGAGCTCCTCCTGCTGTTCGAGGAGCGCGACGGGATCGCCAAGGTGGCGACGTTGACCGCGAACGGGCTCGACGTCGAGCTGTTCCACATCCTCACGTTTACATAGAGTCCGCGGGCCGTGGCGGGCCCGACGATCGCGTTCTTCCCCGAAGGGGCGTATGGGCCCACGAACAACTGCGTCGGGATCGGCCGCGTGCTCCGCGAGCGCGGCGCCCGCGTCGTCTTCGTCGTCGAGGAGTCGTTCGCGGGGACGCTCGAGGCGCAGGGCTTCGAGGAGGCGCTGATGCGCCTGAAGCCGAAGCCCGAGGTCGAGGAAGAGCCGGGCCAGTTCTGGAAGGACTTCATCCGCGACACGGCGCCGCAGTTCCGCAGGCCGACGATCGAGCAGCTCGAAGGTCTCATCCTGCCGATCTGGCAGGAGCTCGTGGACGGGGCCCGCTACGTCGACGAGCGGCTCGCGGAGATCTTCGACGAGCTCCGGCCGGACGTGATCGTCGAGGACAACGTCGTGACCTTTCCGGCCGTGGCCGCCTGCGGCCAGCCTTGGGTCCGCATCGTCTCGTGCAACCCGCTCGAGCTGAAGGACCCGGCCCTGCCGCCGGTCTTCTCCGGCTACCCGAGCGCAGACACGGCCGGTTGGGAGGAATTCCGTCGGCGCTACGTCGAGCTCCACGAGCCGCTCCGGCGGGAGTTCAGCGACTTCTGCGTCGGGCGCGGCGCGCCGCCGCTCCCCGAGGGCGAGTTCATCCACGAGTCGCCGTTCCTCGACCTCTACCTCTATCCCGCCGAGGCCGACTATCGCCGGTCGCGGCCGCTCGCGCCCGCGTGGCAGCGGCTCGACTCGTGCGTCCGCGCCGCCTCTGGCACCTGGGAGCCGCCGCCGGGCGAGGGCAAGCTCGTCTACCTCAGCCTCGGCAGCCTCGGCTCGGGCGACGTCGAGCTGATGCGGCGGCTGATCGGCTTCCTCGCCGAGACCGACCACCGCGTCGCCGTCTCGATGGGGCCGCAGCACGCCGAGCTCGAGCTCGCGCCGAACATGGTCGGCGCCGAGTTCCTGCCGCAGCCGGCGATCCTCCCCCACGTCGACGTCGTCGTCACGCACGGCGGGAACAACACGGTCACGGAGTCGCTCCACTTCGGGAAGCCCATGGTCGTCCTGCCGCTCTTCTGGGACCAGTACGACAACGCGCAGCGGATGGACGAGCTCGAGCTCGGGATCCGACTCGCGCCCTACGAGGTGGAGGGCGACGAGCTGCGCGGCGCGATCGACCGGCTCCTCGCCGACGAGACACTCGCGCGGCGGCTGCGGGCGATCTCAACGCGGCTCCACGCGCAGCCCGGGACGGTTGCCGCCGCGGACGCGATCGAGCGCCTCGCCGGCTAGCCGTGCGGTACGGCCTCGAGCTCGCCGCTCCGGGGACCGACCCGCGTGAGGCGTCGGCGACCGGCGCCCAGGGTGCCGTCGGTCCCGGAATCGGTTTGAGCCGTCGCGGGCAGTTCGACACGCTGCGTCGCGCCGGCTTTGAGGCACGATGCCTCCCGAGTGGTGCCGACCTGAGCGTCGGTCGCACCTAAGAAGGTACGGCGGAGGCCGGTCGACACGCAAGCGTCCCGCTTGACGCGGGGCGCAGTACCACCGCCGCGCCGAAGATCGCCGTCCAGCCGTAGACGACGGCGACTTCGTCGCCGATCTCCGGCGCGTGCCCTAGCTCGCGGTGTCGATCTGCGCCTTCTGGAGCCGGCCCGAGTAGTCGACGTAGATCGACTTCCACTCAGTGAAGACGTCGAGCGCCGCCTGGCCCGCCTCGCGGTGGCCGTTCCCGGTGTCCTTCGTCCCGCCGAAGGGGAGGTGCACCTCCGCGCCGATCGTGCCTGCGTTGATGTACGTGATCCCCGCGACGAGGTCGCGCATCGCGCGGAATGCCTTGTTCACGTCACGGGTGAAGATCGACGACGAAAGGCCGTAGCGGATCCCGTTCGAGACGCGTACCGCCTCGTCGAAGTCGCGCACCGGGATGAGCGCGGTCGTCGGGCCGAAGATCTCCTCCTGCGCGATCCGCATCCCCGCCTCGACGTCGCCGAAGATCGTCGGCCGGTAGTAGAAGCCCCGGCCGAGTCCGTCGCCGCTCGCCACCTCGCCGCCGGTGAGCAGCCGCGCGCCCTCGTCCTGGCCGATCTGCGTGTACGAATGGATCTTTTCGAGCGCGCCCTTGTTGATGACCGGGCCGACGTCGGTCTCGTCCTCCCAGCCGGGCCCGAGGCGCATCTTCTCGGCGGCGGCGACGAGCTTCGAGGAGAGCGCGTCGTAGACGCCCTCCTGGACGATGACTCGGCTCGCGGCGGTGCAGCGCTGGCCGGAGGTGCCGAACGCCGACCAGATGATGCCCTCGAGCGCCAGGTCGAGATCGGCGTCGTCGAGGACGATGATCGCGTTCTTGCCGCCGAGCTCGAGGTGGACGTGCTTGAGCGTGTCGGCCGCGTTCCGCATCACCTCGACTCCCGTCTCGCGCGAGCCGGTGAGTGTGATCACGCGCACGTCCGGGTGCTCGACCAGCCGGGCGCCGACCGCGCCGCCGCCGCCGTGGACGATGTTCACGACCCCGGGCGGCAGGCCCGCCTCCGCGAGCAGCTCGACGAAGCGCTCGCCGAGAAGCGGCGTGTCGCTCGCGGGCTTGAAGACGACGGTGTTCCCGCAGACGAGCGCGGGCGCGAGCTTCCACGACGGGATCGCGATCGGGAAGTTCCAGGGCGTGATCGCGCCGACGACCCCGATCGGCATCCGCACGCTCATGTTGAACTTGTCCCTGAGCTCGGACGGCGTCGTCTGGCCGAAGAGGCGCCTTCCCTCGCCGGCCATGTAGTAGCTCATGTCGATCGCTTCCTGGACGTCGCCCCCGGCCTCGGCCTTGACCTTGCCCATCTCCCGGGTCATGAGGTCGGTGAGGTCGTCCTTCGCCTCCTCGAGGAGCCGTGCGAAGCGGAACAGGATCTCGCCGCGCTTCGGCGCCGGCACGAGCCGCCACTCCTCGTAGGCCTCCTTCGCCGCCGCGACCGCGCGGTCGGCGTCCTCCGGCCCGGACTTCGGGAACACGCCGATAATCTCGCCCGTCGCCGGGCTCTTGCTCTCGAAGGTCTCACCGCTCGCGGCCTCGACCCACTCGCCGCCGATGAAGTTCTTGAACGTCTTCGTCTCTGTCGTCGCCATGCCGCGATTCTAGGGTTCAGGGGTGGAGCTGGGTGGACGCGTTGCGCTCGTGACCGGCGCAGGCGCCGGGATCGGGCGCGCGGTCGCGCTCGCGCTGGCCCGTGAAGGCGCGTCGGTCGTGGCCGTCGATCTCGAGGAGGCGGCCGCCGAGGAGACGGTGCGGCTCGCCGGCGGAGGGACGGCCACTCGAGCGGACGTGACCGACAACGACGAGCTGCGCGCGGCGTTCGCGGCCGCCGGGCCGCTCGACGTGCTCGTGAACAACGCCGGCGGCGTCTCGAGCCCGTTCTTCCCCGACGCGCCGCCGGAGCGCTGGAGCGCCGTCCTCGACGTGAACCTGCGCGCGACGATGCTCGGGATCCAGCTCGCGCTCGAGACGATGCGCGGCCGCGGCGGCGCGATCGTCAACGTCTCGTCGGTCGCCGGCGTCGGCTACGGCCCGCACGGAGCGCCGGAGTACGCGGCGGCGAAGGCCGGTGTCGTGCGCCTCACCGCGGCGCTCGCCTCGCTCGCCGAAGAAGGGGTGCGCGTGAACTGCATCTGCCCCGACTGGGTCGACACGCCTGCGGTCCGGCAGGGCCTCGAGCGGGCGACCCCGGAGGAGCGCGCTGCCGCGCCGCCGCTCGTCTCGGCCGAACGCGTGGCGGACGCGATCCTCGAACTCGTCAGAGACGAGAGCCTCGCCGGCCGCGTCCTCGTCTGCCCCGCGACCGCCGAGTGGCGGCTTTTCCCGCCTACTTCCTAGGCAGCGTCGGGCGGGCCCGTGTCCGGGAACCTGCCCGGATGAGAGCGGCGGCGGTCACGGATCGTCCGGTTGGACGTGCCGCCTGCGTCCTTCCCGCGCCGACGGTCGCGCCCCTCGCGCCGGTCGACGATCACCGTGACGTTCGGGTTGTCCTTGTAGTACTCGACCATCTTCTCGTAGAGCTCGGCCTCGAGCTCGCGCGGGATCACGCAGTAAATCATCCTGTATCGGATTGTATGGAGGCCCGCGGCGACCGCTACTACTGGTTCGGGTAGCGCTCGCGCTCGAGCTTCTCCCGCAGCGAGCGGAGCATCGGGTGCGTCGTCGGCGCGTTCATCGTCATGTTCGACCCGTGCAGCCGCTTGTGCAGGACGACTTCCGGCAGGACGGCGATCCCGACGCCGTCCTCACGCATCCTGATGAAGAGGTCGCGGTCCTCGGCATAGCGGTAGGTCGGGTCGAACCCGCCCAGCTCCTCGAGCACCTGCCGCCGGATCATCGCCGTCACGAGCTGGATGCCGCCGAGCTCGCCGAAGATCGGGTCGCGCGCCAGCGGCGGCGGCTCGACGCCGTCCTCGACGATCCACTCCTGCCGGCCGAGCACGCATCCGATCTCCGGATGGTCGTCGAGGTAGCGGACCTGAGTGCTGAGCTTCGTCGGCGGCAGGAGGTCGTCGTCGTCCAGGAACGCGACGAGGTCGCCGCGCGCGAGGGCGAGCCCGGCGTTTCGCGCGGCCGGCAGCCCCTGGTTCTCCTGGCGCACATAGCGCACGGAAAACGACTGCGCGATCTCGCCGGTTCGGTCCTCGGAGCCGTCGTCGACGAAGACGACCTCGAACGAGTCGAAGTCTTGGGCGAAAGCGCTCTCGAGGGTCTCCCGCAGGAACCGCTCGCCGTTGAAGGCGGCGACGATCACGGTGACGCGGGGATCGCTCACGCGTCCACCTCGCGATCAGGCGCACCAGGCCAGCGGCGCAGACGGCCGCGCCGGCAAAGCCGGCACGGCCTGAAAGCGGCATCGCAAGCGACGCCGCTCACAGAAGCTCCGAGATCTTGCCGGGTATCGCGCTCAGGTCGCTGCCGAGCTCGAGCGTATAGCAGGGAACGCGCGCGACGAGGCTCGAGAGCGTCGCAAGCTCGCCGGCGCCTGCGGTGTGGAGCTGGAACATCGTGCTCGGCCCGAGCGCGGCAAAGGCGGTCGCGCGCGACGCGGGGACGATCTCGGGCTCGCGCCGCTCCGCCCGCACCGTCGGAACGAGCACTGCCGCCAGCGGAAACCCCGCCGTCGTCTGCTCCGGGAAGTGCTGCTCCACGTAGATGATCGCCTTCTCCTCGTCGACGCGGTCCGCGTTCGCGAGCAGCGGCAGCAGGTGCGGCAGGAGGCCGTGGACGTGCGCAGGGTCGAGCTTGCCGGAGTTGTAGAGGCTGGCGATGCGTGGCGACGGCTCGAGCGCCACCGCCACGTAGTCGTCGCCCGCGTAGAGGAGCTCGGAGCCGAGGCACGCGAGCGCGACCGTCGACTTGCCCGAGCCGGCCTGCCCGACGACGAGCACTCCGCCGCCCGGCGTCCCGACCGCGGCGCCGTGCACCTGCAGGTACCCGCGCGAGCCGAGCCACCAGAAGAGGATCTGCCGGATCGGGCACGCCTGGTCCCCCGACGGCTGCGCCAGGGCGTCCACGACCCAGTACCAGGCGACGCCGGCCTGCGAGTCGAGGACGCTGAACGTCTCCAGGCCGGGCTGGTAGGCGCCGCGAAGCGGCGGATCCTGGAAGTGGTAGAGCGCGCCGGCCGGCTCGTCGCGGCGAACGCGCGGACGCGGCGGCGGCTCGGCGCCCGTGGACACGGAGTCCCAGAGGTGGACGGTGAGCTCGGGAGTGCCCGGCGGAGCTGCGAGATGCGCGAAGGCGGGCGTCAGCCGCTCGCGAAGCGCACCGCTTGCGAAGCGAAGCGACACGCGTGAGCCGCCGACGACGTAGTCGTCGGCCGTGACGCCGCCGGCCGCGTCGCTCGCCGACGCGAAGCTCGCCGCAAGCCCTTCGACGCGATCGGCCGCAGCGGCTTCCATAGGCTCAGTTTGTACACCGCGTGAACGAGGACAGCACCGCCGAGACGCCGCCAGCGGCGCCGACGACCCTGCGCCAGCAGGTCGTGAGCGGCATCGGCTGGAAGGTCGCGACCCAGGTCGTCTCCCAGACGACGCGGATCGTCGTCGGGATTGCGCTCGCGCGGCTGCTCGTGCCCCGCGACTACGGGCTCGCGTCGATGGCGCTCCTGTTCGTCGGCGTCGCCTCGGTCTTCACCGACCTCTCGTTCGGACAGGCCTTGATCGCGCGGCGGACGATCACCGAGCATGACCGCTCGACCGCCTTCTGGTCGACGCTCGCCGCGGGCGCAGCCTGCGCGGGCGGCGGCGTCGCGGCGGCGCCGCTCGTCGCCGACTTCTTCTCCGCCCCCGCGGTGACGCACCTCTTCGCCGTCACCTCGATTCTCTTCGTCATCACGTCCTTCTCGTCCACCCAGATCGCGCTGCTGACGCGGGAGATGCGGTTCCGGAGCCTCCAGCTGCGCGAGATGGCCGGGACCGTGATCGGCGGCGGCATCGGCGTCGCGCTCGCCCTCGGCGGCCTCGGCGCCTGGGCGCTCGTCGTCCAGGCGATCGCGGCCGAAGCGGTCTCGCTCGTGCTCGTCTGGCGCTTCTCCGCCTGGCGCCCGCGGCTGACCTACTCGAAGGAGAGCCTGCGCCGGCTCGGCTCCTTCGCCGGCAAGACATCGGGCGCGCGCGTGCTCGGCTACGTGAACCTGAACGCCGACAACTTCCTGATCGCGCGCTTCCTCGGCGCGGCGCCGCTCGGGGTATACGCCGTCGCCTACAACGTCATGTTCGCGCCGCTCGCGCGTCTCGCCGCGCCGATCCAGCAGGTGCTCTTCCCCGCGTTCGCCCTCATCTCGGCCGACCCGCAGCGAGCGGGCGCCGCGTGGCTCCGCGGCAACCGGATCGTCGCCGCGATCTCCGTCCCGGCCTTCGTCGGCCTCGCGGTCGTCGCGCCCGACTTCGTGCCCGTCGTCCTCGGCCACCGCTGGCACCAGGCGATCCCGGTCCTGCAGCTCCTCTGCATCGCCGGGCTCTCGCAGAGCCTGCAGTCCCTGAACCACAGCATGCTCCAGGCCCTCGACCGCGCCGGCGCGCTGCTCGCGTTCATGATCTTCTCGGCGACGCTCACCGTCTCGGCGTTCGCGATCGGCCTGCACTGGGGCGTCGTCGGCGTCGCGGCCGGGTTCGCGGCCGCGAGGACGACCGTCCTCCCCGTCTTCACGACGATCGTCGCTCGCGCGGCGCAGACCCCGGTGCTCGCGTTCGCGAGCAGCGTCCGCCCCGTCCTCGAGGTCTCGGCGGCGATGGGCGCGCTCGCGTACGGGGCGCGCCTCGCGCTCGTGCACGCGGGAGTCGCTGCGGGGTTCCGGCTCGCGGTCGTCGTCGCCGCGGGAGCGGTTTTCTACGTCGCGCTTCTCCTCTGGCGCGAGTCCGACCTCGTCACCGAGATCTGGGCTCTCGTCCGCCGCCGGGGCCGTTGAGTGGCTCGTTTGGGGGGAGACAGATTGTTGCTGGAAAGGCATACTGGTTGGAGGGAAGAGTGTCGGGGGTATTCCCCTGGGGAGCGGAGGAGCGGCGAATGACGACGTGCTTTCGGGTGAACAGCCCGAACGTGATCCACGAGACGATCGAGGGCGAGGTCATCCTCATCGACCTCAAGACGGGGACCTACTACAGCCTGCGCGAGACCGGCGCGGCGATCTGGGAGGCGATCGACCGAGGCGCGGGCCTCGACGAGATCGAGGGCGCGCTCGAGCTTCGGTACGACGGCTCGCCCGACGAGATGCGCGAAGCCGTGCGAAAGCTGGTGGGCGAGCTCGAGCGCGAGGGTCTGATCCGCGCGGAGCAGGTCGACGGCGCTCCGACGGCGGGACAGCCCGTCTTCGAGCTCCACGGCACTCGACAGCCGTTCGAGGCCCCATCGCTCGAGAAGCACACCGACATGCAGGATCTGATCCTGCTCGACCCGGTGCACGAGGTCAGTGCGCAGGGCTGGCCTCACCCGGCGCCGTCGGACGAGGCGAGCGGGTGAGCCGAGCGGCTACGGCTCCCGCGGGGCCGGCCCCGACGCTCGCCGGCCTGCACGCCGACTTCGAGCGAGCCGCCCGCGGAGCCGGCGGCGCCGTCGACCTTCGCCTCAGGATCGCGGCGAGGCCGGTCTGCATCCGCTTCGCCGGCCAGGCGGCGGCCAAGGCGCTCCGTCCCGCCTTCGCGCACCTCGAGGCACAGGAGACCGAGCCGCCCGCGCTCACGCTCCACGTCTGGGACTCCGAGCGACCGGCCGCCGCGCCGCCTCGCAGCGCCGAGGCGGACGCCGGAGCGGCCGGCACTGGACCCTCCTACTACTCGGAGAGCGACGGCTCGCGCGCACTCCACCAGCCGGCATCCGACGTCTTCAGCGTGCTCACGACCGAGGCCGACCGCGGCTGGTTCTGGATGCCGGACGCGACAGCGCTCCCGTACTGGGACTACACGGCACCGTTCCGGCACCTGCTCAGCTGGTGGCTCGACGCCGAGGGCTTCCGGCACGTGCACGGAGGCGCGGTCGGGACGGCGGAGGGAGGCGTCCTCCTCGTCGGCCCGGGCGGCTCGGGCAAGTCGACGACCGCGCTTGCGAGCCTCCTCGACGAGCGGCTTCGCTACGCGGGCGACGACTACGTGGCCGTCGGCTCGGGGCCCGCACCGGCCGTCCACAGCCTCTACTGCTCCGGCAAGGTGCACCCCGAGGACTTGTCTCGCCTGCCCCACCTCGAGGCGCTGCTCGCCGACGGCAACCCCGCCGACGAGAAGGCGGTCTTCTACGTGGAGAGCGCGACCGCCGGCTTCCCGCTGCGCGCGATCGTCCTTCCGCGCGTGACCGACCGCCGCGCCGCGCGCGCGATCCCCGGCACGCAGGCGGCGGCGCTAGCCGCGCTCGCGCCGAGCACGATCTTCCAGCTCCACCCGCCCGCGCGCGAGGCGCTGGCGCAGATGGCGCAGCTCGTCCGCCGGGTGCCGACGTACGTCCTCGAGCTGGGAACGGACGTGGAGACGATCCCGGCGGAGCTCCTGCGGCTCCTCGAGCAATGAGCCTTCCGCTGATCACGACGATCATCGGCGCCTACAACGCCGGGCGCTATCTGGGCGAGGCGATCGAGAGCGTCCTGGCGCAGACGCACCCGAGGCTCGAGCTGATCGTCGTCGACGACGGGTCGACCGACGCAACCGGCCGGATCGCGGAGTCGTACGGCGACCCGGTCCGCTGCATCCGTCAGGAGAACGGCGGCATGGCCGCCGCCCGCAACCGCGCGATCCCCGAGGCCCGCGGCGACTACCTCGCCTTCCTCGACGCGGACGACCGCTTCCCGCCCGACAAGCTGCGGAGCCAGCTCGCCGTCTTCGAGGCGCAACCGGAGCTCGACATCGTCTACGGCCACGTCACCGAATTCCTGAGCCCCGACCTCGACGAGGCCGCGCGCGCGCTCCTCCGGGCACCCGAGCACGACGTCCCGTGGCCGACGCCGAACCTCATGCTCGTGAAGCGGGAGTCGTTCCTGCGGGTCGGCCTCTTCTCCACCGAGCTCAAGGTCGGCATCGGCGTCGACTGGTACGCCCGCGCCAACGAGCTCGGGCTCCGCAGCGCGGTGCCGCCGATCGTGGTGCTCGAGCGGCGCCTCCACGCCGAGAACAACGGCATCCGGCAGCGCGAGTCGAAGCCCCAGTACCTGCACGTGCTGAAGGCCGCGCTCGACCGCCGCCGCGCCGAGGCGTGAACGAGCCCGGGCTCGAGGGCTCGTTCTGGCCCAGCGAGCGGCAGAAGCTGCTCCTGCGGACCGCGTTCGCCGGCGGCGAGGCGAGCGCGGAGGCCTGGCGCAGCCTCCGGCCGCGGCTCGACCTCGACCGGCTCGAGCTGGGCTCGTTCCCCCTGCTGCCGCCCGTGCACCGGCAGCTCGCCGCCCTCGGAGTCGAGGATCCGTACGTGCCGAGGCTTGCCGGGATCCGCCGGCGCACCTGGGCCATGAACCAGCTGGAGCTCGACGCGCTTACCCCGGCGCTGCGCGCCCTCGAGGAGGCCGGCGCGGAGCCCGTGGTCGCGGGCGGCTGGGAGCTCCCGGCGCACTACTACGGCCGCGACTTCGGGCTGCGCCCGGTCGACGGGCTGGAGGTGCTCGTCCGTCCGGGCCTCGCGGCCGCCGGCGCTGGCGCGCTCGCCGAGCTCGGCTTCGCGAGGGCCCGCGGCGCCGTCGCGCGCTTCGTCGCCGCAGACGGCCGCACGTGCACGCTCCACGAGCGGCTCGCGCGGGAGTTCTCGGTTCCCGAGCGCGGCCTCGAGCTCGAGGACCTGTGGGACGAGATGATCGAGATCTCGCTCGGCGAGACCCGCGCCCGCGCCCTCGCGCCGAGCGACGAGCTGGTTCGGCTCTGTCTCACGGGCGCCCGCGCGTCCGTGCTCCCGAACGTCCTCTGGCTCGCCGACGCGCTCGCCGTCCTCGCGAGCCGCGCCGCGATCGACTGGGAGCGGCTCGTCCGCCATGCGCTTCGGCTCCGCGCCATGCTCCGCCTCCGCGACGCACTCGTCTATCTCCGCCGCGAGCTCGAGGCGTCCATCCCAGACGAAGCGATCCGAGAGCTCGAGGCGATTCCGCCTCGCCCGCGCGAGCGCCTCGCGCACAAGAAGGCCGGGCGCAGCCGATGGCCTAGCACTGCGACGCGCTTCCTCCACGTGACGTCGGACCGACCTCTGCCGGTCGCGCTCGTCAGGCTTCCGACCTTCCTGCGGGACGAGCTCGGGCTGAAGCGGCGCGGCGAGGTGCCGCTCGAGGTGGTCAGGCGAGCCGCGACGCGGCGACGGCCGACGGTCGAAGCGAAGTGACGGAGGGCGCGGCGCTGTGGCAGGCCGTCGACGACCTGCTCGACGGCGCGGAGGTCGCGGGCATCCGCGCCCACAAGCTCGGGGCGCTGGCCGCGCGGTTGCGGCGAAGCGATGGGCGGCCGGTGCCCCCGCCGCTGGCGGCGGACGAGCGCGGAGCGGCGGTCGCTGTGATCATGGCGCGACCGCTGCTCGAGCACATCAGAAGGGTCTGCGACGGCGCCCTCGTGCTCGTCAAGGGCCCCGAGGTCGCGCGGCTCTATCCCGGCTCGGCACGCACGTTCGGCGACGTCGACCTGTTCGCCGCCGATGCCCCCGCCGCGCAAAGGGCGCTCCTCGCGAACGGCTACGTCGAGGTGGACGATCCGGAGCCGTTTGTCGACCACCACCACCTGCGGCCGCTGAAGGCGCCGACCGTCGGGCTCAAGGTCGAGCTCCACACGGCTCCGCTCTGGCCGCCCGGCACGACGCCGCCGCCGCTCCAGGAGATCCTCGAGCGAGCCGTCCCCGCGGGCGTCGGCGTCGAGGGGATCTCGACACCCGTTCCGGTGCACCACGCGCTGATCCTCGCCGCCCATGCCTGGAGCCACGACCCGCTGCAGACGCTCCGGGACCTCGTCGACATCGCGGCGGTGTCCGCCGGCTGCTCGGACGCGGAGCTCGCTCAAGCCGCGGAGGCCTGGGGCATCCCGAAGATCTGGCGGACGACTCGGGGCGCGATCCGGGCGCTGCTCGAGGGCGGCCCGACCACCGTCCCGCTCCGGATCTGGGCGCGGCATCTGCGGTCGATGCGCGAGCGCACCGTGCTCGACAGCCACCTGATGCGGTGGCTCCACGTCTTCTGGGAGCTGCCGCCGCGCGCGGCCGTCGCCGACCTGCGGACGGCGGTCCGCATGACCCTCCTGCCGGCCGGCGGCGAGTCGTGGCGCGAGAAGCTGGCGCGCACCGGCCGCGGGATCACCCATCCCGGGGAGCCGATGTCCACGCACCTCGAGTGGTCGCGCGAGGTTCGCAGACGCCGCAGAAGATCCTGATCACCGGCGCCGCCGGTCTGCTCGGGACGGTGCTCATGCGTGGCCTCGAGGGCCGCTACGAGCTGGTCGGTGTCGACCGCGCGCTCCGCCGGCCCGCGAACGTCCGCCGCCGGAACCTGGCCCGGTCGCGGTTTCTCGGATCGATCTTCGAAGGCGCCGACGCGGTCGTCGACCTCGCCGGCCTCCCCGACCATACGACGGACTGGAAGCACGTCTGGAGGAACAACCTCCCGGCGACGATGAACGCGCTCGAGGCCGCCCGCCGCGCAGGGGTCCGCCGCTACGTCTTCGCGAGCTCGAACCACGTGACGGGGCTGTACGAGCGCCACGCGCCGTACAGCGCGATCGTCGCCGGCGACTACGCGGGCCTCGATCCCGGCTCGATCCCGCTGATCGGCGCGCGCTTCCCGGTTCGCCCCGACGGCGCGTACGCGCTGGGGAAGGTGCTCGGCGAGGCGGCTGCGCGCTGGTACTCCGAGACCTCGGGGCTGTCGGCCATCTGCCTGCGCATCGGCACGGTGAATGCGGAAGACCGGCCGCTCCAGCCTCGTCACTTCGCGACGCTCCTGACGCACGCCGATCTGCTTCGGCTCGTCGAGTGCGCGCTCGAGGCGCCGGTCGAGCTCGGCTTCCGCGTCTATTACGGCGTCTCGCGCAACACGTGGCGCTTCTGGGACATCGCGGACGCGGCCATCGAGATCGACTACGACCCGCAGGACGACGCCGAAGATCTCCGGCGTTAGCGCACCGCTGCGCGCCAGGCGGCCACCGGATGGAGCTCCCAGCCGGAGTACTGGTGCCATTCGTCGTTGACGTGGGCCGGGTCCCAGAACACGAAGCCCTGGACGTCGATGCGCGTCCCGAGCGGCGGGAAGAACGGCGGCGCGACCGCGGCGGAGATCCACGTGTTGTCGATCTCCGCGTGCAGCGTCTTCATGTACGGGTTCGCGATGTCCGGCCGGTCGGCCTGCGTGAGGTTCGCCGAGTCGTCGCCATCGGCACCTCGGCCGTGCATCGTCGAGACCACGACGTCGTCCACCTCGACGAAGGCGGGCGTGGCTCCGACGTCGCAGGGCGGGTTCAGCAGGTGCTGCTGCGCGCCGCCCCGGAGGTGGGGTTGAAAACGTCCACCGGCCTCGGTCGCCCCATGGTTCGGATTCTCCGCGGTCCCGAGGATCTCGGGGATCGTCGTCCGCACCGGCGTGCAGGTCACGTGCGGCGACCACGACGTGAGGCTCGTGATCGGCGCAAAGGCCGCGACCAACGCGCCACGCCTCCTGAACCTGATGGCGCAGCCCAAGCGGCGCGTGGCGCACAGGCCTCGCCAGCGAACGAACCGGTGCCCCATCCCCGGCTGCGCCTGGAAGCGCCACCTGCTACCGCGCGGGAAGCGCCATGCGCAGCGCGACCGACACGTCAGCTTTCCCGCCACGACTGCGCCGTCGCCGCGGACGACGACGTGGAGGACGACGATCCGGTCGGCGTGACCGCCCGCGGCCAGCGGCAGGACGAGGGAGCCGGCAGCGAGGACGGCGGCGAACGCGGCGATGCGGAGCGCTAGTAGCGCTCGATCGACGGCACGATGCGGCCGTCGGGAGTGACGCGGGAGTTCCATGCGGTGAAGGAGCTCTCCAGCTCGTCGAGCTCGAGACCCCGCTCGGCCAGCCTGATCGGTTGGGCCGAGTCGAAGCTGACCCGGTACTGGTACCACGAGATGTCCCAGGCGATCGTGATCACGAGCTCGCGGTTCACGCCCGAGAGCGGCAGGATGCTCGCCCGCGGCTCGCCGAGGCTCTTCGCGATCCCCCCCACCGTGCGGCGGAACGGGCTCGAATTGAAGAGGTCCGCCGCCTCGACGACCTCGAGCTCGGTCTCCGACAGGCGCCGCAGGATCGGCTCGCTGACGACCGGCTTCTCGGCCGGCGCCCGCTCGAAGAGCGCGCCGAGGCCGCGGCGCCGGCGGCGCGCGAACGGCATCGTCGGCGCGGTCGGGCTGCCCTCCTTCACCCACGCGTGGTCGAGCGCGATCTCCTGGCAGAGCGGGCAGACGTCGACGAACTCGCCGTCCCCGTCTGGCGAGAACCGCATCGCCCGCTCCCCCATCAGCAGCGTCCGCTCGCAGATCGCGCACGAGCGCGCCACAGCGTTGCGCGTGATGCGCATCGGGCGACTATAGCCAAGCTCCGACAGCCGGCAAGCAGTGCCGGCCTCGTGCTATCGTCCCCAAACATGTGTGATTTACATGTAGGTTGGCGATGAGGGGCCGCGGGTTTCGCGGGGCGCGTGCGCGCAGGCGCGTCCGGCCCGGTGAGTGGGCGGTGCGCGCCCGCGTCGAGCGCTTCGGCGAGCCGGCGCTCCTCCTCCTCTTGGCCGAGCGGCCCGCGCATGGATACGAGCTGCTCGAGCAGCTCCCCGAGCTGACGGGCGAGCGGCGAATCGACATGGGCAACCTCTACCGCGTGCTCCGCGCGCTCGAGGACGACGGGATCGTCACCTCCGAGTGGCGCGACGACGCGCCGGGGCCCAGCAAGCGGATCTACGAGCTCACCGAGGAGGGTCGCGGCCTGCTCGCCACATGGGCCGAGGCCCTTCGCACGAATCAAGGGCTCATTTCGTCGTTCCTCGATCGCTACGAGAAGGGAGGTGACCATGTGCCACGGCCATAGACACCGGGGCCGGCGCGGCTTCAGGCGGTTCGGCAACCGCGAGGAGTGGCTCGACCGCCTCGAGCGCTACCAGCGCGACCTGGAGCAGGAGCTCGCCGACGTTTCCGACATGATCAAGCGGCTCCGCGAGGGCAAGCCGACGCCGGAGGAGACCGCGACGGTTTAGCCACGCCTCCTGCGCGGTCGGTTCAGACGGACGCGCGGGCACGGCCCGCGCGTCCTGGGACCGGCACGAGAGAGCCGACGCCCTTGCGGCCTTGGCCGGTTTGCAGGATTGACCGGGTCTGATCGATCGACTAGTGGTCCCGACCCGTAGCCGGCAGCGTCTTCGAGGTGCGCTATGCCGAAGGCGTCAGGATGGTGACGCAGCAGGCGTCGGCACTCGACAAGCTGCGCTCGCGGGCGAGCACGATCCTTGCGGCGGCGGTTCTGGTCACGACGTTTCTCGGAGCGCATGCGTTCGCGACGCCGTTTCCGGCGAAGGCCGATGCGGGTGCGCTCGCGACGCACGACGGCGACACGCTGGTCAGCGTCGGCAGCCCGTCCGTGGGGGTACAGGCGAGCTTGTCTGCGCAGCTCGTGCGGTATGTCAGACGAAGCGAGCAGGGCCGGTCCCGCCCTTAGGATCGGACGGTGCTCGATCCATCGCTCGAGACGCCACCGGCGCGATGGAGTCGCCCGCGCTTCCTCGCGCCGCTGGCGATACGGGACTTTGCGCTAATCTGGGCGGCGACGGCCATCTCGCGCCTCGGCGACGGCCTTTACCTCGTCGCCATTGCCTGGCAGACGTACGCCGTCTCGAACGTGCCGACGGCGCTCTCGATCGTCGGGATCGCCACCACCCTGCCTCAGATCGTCCTCCTCCTCTTTAGCGGCGCGCTCTCGGACCGTTTCGCACGTCGCCGGCTGATGGTGATCGCCGACGGGCTGAGGGCCGTGGCGATCGGCGTCCTCGGGGCGCTCGCGCTGCTCGACTGGTTGAGCCTAGCGGTCATCGTCGGCCTCGTCGCCGTCTACGCCGTCGGCATCGCGCTCTTCCAGCCGGCTTCGGCCTCTCTTCTACCGCTGGTCGTCCCACCCGAGCGGCGCGCTCAGGCCAACGGGCTCATGCGCCTTGCAAGTGCCTTGGCGGTCCGCCTGGTCGGCCCTGCTCTAGGCGGCTTCGTCACGGGCGTGTTCGGCGCCGGAACGGCGTTCTTCGCCGACTCGGCGACGTTCGTCGTCTCGCTGTCGTTGCTGCTCGTC
>DASQWB010000179.1:0-13173 GCA_035640455.1 Gaiellaceae bacterium | reverse complement strand
GCGAGCCTTCGCGGCAGCGGATCGCGCTCACGATCGGCCGCGACATGCTCGACGAGCGTACGTTCGCTGCCAGCGCCTACGGCGTCACCGAACGCCTGAAGGACCGCGTCAAGGACGTCCTTCCCGGCGGTGGAGGGAGTGGCGGCGAAAACGAGTAACGGGCGACCGTCGCTGCAGCGCGACCTCGCTGCCGCGATCGAAGGCGAGGTGCGGTTCGACGCCGGCGGCCGCGCCCTCTATGCGACCGACCTCTCGATCTACCGGCAGGTGCCGATCGGCGTCGTCGTCCCGCGGACGGTCGACGACGTCGTGCGGACGGTCGAGATCTGCCGCGATCACGGCGCGCCGATCGTCGGCCGCGGCGGCGGCACCAGCCTCGTCGGCCAGTGCACGAACGAGGCCGTCGTCGTCGACTGCTCGAAGTACCTGAACCGCATTCTCGAGATCGACGCGGAGCGGAAGCTGGCGCGCGTGCAGCCGGGCGTCGTCTGCGACGACCTCAAGCTCACAGCCGAGGAGCACGGCCTGACCTGGGGCCCCGATCCGGCGACGCACCAGTACGCGACCGTCGGAGGGATGCTCGGCAACAACTCCTGCGGCGTCCGCTCGATCATGGCCCAGTTCTACGGGCCCGGGCCGCGGATGTCCGACAACGTCGACGCGCTCGACGTCGTCACCTATCGGGGAGAGCGGCTGCGAGTCGGCCAGGGCGAGGACGGCCTGCCGCTGGACTTGGTCTCGAAGCTGCGCGCGATTCGCGATCGCTACGGCGACCTCGTCCGCGAGCGCTATCCGAAGATCCCGCGCCGCGTGTCCGGCTACAACCTCGACGAGCTGCTGCCGGAGCGCAGGTTCCACGTCGCCCGCACGCTCGCCGGCACCGAGTCGACGTGCGCGATCACGCTCGAGGCGACACTGCGGCTCGTCGACAACCCGGCGCACCGGGTGCTGCTCGTGCTCGGCTATCCCGACCAGTACGTGGCCGCCGACCACATCGTGGAGATCCGCGAGCACCGGCCGATCGGGATCGAGTGCGTCGACCACACCGTCACCGACAACATGAGGCGGCAGGGGATGCACCCGGCCGCGGTCGAGCTCTATCCGGACGGCGGCGCGTGGCTTCTGGTCGAGTTCGGCGCCGACTCCGCAGAGGAGGCGGCCGAGAAGGCGCACGCGCTCGAGCGGCAGCTCGGCAAGGACGGGCCGGTCACGAAGCTCGTCGAGGACGCGGCCGAGCAGAAGCTCGTCTGGCTCGTGCGCGAATCGTCGATCGGGGCGAGCCGGATTCCGCGCAAGCTCGAGACCTGGCCGACGTTCGAGGACTCCTCGGTCGCGCCCGAGAAGCTGGGCGCCTACCTGCGCGACTTCAAGAAGCTGCTCGACAAGCACGGCCTCCACTGCGTCTTCTTCGGTCACTACGGCCAGGGCTGCGCGCACACCCGGATCGGCTTCGACCTCAAGACGGCGGAGGGGATCGCGGGCTTCCGCCGCTTTCACGAAGAGGCGACCGACCTCGTCCTCTCCTACGGCGGCTCGCTCTCGGGCGAGCACGGTGACGGCCAAGCGCACGGCTGGGCGCTCGAGAAGATGTACGGGCCGGAGCTCGTCGACGCCTTCCGCGACTTCAAGCGCGCCTGGGATCCCGACTGGAAGCTGAACCCGGGCAAGAAGATCGACGCGTACGAGCCCGACGCGAACCTGCGGCTCGGCCCCGGCTACCGGCCGAAGCAGGTCCGGACGTACTTCAGCTTTCCCGACGACGGCTTCAGCTTCGCGGCCGCGGCCGAACGCTGCTTCGGCGTCGGGCTCTGCCGCAAGCACGACACCGGGACGATGTGCCCGAGCTACATGGCGACGCTCGAGGAGAAGCACACGACACGCGGGCGCGCGCACCTGCTCTTCGAATTCCTACGCGGGGAGGTGATCGGTCGCACGGGCTGGCGCGACGAGGCGGTCAAGGAGGCGCTCGACCTGTGCCTCGCGTGCAAGGGCTGCAAGGGCGAGTGCCCCGTCCAGGTGGACGTCGCGACCTACAAGGCCGAGTTCCTCGCCCACTACTACGCGCGCCGGCTCCGGCCGCGCGTCGCGTACGCCCTCGGGCTCCTGCCCTGGTGGGCGCGCCTCGCGGAGCGGGCGCCGCGGTTGGCGAACGCGCTCACGCGCGCCGCCCCTGCTGGCAGGCTGCTCAAACGGGCAGCCGAGATCGCGCCCGAGCGCGAGCTGCCGCGGTTCGCCGACGAGACGTTCAAAGCGTGGTTCGGTCGCCGCGGCGCTGCCGGCAGGGGCGACCGGCGCGTGATCCTCTGGCCCGACACGTTCAGCAACTACTTCGATCCGCAGGTCGGCCGGGCCGCCGTGAACGTGCTCGAGTCGGCGGGGCTGCGGGTCGAGGTGCCGCAGCGCCCGCTCTGCTGCGGCCGTCCGCTCTACGACTTCGGCATGCTGCGGCTGGCGAAGCGCTGGCTGCGCCAGATCCTCGAGGAGCTCGGACCCGCGATCGCCGATGGCGTGCCGGTCGTCGGCCTCGAGCCCAGCTGTCTCGCCGTCTTCCGTGACGAGCTGCCGAACCTCCTTCCCCATGACGAGGACGCCAAGCGGCTCAGCAGGCAAGCGTTCCTGCTGAGCGAGTTTCTCGAGCGGGAGGTCGACGGCTGGCAGCCGCCGAAGCTTTCCCGGAAGGCGCTCGTGCACGGGCACTGCCACCACAAGGCGCTGATGAAGCTCGACGACGAGCAGGCGGTGCTGGCGAAGCTCGGCCTCGACTTCGACGTCGTCGACTCCGGCTGCTGCGGGATGGCCGGCTCCTTCGGCTACCACGCCGGCGAGCACTACGACGTCTCGATGAAGGTGGGCGAGCGCGTGCTGCTGCCGGCGGTGCGGAGGGCGGATCTGGACACGCTGATCGTCGCCGACGGCTTCAGCTGCCGCGAACAGATCGCCCACGGGACCGGCCGCGAACCGCTGCATCTCGCCGAGGTGATCGACCTCGCCCTCAGCGAGGCGAGACGGCCGCGCGAGCGAGCCGAGCGCCCGCCTCGCGCAGCTCGGGCAGCGTCGTCGCCTCGCGGACGCCGCTGAGGCCGAGCCGGTCGACGCCTTCGCGCCGGAGCGCCGATTCCCCGACGACCGCATAGCACGGGCGGCCGAGGCTCCGGCAGCGCGCCGCGACCTCTGCGACCACTTTCCCCTCGAGCGTCTGGTCGTCGAGCCGCCCCTCGCCCGTGACGACGACGGCGGCGCCCGAGGCGCGTTCGTCGAAGTCGAGCAGGTCGAGGACCGACGCCGCCCCCGCAACGAGCCTCGCGCCACGAAACGCCCAGAGACCGCCCGACAAGCCGCCGGCCGCGCCGGTCATCGGCACCCCGCGCGGATCGCGGGGCGCGCGGGCAGCGAGCTCGTCGAGCCGGCGCTCGAGCCGGCGCACCGTCTCGGGATCGGCGCCCTTCTGCGGCCCGTATGTGCTCGGCGCAAGCTCCCAACTCGTCCGCACGTCGCAAAGGAGCTCGAGCTCCACGTCGATGCCCGCCTCGTCGAGCGCCGCGAGCGCGCCTGCGCCGCCGTCCGTCGTCGCACTGCCGCCGACGCTGACGATCACCTTGCGGGCGCCTGCTCGAGCGGCGGCCGCGATCAGCTCGCCCGTGCCGTAGGTCGACGCCGCCCACGCGTCGCGCTCGTCCGGAGCGACGCGTGCGAGCCCGCTTGCCTGCGCCATCTCGACGATCGCCGCCTCGCCGCTCCCGAGGAGCGCGAACGACGCCGTGATCGGCCGGCCCAGCGGGTCGTGCACGCGCTCCGCTCGAATCTCGGCGCCGAGCGCGGCCGCCAGCACCTCTATCGTCCCCTCGCCGCCGTCCGCGAGCGGAAGCTCGACCGCCTCGCGCCCGGTGTCCCGAATACCTGCCGCGAGTGCCGCCGCGACGTCGGCGGCAGAGAACGTTCCCTTGAAGCTATCCGGAGCGACGAGCACGGGCTGCCGCCCGCCGCGGCCGCCTCCGGCGCGGTCACGAGTCGTCGCCAGGTTCCTCGCTCAGCGCCGCTCTCTCTTCGCCCGCACGCGCCTCTCTCTTAACGGAGCCAGAGCACGAGCAGCACGAGCGCGGTGATCGCAGCACCGAGCGCGAGCAACGCGAGGTTGACAGCTACGAAGTAGGCAAAAGGCGTCGCGCGGCTGCGTCCGGCCAGGATCGCGCGGATCGCTTCGCGGAGCTCCGGATGTCGGACTGGTGGAGGCGGCTGCCCGAGCCAGCGCACGGGTAGTCCAGTACGCCGCAGGGCGGCTTCGAGAACGCCGTCGTCGGCGGGTCTTCCGACCAGCAGGATCTCGTCCGCTTCAAAGCCGTGCAGCGCGTCCTCGACCGCGAGGACAGGATCGACGTCGCCGGCCTCTGCCTGCACCTCAGCCTCGTCCTCGAGCATCCATTCAGCCTCGAGCGCACGTCGCTCCGCTTGCCGTCGGGCCTCGTCTTCGTCGGTCGCAACCCATTCGAGCGTGCCAACGCGTGTCGGCGCGACGACGCGAACCGTCTGTGGCCCGGCCTCGCGCTCCTGGATCTCTCGGCGCAGCGCGTTCTCGGCGCCGTCTTCCAGCAACACGACGAGAACGTTGCTTCCGTCCATGCCGATCGGGTTCCCGGCTGCCGTCACCGAGAAACGGCTCCGGGCGCCGCGCCAGCCGCAGGCGGGCATAGGCCATTGCTCATGATCGCTTCGCGAGCCGAGGTTTCCGTCCTCCGAGCGCGGCAAGGAACATACCGACGTTTCGGGAGGTGACCGATGCCGAGGATCGAGGACTACCGCTTCGGCCACATCGTCGTCGACGGTGAGGAGCAGAGCCGCGATGTGATCGTCCTGCCCGACCGCGTCGTCACCGACTGGTGGCGCGCCGACGGGCACCGACTCGTCCTGGCCGATCTCGATGACGTGATCGAGGAGCTGCCGGAGCGGCTGGTCGTGGGCACGGGCGCGTACGGGCGGCTGCGTCCGAACCCGGAGGCGCTCGGGGAGCTCAGCCAGCGGGGGGTCGAGGTCGAGGTGCTGCCGACTGGCGAGGCGGTCCGCCGCTACGGCAGGCTCGACCCGAGCCGGACGGCGGCCGCGCTGCACCTGACCTGCTGATGGCCGAGTTCGCGCTCGAGAGCGGCGCCTTCCAGAACGCACAGGCGATTCCTAGCCGCCACAGCTGTGAAGGCGATGACGTCTCGCCGCCGGTTCGCTGGACGAACGTCCCCGAGGGCACACGGTCTCTGGTGCTGGTCGTCGACGACCCGGACGCCCCCGGCGGCGTCTTCACGCACTGGCTGGCCTGGGGGCTCGACCCTGCCGCAGAGGGGTTGGGCGAAGGCGAGCCGGCCCCGCGGGAAGGGCGGAACGACTTCGGCACGAGCGGCTACCGCGGTCCCTGCCCGCCTCCGGGCCACGGGCGCCACCGCTACGTCTTCCGCCTCTATGCCCTCGACACGGACGTCCCACTCGGCCCCGGGGCAACAAAGGCCGAGCTGGAGGGGGCAACCGAAGGACACGTGCTGACGACGGCCGAGCTCGTCGGCACGTACGAGCGCTGAGCGTGACGAATAAGGCCCGCGTGCGCGGGTACAGACCAAAGGGAAGAAGCGATGGAGGTGAGGACTGTGGCGTCTGCCCGCCAGGTACAGGCCGCGAAGCAAAACATCAGCAAGGCACAGCAGGCGGCGAGGCGGAAGCGCACGATCGCCAGGCTTCCGAAGAGCACGCGCAGCGAGCTCGGCAAGCAGGCTGCTCGGGGTCGTCAGCGCGGAGGCCAGGCCGGTCGTGCGCTCGAGGATCGCAACCGCCAGCAGCTGTACGAGATCGCCAAGGACAAGAACATCCCCGGCCGCTCGAAGATGGGCAAGTGGGACCTCATCAAGGCGATCCGCAAGAGCCGCTGATCGCGACAGGAAAGGGGGCTTTCACGATGCCCGAAAAGGAGCACTTGCGCGGTGTCAGCGAGAAAGAACAGCGCCAGTACGAGCACATCAAGGAGGAAGCGAAGAAGGAAGGCCGCTACCGCGGGCGCGAGAAGGAGGTCGCTGCGCGCACGGTGATGAAGCAGCACAAGGAGAAAGGGCACAGCAAAGGCCGGTAGCTGCTGATGCAGACGATCGTCGTCGGCTACGACGGATCGGACGCCGCCGAGCGGGCGCTCGTGCGCGCGGCCGAGATCGCCGAAGCCTTCTCGGCCCGGGTGGTGGTCGTGAGCGTCGAGGGGTTGGTGTATGCCCGGGCTCCGGTTCCCGAGTTCAAGCTGTCGACGGAGCTCGTTCCCCCGGCGGCCGCCGGTCCGGTCGCTCCCGGCGGAACCGTTCCGCTGCCCGAACCCGCGCCGGCAGCACCGGACCCGGAGGAGCTCGCGCGGCGGCAGCTCGAGCGAGCCCGGATGTTGCTCGCCAGTCGCAAGATCGAGGCCGAATACGTGGTCGAGCTAGGGGATCCAGCCGAGCGTCTGCTCGACGTCGCCGACCAGCGCGAGGCCGACCTGATCGTCGTCGGGAGCCGCGAGCACGGCTTCCTCGAGCGTCTCCTGGGCCGGCCTGTCGACGAGGCGGTGGCGCGGCGCTCTGAACGTGACGTGCTGCTCGTGCAGCAGTAGTGCGGGCGCGTGCGGGCGTGTCGCTGGAGCAGGCAAAGCAGGGTCCAGGCGCCGGATAGGGAGTTTCGTCCTGCGCACTGAAACGTGAGCCGCGATCCGGCTCCTCGTAGCTGAAGACCGGTGAGGCTTCGCTTCCTGGGGACGCGAGGCGAGATCGAGGCGCGAACGCGGCGGCATCGCCGCCACAGCTCGTTGTTGGTCGGTTACCGGCGGCGCGAGGTGATGATCGACTGCGGCCTCGACTGGCGGCACGGTCTGGCGCGCCTCCGACCGGCTGCGATCGTGCTCACGCACGCCCACCCCGACCACGCAGCCGGCCTTCGGGACGGTGCGCCGTGTCCGGTCTACGCGCCCGCGGAGACGTGGAGCGCGATCGAGCGCTATCCGATCGCCGAGCGGGGAATCGTCGAACCGCGAAGGCGGCTGAGGGTGCTCGGGATCGAGTTCGAAGCGTTCCCGGTCGAGCACTCGCTGCGCGCGCCGGCCGTCGGCTACCGCGTCAGGGCCGGCCGGACCGCGATCTTCTACGCCCCCGACCTCGTCTCGATCGTCGACGAGCGGGAGGCGCTCTCCGGCCTCGAGGTGTACGTCGGCGACGGCGCCGCGGTGCGACGCGCGATCGTCCGGCGCCGGGACGGACGCGCGATCGGCCACGCTTCGATCCGGACGCAGCTCGAGTGGTGCGCTGCGGCGGGCATCCGCCGCGCCGTCTTCACGCACTGTGGGTCGGAGATCGTCAAGGGGGACGCCCGCACGGTCACTGCAAGTGTTCGTGCACTCGGCGCCGAGCTCGGGATCGAAGCGTTGATCGCTCACGACGGGCTCGAGCTGAGTCTCAGCTAGCCACCTCGTTTGGCTCGTCCGGTGCCGGGCATCCAAACGACGAATGGCCAGAAGCGACGCCCTACGTGCCTACCGCGAGAAGCGGGACTTCCGTCGCTCGCCGGAGCCGCGCGCGAGTCGCGCTCGCGGGCGCAAGAAGGATCCGCGCTTCGTGATCCAGAAGCACGACGCTTCCAGTCTCCACTACGACTTTCGCCTGGAGGCCGAGGGCGTGCTCAAGTCCTGGGCGGTGCCGAAGGGGCCGTCGACTGATCCGCGCGAGAAGCGGCTGGCGATGCCGACCGAGGATCACCCGCTCGCCTACGCCGACTTCGAGGGTGTGATCCCGGAAGGCGAATACGGCGCGGGCACCGTGATCGTCTGGGACCGCGGCAGCTACCGCAGCCTGGGCGAGGAGCCAGTCGAGCGGGCGCTCGAGCGGGGGCACGCGACCGTGTGGCTGGAGGGCGAGAAGCTGCGCGGCGGCTACGCGCTGACCCGCATCGGCAAGGGCAAGAGCGAGCGCTGGCTGCTCGTGAAGATGGACGACGAGGCCGCCGACCGGCGCCGTAAGCCCGTCTCCTCGCAGCCGGAGTCGGTGCTGAGCGGCAAGACGATCGAAGAGATCGCGAAGCAGCGATGACTGCTGCCCCTCGAACGTTTGCCGCGCCGGGCGCAGCCGCGCTGGGTGGGGCGGATGCTGGCGTTGCTGAGCTCCGCTACGCCCGCAGGGTGGGCACCGGCTACAGCGACGCGGTCCTGCGCGACCTCGGCGCGCGGCTTGCCCCGCTCGAGCAGGCCGAGCCGCCCTTCGCGAGCGACCAGTTCCCGCGCAGCGCCGTGCACTGGACGCGCCCGGAACTCGTGGCCCGGATCGGCTTCACCGAGCTGACCGGCGAGGGCAAGCTGCGCCACCCGCGTTTCCTCGGCCTGCGACGCGACAAGGATCCACGTGAGGTGGTGCTGGAGCGTCCGGGGCGATGAGTGTCGCGGTCGAGATCTCCAACCCGGACAAGGCGCTCTTCCCGGATGGCCTGACCAAGGCCGAGCTCGCCCGCTACTACGAGCGCATCGCCGAGACGATGCTGCCGCACGTACGCGGCCGGCCGGTGCACATGCAGCGCTTCCCGGACGGGATCGAGGGCGAGGAGATCCAGCAGAAGCAGGCGCCGGACTACGTCCCGGACTTCGTCGAGCGCGTCCGGGTCAAGCGCAAGCGCGGCGGTAGCGTCGAGCACGTCGTAATCGAGAACGCACCGCTCGACCGCAGCGCCGGCTTCGACGAGGCTCGCGCCTTTGCCCGTGAGCTAGCGGCGCTGCTCGCCGAGCGGGAGCCAAAGCGGTTCACCGTCGAGCAGCGCAAGGAGAAGCGGCGGAGCCGCCTCTATCTCGACACCGCGCGCAACGCCTACGCGCAGACCGCGGTCGCGCCCTACGCCGTGCGCGCGCTCCGGGACGCACCAGTCGCCTGTCCGCTTGGCGGCTGGCGCGAGCTCGGTCGCGTCGCGCCGCAGCAGTTCACGGTCCGCAACATCGCCCGCCGCCTCGCGCGCAAGGACGACCCCTGGGCCCAGATCGAACACGATGCCCGCGCGCTGGCGGAACCACGGCAGCGCCTGGAGCGCCTCGAGGAAAGGTCCTGATGGCCCGGCCGAGCAAGCGCCGGATCGCCGAAGCCCTGCTCGAGCGGCACGGACGCACCCTCGCCGAGGAGCTCGGAATCGACGTCGCCGCGGGCACGCCGTCGCCACTCTTCCGACTGCTGGTGGCATCGATCCTCTTCAGCGCCCGCATCGGCCACGGGATCGCGTTCGCCGCGGCTCGGGCGCTCGCCGAGCAGGGCTGGACGACGCCGCAGAAGCTCGCCCAAAGCACGTGGAGACAACGTGTCCAGGTGCTGAATCGCGCCGGCTACGCCCGCTACGACGAGAGCACCTCGCGCATGCTCGGCGACACCTGCGCGCTCCTGCTCGAGCGCTACCGCGGTGACTTGCGTCGGCTGCGGGACGAGGCCGAACGCGACCCACGCCGGGAGCGGACGCTGCTGAAGGAGTTCAAGGGCCTCGGCGACGTCGGCGTCGACATCTTCTTCCGCGAAGTCCAGCTCGCCTGGGACGAGCTGTATCCCTTCGCCGACCGCCGGGCCCTGCAAGCGGCACAGCAGCTTGACCTCGGCGACGAACCGCACGCGCTCGCGCGGCTCGTCGACCGCGATGCGCGTGCGTTCGCGCCGCTGGTTGCGGCGCTCGTCCGGGTCGAGCTCGAGCGCGACTACGACGGCGTGCGCGAGCAGGCCGCGCACTCTGGCGGTCGTTAGGCGCGATCCGTCAGCCCGGCGACGCCGGCCTCCGACGCGCAATGGGCACAGCAGAACAACCGCCCCTCCGCCTCGACGCCGTGCCCAATCACCCGGCAGCCGCAGTGCTCGCAGACCGGCGCGAGAGCGTGGATCGCGCACTCGAAGCTGTCGAAGACGTGCGTCTCGTCGCCGCGGCGAACCTCGAACGTCTTGTCGTACTCGTTGCCGCAGACCTCACAGGTGGCCACGGCACTACTCCCGCTCGGTCGAGGTCGGCTGCGAGATCTCCTCGACCGTCTCGCCGACCTTCTTCTCCTTCGCCTCGAGCGCAACGTCGGCCTGCGCGAGCATCCCCACCAGCCGTCCCTCCTCGACGACCGGCAGCCGCCGCACCTGATGCCGTGCCATCAGCGCCAGCGCCTCGTCCAGGTCCTGCTCCGGCTCGACCGTCACAAGTTCGCGCGAGGCGATCTCGTCGACCTTGACCGTCTGCGGATCGCGCCGCTCGGCCACCGCCCGGATGACGATGTCGCGATCGGTCAGGATCCCCGCCACGCGGCCTTCCTCGACCACCGGCACCGAACCGATGTCCTCGCCCTTCATCACCTCGGCCGCCTCCGCGAGCGACTGTGACGGGCTCACCGTGCGCACTCCCGCCGTCATTGCCTCTCGCACGCTCTTCGCCATCTCTACTCCCTTCTTCGCGCTCCGAGTTCCTTCTTCCCCGTCTCCGCTTCCTCGAACTAGCCAACCGCGAAGTGTTCGAGCAACCCCCAAGCGGTCCAGCGCCTGCTCGTTCAGCTCCACAACGATGGTGTCGGGGCCGCCGACGATCAGCAGCGTCGGCGCCTCGACCCGCTCGAGCGGCACCTCCGGCCAGGTCGGTCGGCCGCCGCGCGACACGACGACGCGAACAGCCCGCGGCCGCTCGGCTGCCGCAATCAATGCCGCGGCCGCGCCGGGTACTGGCGCCGAGGTCGCCGTCGACGTCGACCGCGCCGACGGTGATCCGGACGGCGGTCGCCGGCGCGCCCACAGTGCCGGTGGGTGGGTCTCCGGCACCTGACAGCATGTTCATGCGGCGATCGCCTCTTGGAGCAGTCGGCGCACCTCCTCGTCGTTCGTCTGCTGGAAGTTCTCGTACCAGAGCCCCACCGCATAGAAGGGCTCCGGCGTGAACACGCACACGACCTCGTCGACGTCGTCGCGGAACTCGCCGCAGGTTTGGTCGGCGGCGACCGGCACTGCGACGACGACTTGCTTCGGGCCGAGCTGGCGCGCCGCCAGCGCCGCCGCCCGCATCGACGCCCCCGTCGCCAGGCCGTCGTCGATCAGGATCACCACCTTCCCTCGCAGCTCCGGCGGCGCTCGCTCGCCTCGATACTCGCGCTCGCGCCGCGCCACCTCTGCCAGCTCACGCTCGGCGACCTGTTCGATCGCCTGCTCATCGACGCCGACCGCGGCGACCACCTCTTCGTTCAGCACGCGCACGCCGCTGCTCGCGACGGCGCCGAGGGCCAGCTCGGGCTGATCGGGGGCACCGAGCTTGCGCACGACGAACACGTCCAGCGGCGCGCGCAGCGCCCGCGCCACCTCGTACGCGACCGGGACGCCACCACGCGGCAGCCCCAGCACCAGCACATCGTCGCGGCCGGCGTACCGCGACAGGCGCTCGGCGAGCAGCCGGCCGGCCTCTTTGCGGTCGTAGAAGCGCATTCCCAGAAGGTCTTGCACGGTTCAGACGAAGAAAAACGTGGCGCCGAGCCGCACGTGCTTGACTGTCGGATCGAGGTCTGGAAGAGTCACTGCGTCAAGTCCTGTGGGCCCTCGGGTTCGCAGGACTTGGCGCTTCTTGCGGAGCCAGGGAGGCGACCTCCCCCGTTTCCTGGAGGGAATGCACCCTTACCATGGACCTTCTCGGGCAGCCGGCGGGAACCCAGGCAACGGTTTTCGCCTGTTTCAGCCGTTTTCGCGGCCGGCCCATTTGCCCACCGCTTGCCGCGGTTGCGACCGCTCGCTCCATAAATGCTCCATCCTTCTGTCGTCCATGAAGGAAACACAGAGCGCGACGTAGGCCGACGTCGACCGCTTCAGTGCTGTCAGCGCATGACTCGGCGGCACGGACCGTGGCCATGGCCGATGAGATTGGTGCGGCGGTCCCGTCTAACCGAACGACGACAAACTCAGCGAGAAGGGAACCGCGACCATGAAGCTGACGACCATGACGCAAGTCACCGTCGATGGAGTGATGCAGGGAAACGGCGGCGCGTCGGACGAGGACCGCAGGGGCGGATTCGAGCGCGGCGGATGGGCCATGGGGGTGTTCGACAACGAGACCATGGCGTTCATCAACCAGACGTACCAGCGCGCCGACGCGTTCCTGTTCGGCCGGCGGACCTACGAGCTCTTCGCCGGCTACTGGGGCGCAGAGGAGCGGGCTCGCGCCGCGCTGGAAGATCCGGGCAACCACCAGATCGCAGCTGCCTTGAACACGAAGCCCAAGTACGTGGCATCGACCACGCTCACCGACCCGCAATGGGCGGACACGACCGTCCTCTCCGGTGACCTCGCGGCCGCCATCGGCGAGCTGAAAGCCAAGCCGGGGGGTGAGCTGCAGGTGCACGGCAGCGGCGCCCTGATCCGGTGGCTGCTCGCTATCGACCTCGTCGACGAGATGCAGCTGCTCATCGTCCCCGTGGTCGTCGGCCAGGGCACGCGGCTGTTCCCCGACGCCGGCCCGGACATTGCGCTCGACCTGGTCGACTCGCGAGCCGACTCGAAGGGCGTAACGATCCAGGTCTACCGGCCCGCCGGGCGCCCGCAGTATGCACCCGGCACCGCCGACTGAGCACGTGACATAGGTGCCGCAGTCGTGTGTGGGCGGGTCTGCGGTGCCGGACGTTCGCCGGTGACGACGGCGACGTGGCCGTCGAAGTCGTGTGTCGGGTCCGCCTGGGTCATGGCAAGCGCGCGTCCGTGAGCCGGATCAGCTCATCGAGCAAGGCGTCTTGGAAGCTCTCGTCGAGGGCGGCCGGCGCGGGCGGTTTGGGCTGCTGGTGGTACCAGTAGCCGCCGCTTCTGGTCGCCTCGGGATCGTTGCTTACTGCTAGCCATGTCTGGGTGCGATGTCCCAGCTCGACGTCGTCGGGTGCTCCGGGGCCGCCCATCTTGGTCGCGACCCGCCCGGGGGTCCACAGCATTGGCGTGCACGTCGGGCCATCGACGCGCGACTGCGAAGGTGAGCGCCGTGATGAAGAGTTTGCTGTCGCAGTACGCCTGGACGCCGCTTCAGCTGCGTGGCGTCCAGTCGATGTCCCGCAGAGAGGAGTCCGTCGCGGGCTTCCTAGTAGCGGAGCACGCTGTACTTCAGGTGCGTCACGCCGGGAGCCTCGACGGCGCGAACCTGCTCGAGCCGGAGCGAGGGGCCGACGCCCTCGAACAGCCG
>DASQWB010000178.1:0-25389 GCA_035640455.1 Gaiellaceae bacterium | reverse complement strand
GTCGACGGCCCATGCGCCGCCGAGAAGGACGGCTGCGACGAGTGCCACGGCGACCGCGGCCGCAGCGCCCGGTCCGCGACGCCGAACTGCCACAGCAAACGGGACCCTAGCCGACCGTTATAAGTTCGCCATGGACAACAGGCGACCCGTCCGCCTCTACAACACGCTTTCACGGCGCCTGGACGAGCTGCCGCCGCCGGGGCCGATTCGCATGTACGTCTGCGGCTCGACGGTCTACCACCGCGTGCACGTCGGCAACGCGCGCCCGTTCGTGCTGGGGCTCTGGCTCAAGCGGTGGCTCGAGCGAGGCGGCTACGACGTCACGCTCGTGCACAACATCACCGACGTCGACGACCACATCTACGAAGAGGCCGCGAAGCAGGGGATCCCGAGCCGCGAGCTCGCGCGCCGTGCGACCGAGTGGTTCTTCGAGGACACCGACGACCTCGGCCTCGGCCGGCCGGACGTCGAGCCGAAGGCGAGCGACACGATCCCCGAGATCATCGCCCTCGTCGAGGAGCTGATCCGCGGCGACGTCGCCTACCAGGCCAATGGCGACGTCTACTTCCGCGTCGCGCGCGATCCGGAGTACGGGAAGCTCTCGGGCGCGAAGCTCGACGAGATGGTCGCCCAGGAGCCGAGCGACGTGAAGCAGGACCAGCGCGACTTCGCGCTCTGGAAGGGTCAGAAGCCGCACGAGGACTTCGCGTGGGACTCGCCGTGGGGGCCGGGTCGGCCGGGCTGGCACATCGAGTGCACAGCGATGGCCGAGAGGTGGCTCGGGCCGGTCTTCGAGCTCCACGGCGGCGGCCTCGATCTCCGCTTTCCCCACCACGAGAACGAGCTCGCGCAGGCGCGCGCGGCGGGTCACGAGTTCGCCAAGGTCTGGATGCACAACGGGCTGCTCCAGTTCACCGGCTCGAAGATGTCGAAGTCGGAGGGGAACGTCGTGACGCTCCGCGACGCGCTCGACCGCTGGGGGCGGGAGACGCTCCTCCTCTACTTCATGCGCGGTCATTGGTCGAAGCCGATCGAGTTCTCCGACGAGACGATGGACGAGGCCGCCGCGCAGCTCGATACCTTCCGCAACTACTTCGTCGGTCTCGAATACGAGCCGGAGGAGATCGAGGCGGCGCGACTCGACGAGATTCTCGCCGACGACTTCAACACACCCGCGGCACTCGGGCTCTTCCATGACTGGATCCGGCGGGGGCGGTCGGCGTCGCTCCGCTGGGGCCTCGAGCTCTTCGGGCTCGAATCGGTCGCAGAGGCCGCTGTCGCCCCACCGGATCTGCTCGAGCTCGCCGAACGCAGGCGCGAAGCGCGCGAGCGTCGATCGTTCGACGAGGCCGATCGCCTTCGCTCGGAGATCGAGGCGCGCGGCTGGGAGGTTCGCGACGTCGAGAGCGGCTTCCAGCTCGTCCCGAAGTGACGCGGGAGCAGGTCTACGGCCGCCGCGCCGTGCGTGAGGCGCTGCGCGGCCCCCGCGAGGTGCTCGAGCTGTGGGTCACCGAGCGGGCGCTCAAGGCCGAGCCGTGGCTGCGAGAGCCCGACGCCGGCGTCAGGTCCCAGGTCAAGGCCGAACGGGGCCTGACCGAGGCGGCCGGAACGCGCGACCACCAGGGCGTGCTCGCCTTCTGCGAGCCGTACCGCTACGCGGACGCCTACGAGCTCGCGGCCGGCGACCGCCCGCTCCTCGCCTGCCTCGACCAGGTGACCGACCCGCGGAACCTCGGCGCCGTCTGCCGCGCCGCGGAGGGAGCAGGGGCGACGGGTGTCGTGCTGCCGGCCCACCGCTCGGCTCGCGTCACGCCGGCAGTCTGCCGAGCCTCAGCGGGCGCGGTCGAGCACCTCCCGGTCGGCGTCGTCACGAACCTCGCCCGCTACCTGGCCGACGTGAAGCGGCCCGACCTGTGGGTCCTCGCCGCGGCCGCGGACGCGCCCACTGAGATGTGGGAGGCCGACCTCGACGGCGGGCTCGCCCTCGTCTTCGGCGCGGAGGGGAAGGGCCTACGGCCCCTCGTCCGCCGGACGTGCGACGACGCCGTCCGCATCCCGCTCGCCGGCCGCACCGAGTCGCTGAACGTCAGCGTCGCCGCCGCCCTGCTCCTCTACGAGGCGCGCCGCCAGCGCAGCCATGGCTGAGCCGACCCTGTACCTGTTCGACGGCTTCAACCTCCTCCACGCGGGCGGCTTCGGCGACGTGCGGGAGCTCCGCGACACGCTTGCGAGCTTCGTCGCGCTCCGGGGAGCGCGCGGGATCCTCGTCTTCGACGGCAGCGGCGAGGACGAAGCGTACGGCCCGCTCGAGGTGCGCTGGGCACGGCACGCGGACTCGCTGCTCGAGCGGCTCGCGGCCGAGAGCCGCGCCACCGAGGAGGTCTGCCTCGTCTCCTCCGACCTGACGATCCGCGGTACGTCCGGAGCGGACGTGACGAAGATCAGCTCGCAGACCTTCCTCGGCGATCTCGAGCCTGCCGCGCACCGGGACGAGCGCGCCTCTCAGCTCCGCGACCGCCTCGACGACGAGACCCGCGCGCGCCTCGAGCGCTGGCGCCGCTCACGATGAAGCCGCACGTCGCCGTCATCACGCTCGGCGTCAGGGACCTACAGCGCGCCAGGAGGTTCTACGGCGAGGCCCTCGGCTGGCCGATCCTGCAGGAGGAAGACAACTGGGTCTGCTTCAGCCTGGGAGGCGGCTCGTCGGCGCTCGCGCTCTACCCGTGGGACGAGCTCGCCGCCGACGCCGACGTCCCGGCCGAGGGCACCGGCTTCCGCGGCGTCACGCTCGCCTACACCGTCCGCTCGGAGGAGCGCGTCGACGAGGTCCTCGCCGAGGCGGAGCGTGCGGGCGGGAAGCTCGTCAAGCGCGCGGAGCGCGCAGCGTGGGGAGGCTACAGCGGCTACTTCGCCGACACCGAGGGCTACCTGTGGGAGGTGGCGGCCGGCGCGACGCAGCTCCCGTTCTCCGAGTAACCGCGTCGAACGCTTGTTCGTAACAGGATGGGTCCTCTGCAAAGGACTTGTAACGGCCTGCAGCTTCTGCTAACTTCGCCTCAACTTCAGGGTGAGACTTCGCCCGTGACGCCCCGGCAACGGGCAGGGGATCGCCTGAGAAAAGGGGGTTCCGCCATGCCCGCCCGCCCCGCCACCGCGATCGCGACTGCCCAGAAAGCTCAACGAGAGCTTGAGGATCTCCAGCTCGTCCTGCGTTGCCGGAACGGAGACTCTGGAGCCCTCGACGTCCTGATCCGCCGCTACACGGGCTTCGTCCGGCTGAAGGCGAGCTCCTACTTCCTCGCGGGCGGGGACGCCGAGGATCTCGTTCAGGAGGGCCTGATCGGCCTCTACAAGGCGGTCCGCGACTTCCGCCCCGACAAGGAGACGTCGTTCCGCAGCTTCGCCGAGCTCTGCGTCACGCGGCAGATCATCACGGCGATCAAGACGGCGACGCGGTTCAAGCACGCCCCGCTCAACACCTACGTCTCGTTCAGCCATACCCCGGCCGGCCAGGAATCGGACGGCGAGTGCACGCTCGGCGACGCGCTGCCAGGGCCGAGCGTCAACGACCCGTCCGTCTGCGTGATCTCGACCGAGGAGCTCCAGAGCCTCGTCTTCACGCTCGGCACCGGCCTCTCGAAGCTCGAATCGGACGCACTCCGCCTGTACCTCGAGGGCTCGTCCTACGAGGAGATGGCCGGCGAGCTCGGCTGCGACACGAAGACGATCGACAACGCGCTCCAGCGCGTGAAGCGGAAGGTGCTGAACCACCAGCGCTCGCGACAAGTGCTTCAATGACCGGCGCCTGGCCGGAGTAGCTCAGCTGGTAGAGCAAGCGCCTTGTAAGCGCTAGGTCGTGGGTTCGAGTCCCTCCTCCGGCTCTTGGCGGTCGACGTCCTCACGGAGATCGAGATCGAGCGCCCGCGCGAGGAGGTGGCGGCGTATGCCGCCGATCCCGACCACGCGACGGCCTGGTACGAGAACATCGAGCGCGTCGAGTGGAAGACGGAGCGGCCCCTCGCCGTTGGCTCGCGGGTCGCCTTCGTCGCCCACTTCCTCGGCCGCCGCCTCGCCTACACCTACGAGATCAGGGAGCTCGTCCCCGGCGAGCGGCTCGTGATGAGCACCGCCGAGGGCCCGTTCCCGATGGAGACGACCTACACCTGGAGCGACGACGGCCGCGGCGGCACGACGATGACGCTGTGCAACCGCGGCGAGCCGACGGGCTTCTCGAAGATGGCGGCGCCGCTGCTGGCGAACGCGATACGACGCGCGAATCGCAAAGATCTCGCGCGCCTCAAGCGGATTCTCGAGAGTCGGCGCGGCTGAGCCCGCTCGACCTCGAGCGCTGCGGCGGCTGCTCGGCGAGCGGGATCTCGACGACGAAGGTCGAGCCCGCGCCGTGGTTCGGCTCGACCCAGATCCGCCCGTCGACGCGCCGGACGAGCTCGCGGCAGATGTAGAGGCCGAGGCCGGTGCCGCCGATCCCGCGGGTCATGTTCGGGTCGAGGCGGTAGAACTTCTCGAAGATCCGCGTCCGCTCGCCGTCGGGGATCCCGAGGCCCTCGTCGCGGACGGCGAAGCGCATCGCCTGGCCCTCGGCGTCGAGCGCGACCTCGACGGGGCCGCCGTCCGGCGAGTACTTGACGGCGTTGTCGACGAGGTTCACGAGCACCTGACGGAGCTGGCCGCGGTCGGCCGCGACCGGCGGCAGCCGCCTCGGCGCCCGCAGCTCGAGCGTGACGTCCGGCGGTGCATGCGTGCGTGCCGCCTCGAGCACGGCGGCCGCGATCTCCCGGCCGTCGCACCGCTCGACCGACACCTGCAGGTCGCCGGTGTCGAGGTTGCTGGCGAGCAGGAGGTCGTTGACGATCTCGGCGAGCCGGCTCGCCTCGTCCGCGATCACCTGGAGCAAGCGGTCGAGCAGCTTCGGCTCGAGCTCGACGTCCTCGCGGCGCACAGTCATCGCGGAGCCGTAGATGGCGGCGAGGGGCGTCCGCAGCTCGTGCGAGACCGTGGCGACGAAGTCGGTCTTCATCTTCTCGAGCGCCCGCTGCTCGGTGAGGTCGCGGAAGGCGTAGACGATGCCGTCCGCCGTCTCGACGCCCGAGAACGAGAGCCAGAGCTCGCGCTCGCGGATCTCGACAGGGAGACTCTCGGCGACCGCGGCGCGTGTCCCCGGGGTCTTCGCGACGGGAATGCGCGCGGCCAGATCGGCCCAGCCGGGGATCGCCTCGTCGGCGCGCGTTCCGGTCAGGTCCTTCGTCCGCAGGCCGGTGATCGCCTCGGCGGCGGGGTTCCAGAGCCGGACGAACCCGTCGCCGTCGACCATGAGGACACCGTCGTCGACGGAATCGAGGACACGCGCCGACTGGGCGCGCTCCGCCGCCTCCCGGAAGAGGTGCGCGTTGTCGATCGCAGTCGCGGCGCGCCGGGCCAGGTCCTCGGCGAGCCGGAGGTCGTCCGGCCCGTAGCGGCGGCCCGACTCGGCGGCGACGAAGGAGATCGCGCCGAGCGTGCGCCCGCGCGCGATCAGCGGCACGCACATCCAGGAGCGGATCCCGAGCTTGCGGATCAGCTCGAGGTGCAGCTCGTCGCGTGCGGCCTCGGCGATCATCTCGTCGGAGATCTCGGAGAGCAGCTCGGGCTCGCCGCGGCGGACGACGGCGTGCACGCCTCGCTCGGAGCTCGGATCGGGCGGGTAGCGCTCCTGGAGGTCGAGCGCGAACCTCACCTTCGACGGGTCGGTATGGACGACGGCGAGCCGGCGCAGCGTCCCGTCGTCCTCGACCACGTCCACGCCGCACCAGTCGGCGATCCGCGGCACGGCGAGCTCGGCCACCTGGCCGAGCGTGCTGTGGTAGTCGAGCGAGCTGCCGAGGACGGCGCTCGCCTCGACGAGCAGGGCCTGCGCGTCCTCGACCCGCTTGCGGTCGTCGATGTCGGTGCACGTCCCGACCCACCCGGTCATCTCGCCGTCGGGGCCGCGCGCCGGCAGCGATCGAGCGAGGTGCCAGCGGTAGACGCCGTCGGCGCGCCGCAGCCGGTACTCCGTCTCGAACAGCCGGCCCGATCGAAGAGCGTCCTCCCAGAGGGTCGTCGTGTGCGGAAGGTCGTCGGGATGGAGGACCGCGAGCCAACCGTCGTTCGCGGTCTGCTCCAGCGTGAGGCCGCTGTAGGAGACCCACCCCTCGTTGACGTAGTCCGCGACGCCGTCAGGGCCCGCCGTCCAGACGATCTGCGGCATCGCGTCGGCGAAGCTTCGGTAGCGCTCCTCGCTCTCGCGTCGCAGCTCGTCCTCGCGGCGGCCCAGGAGCTCCTCCTGCTGCGCCACGAACTCGTTGAAGGCCCCGGCGATCTCACCGGCGACGCCCGCCTGCCCGTCGGGCAGTCGAACCGAGAAGTCACCGTCGCGCGCCGCCTGGAGCGCACGCAGGAGCTCATGGATCTCGACCGGCGGGATCATGCGCGCTCCAGAGCGTTCGCGAGGTCGGCCCACAGATCCTCCACGTCCTCCAGGCCCACCGACAGGCGGAGGAGGTTCGGCGGCACGCGGTCGCCCTCCCAGCGGGCGCGGCTCTCGAGGAGGGACTCGACGCCGCCGAGGGAGGTCGCGTTGATGATCAGCTCCGTCGCCTCTTCCACTGCCCGCGCATCGCCGGCGACGTCGAACGACAGGAGGCCGCCGAAGCCGCCGTCCATCCAGCGGGCGGCGAGCGCGTCGCCGAGGCCGGGGTAGCGGACGCGCTCCACGCGCGGGTGGCCGGCCAGGCGGCGCGCGAGCTCGAGCGCGCTCGCGGATTGACGGCGGACGCGGAGTTCGAGCGTGCGCAAGCCGCGGAGGAGAAGCCAGGCCGGGTCCGGCGCGGCGACGATTCCCGTGCGCGTGCGCAGGCGGCGGAGCCGGTCGGCCGCGCCCTCGTCGGCGCACACGACCGCGCCGAGCAGGACGTCGGAGTGGCCGGCGAGAAACTTCGTCGCGCTGTGGAGGACGAAGTCCGCGCCATGCTCGAGCGGGCGGAGGAGGATCGGCGTCGAGGCGGTGGCATCGACGACGAGCGGCGCCGGGTGCGCGGCCGCGGCCTCGAGGTCCGGGAAGGTGAGGAACGGGTTCGACGGCGCCTCGACCCAGACGAGGTTGGCCGCCGCGGGCGGCGGCCCGGTCTGGTCGAACTCGACGGCGCGCAGACCCCAGCGCTCCAGCTCGCGGAAGGTCTCGCCGGTGCCGTAGTAGGCGCCTTCGGCGAGCGCGATCGTCGCGCCCGGCCGGAGCTGCGAGAGAGCGAGGGCCGTGGTCGCGCCTGCGCCGGAGGGGAAGAGCAGCGCGTGGCCGCCGTCGAGCTCGCCGAGCAGTCGCTCCGCCTGCTCCCCGACCGGGTGCCCGTGCCGCTGGTAGTACGCGGGCCGCGGCTCGCGGTAGGCGAAGGTCGTGGAGCGGTCGAGCGGCGGCGACACTCCCGGGCCCTCGGGACGCACGAGCCTCGTGGCCGGCTTCACGCGGCGCATCGTACGCGCGGCCGCCCGAAGCTCGCATGGCCGCGGTGGGCGTGTCCGAGTGACAGTCCTCCGGCACGTCTCGGCGAGCCGCCCCTGTTCGAGACGGTCACTCGACCGAGGGATCGGAGCCCTTCCGGTCGGCTCCGACCATTGACACGACGTGTAAGGCAGGCGGGTGCGGCCACGCTTGCGACTACCGGAGGTCATACGTGTTCGCCAGCGCAGCTGCATCTTCGACCCGCCTCGCCGCTCTCGGAGCGCTCTTCGTCGCTCTCGTCCTTGCCGCTCCCGCGACCGCTCGCACCGATCGTGCCGACGCCGTCCGCGTCAGCTTCGCGAGCCAGCGCGTCGTCCAAGGGAACGACGCCAGCATCAGCGTCCTCGTGTCCCCGGCCGGCGTGCGGTGCGGGATCGCCGTCCGCTACGCCAACGGCGCGAAGCAGAAGGGCCTCGCGTCCCAGGCGGCGGTGAACGGCCGCGCGACGTGGCGCTGGCAGGTCGGCCTCGGCACCGCGACCGGCCGCGCACGGGTTACCGTCTCGTGCGGCCGCGCCGGCAAGGTCAGCCGCCGGTTCATGGTCATCGGCCAGGTCATCGCGCCGCGGATCACCGTCGTCAAGAAGGGCTTCTCGATCCGCGCCCGGTCCTACGGCGGCACCGGCGTCAGCTACGGGCTCCTGCTCGCGAACGATTCGCAGAAGTTCGACGCCACGAACGTCTACGTGCTCGTCAACTTCGTGATGGCGGACAACCATGCGCTCGGAACCGCGACCACGAACATCAGCGCGATCCAGGCCGGCGGCCAGTACGCGCTCGGCGGCGAGCTCTCCTTCCCCGCCGCTGCGCCGATCGATCGGCTCGAGGTCGTGATCAAGGTCGGCGGGTACTCGCGGCCCCAGCTCCGGCTGCCGGCGCTTGCGAACATCCACGTCGTACCGGACCTCATCGACCCGGCGTGGGTGGGCTCGGTCGAGGGCGAGCTGCAGAACAGCCAGCCGTCGCTCGTGCTCCAGACGGCCCAGCTCTCGGCGATCGTCTTCGACGAGGCTGGCAACATCCTCGGCGGCGGCACCGGCTACGCCTTCGCGACCCTGCCGCCCGCGAGCCGCGAGGTGATCAAGCTGCAGAGCGGATTCAACGACATCCGCATCGAGCACGCCGTCAGCGCGATGGTCTCCGTCCAGCCGAGCTGGGTCCAAGCTCAGCCCTAAGTACAAGCGTTTCCGGCGCGGAGGTAGGCTCCGCGCGTGGCGGCGACCGACGAAGAGAAGCGGGCGCTCGAGGAGTCGACGCAGGCGAAGCTCGACCGTCTCGAGGCGCTGCGCGACGAGGCGCGGCACGCCGGCAGCGACAAGGCGGTCGAGCGGCAGCGCTCGCAGGGGAAGCTGCTCGCCCGGGAGCGGGCCGAGCGCCTCTGCGATCCGGGCTCGTTCGTCGAGCTCGACCGTTACGTCCGCCACCGCGAGTCGAACTTCGGGATGATGGAGCGCCGCCCGTGGGGCGACGCCGTCGTCACCGGCTACGGCCTGATCTTCGGCCGTAAGGTCTTCGTCTTCTCGCAGGACTTCACCGTCTTCGGCGGCAGCCTCTCGGAAGTCTTCGCGGAGAAGATCTGCAAGGTCATGGACATGGCCGTCAAGTACGGCTGTCCGGTGATCGGGATCAACGACTCCGGCGGCGCGCGGATCCAGGAGGGCGTCGTCTCGCTCGCCGGCTATGCCGAGATTTTCTGGCGCAACGTGCAGGCCTCGGGCGTCGTGCCGCAGATCAGCCTCGTCATGGGCCCCTGCGCCGGCGGCGCCGTCTACTCGCCGGCGATCACCGACTTCGTGCTCATGGTCGAGGGCAGCTCGTACATGTTCATCACGGGCCCCGACGTCGTGAAGACCGTGACGGGCGAGGAGGTGACGTTCGAGGAGCTCGGCGGCGCGGCGACGCACGCATCGCGCTCGGGGGTCGCGCACTTCATCTCGCCCGACGACGAGGCGTGCCTGGACGACGCGCGCTACCTCCTCTCGTTCCTGCCGCAGAACAACCTCGACTCGCCTCCGTACGCGGAGCCGTCCGACCGGCCCGACCGTGAGGAGCCCGAGCTCGAGACGATCATCCCCGACAACCCGAACAAGCCGTACGACATCAAGGCCGTCATCACGCACGTCGTCGACGACGGTCAGTTCCTCGAGGTGCACGAGCGCTTCGCCGAGAACATCGTCTGCGGCTTCTCGCGGCTCGGCGGCCACTCCGTCGGCGTGGTCGGAAACCAGCCTCGCACGCTCGCGGGCGTGCTCGACATCGACTCCTCGGTGAAGGCGGGGCGCTTCGTCCGAACGTGCGACGCCTTCAACATCCCGCTCGTCACGTTCGTCGACGTGCCGGGATTCCTGCCCGGGACGGCGCAGGAGTGGGGCGGGATCATCCGCCACGGCGCGAAGCTCCTCTACGCGTACGCCGAGGCGACGGTGCCGAAGCTCGCCGTGATCACGCGGAAGGCGTACGGCGGCGCGTACGACGTCATGAGCTCGAAGCACATCCGGGCCGACTTCAACTTCGCCTGGCCGACGGCCGAGGTCGCGGTCATGGGGCCCGAGGGCGCTGTCAACATCGTCTTCCGTCGCGAGCTCGAGCTCGCCGACGACCCGGACGACCGGCGTGCCGAGCTGATCGCGGACTACCGCGAGCGCTTCGCCAACCCGTACACCGCCGCCGAGCGCGGCTACGTCGACGAGGTGATCGAACCACGCCGGACGCGCCCGGTGCTGATCGACGCGCTCGAGACGGCGCTGACGAAGCGCGAGCCGCGCCCACGCCGAAAGCACGGGAACATCCCGCTGTAGGGGATCGCTCGCGTGTCGCCGGAGCCGCCTGCCTCAGGCGGCGCAGGTTCGACGATCGAGCTACACGCGCGCAAGAACCTGGAGAAGAGCCCCCACCCCGCTTCTTACGCTATCGAAGAAAGTCGTACACGTCTGTGCTGAAAGGGAGCCAGATCAGCGGGCGGCGGCACAACCGGCGAGGCGCCGTCTAAGCCGCGCGCCGCCGCGTCCGTCACTGGTTCCACTTGTCCGCGGTCTTCTTCTTGTGGCCGGAGCTCTTCGCCCGGACGCTGAGGTCGTCCGGAACCCGGTCGGCGCCGCGCATCCCCTGCTGCGGAGCGACCGGTGGACGCTCCTCCCGTCGCCGTCCACGCCGGCGCTCGTCGTTCATTGCTCGTCCTCCTTCGCCTCGACGCGGGCCTTGTCGCCGGCCTCGCGCTGCGCGAAACGTCGGCTACGACGCGAGTGCGCTCACGCGGCGCACGGAGAGCCCGATCTCGTCGGCGAGCGCCACCACGACCTCGGGGTCGAACTGCGTCCCCGCGCCGCGCCGAAGCTCCGCGAGCGCCTCGCGCGGCGACAACGCGGCGCGATACGGCCGCGGCGACGTCATCGCCTCGTACGCGTCGGCCGCGAAGAGAATGCGAGCCGCGAGGGGAATCTCGCGCCCGGGTACGCCGTCTGGGTAGCCGCCGCCGTCCCAGCGCTCGTGATGGTGGCGCACCCAGAGCGCGATCGGCTCGGCACCCGCCTCGGCGAGCATCGCGGAGCCGAGCTTCGCGTGGCCTTCGAGCATCTCGCGCTCGACCGGCGTGAGCGGGCCGTGCTTGCGCAGGATCGTCTCCGGGATTGCGAGCTTGCCGAGGTCGTGGAGGCTGCCGGCAAGCCAGACGAGCCCGACCTCATCCGACTCGACGCCGAGTCGAACCGCGATCCGCGCCGCCAGCTCGCCGACGCGGAGCGACCGGCCGGGCGACGCCTCGCGCTCGTCGACCGCCGCCGCCAGGCTCGCCGCCGCCCGCCGGCGGACGGTCTCGTCGATCTCCCCGGCGAGACGGCGCAGCGCGTCGAGCCGAAGCTCCGGCGGAGCGATGCGAACCGCGTTCTTCCCTCCCTTCTTCGCCGTGTAGAGGGCTCCGTCGGCGCGGCGAACGAGGTCGCCGTGGTCGCCGCGCGCGAGGTCGGCGCCGGCGACGCCGGCGCTCACCGTGACCGAGCCGACGACCTCGAGCTCGGCGGCGGCGATTCGGTCGACGATCGATCGTGCCGTGCGAGCCGCAGACTCTTCCGAGGCGCCGGCGAGGATCAGCGCGAACTCGTCCCCGCCAAGGCGGAACGACTCGCCGCCCTGACGCAGCCGCGCCGCGACCTCGGCGAGCACCCGATCTCCGACGGGATGCCCGAAGCGGTCGTTCACGAGCTTGAAGTCGTCGATGTCGACGAGGCACAGCGTCAGCCGGCGGCCCTCCCGACGCGCGTCCTGCAGCTCCTCGCGCAGGCGCTCGTGAAAGTGCCGATGGTTGCCGAGGCCGGTGAGCGGGTCGGTGAGGGCGAGCCGCATCGCGCGCAGCGCCCGGTGGGTCGAGCGCTGGTAGAGGGCGATCGCCAGTAACGGCCCGATGAGGGCGACCGAAAGGCCCGGCGACCGCTGCCACAGCACGACCAGCACGAGCGCGGCCGAGCCCATGAGCGCGAACGGAAGCGCGGTCGCGCTCAGGTTTGTGCGCAGGAGCGGACCCACGCGGCGCTCCGACGACGCGGCGACGGCGCCCGTCACGAGCACCGTGTTCACGAGGTGCTGAGCGAGGGCGCACAGCGCGACCTGGGCCACGAGCCGGCCGACGTCGCCGCCGCGAACAGGTGCGATCGTGAGGCCGCCGGCGCCGGCCGCCAAGCCGTGCACCGAGGTGTTGTAGGCGACGCGGACCGGCGGGCGCCGGGCGACGAGCTGACCGATCGCCGGAGCGGCCATCACCGCGACGAGCCCGGCGGCCCATCCCAAGAGGACGACCGCAGCGACGCCGAACACGAACGAGAGTGAGACGCCGGCGGCGTCGAGCCCCTCGAGCGGGACCGGGAACCGGTCCGTCAGCAGCATCGCGCCGACCAGCAGGGCGAGAGCGCCCAGCGTCTCGGCCGACGGCGGCGAGGCCGTGAGCGTCGCCGCGGCAGCGGCGGAGACAGCGATCCCGGCGGCGCAGACCGTGGCCACGACGACCCTGAGTCGCCGCGCGTGTCGCGTCGACGTCATGCCTGTCGCTACCAGTCGAGATAGAACGCGTGCAGCCAGCCGCCGAGCGAAGCGGCCAGCACTAGAAGCATCGTCGCCACGACGACGAGGCGCGGTTTCCACTGCGGCATCCCAGCCCTCCCCCCTACGAAAAAGCCAGACGCAGCGATTCTGGTGCGCGCGGCGCGCGCGGTCATCACCCGTTCGGGTGAACGTCTGCTACGGCACCGGCGGGAGAGTGGCGGACGTCAGCCCCGCCTCGGCGAGCGGCCGCCGGCCCCACGCGAAGCGGTCGCGGTACCAGCCCTGGAGCTGCGTCAGCGCCACGCCGTTGCTCGACGAGTGGACGAACCAGCCGCCGCCGACGTAGATCCCCATGTGGTCGACCTGCGCCGGCCGCGAGCGCGGCCCGTCCAGGCCGAAGAAGACGACGTCCGCTGGCCGCAGCTTGGCGAAGGAGATGCGCCTGCCGCGTGCGACCTCCCCGCTCATCGCGTAGGTGGTTCGTCCGCGCAGCGTGTCCGCGAGCGTTCCCTCGCCGTCGTAGCGCTGCAGCTTGTAGACCCGCCACACGAAGCCGGAGCAGTCGAAGCCGCCGCGAGCCTTCACCCCCGCCGGCGCCTCCGCGCGCTCGCTCGTGCCGCCCCACACGTACGGGTAGCCGACGAACGAGAAGGCGGTCGTGATGATCCTCTGCTGCCAGTCGGTCAGGGGCGGGAGCGCGAAGGTCGCAGCCGCGGCCTCCACCGCCGGGATCTCGCCGCCGCGGAAGCGAAGGACGCGCGCCGCCGAATACGCGGCTTCCGCCCGCGTGGCGGTGTCTTGCGGACGAAGCTCGAGGCCGTCGTCGGCGGCCGGATGGTTGTAGCGCAGGCCGAGGAGCCGGGCCGTGACCTCCGTGCCGAACCGGCCCGGCGGAGTCAGCCCCACGCTGCGCGCAGAGCGGAGGAAGTCGCCTGCGGCCGGGCCGAGACCGAGCCCGCGGACGAGCTTCGCGTCGAGACCGGCGATCGTGACCGGCGCGGCCGGGTTCGCGACCGGAGCCGGGACACGGCCGGTGAGGCCTGCGACGAGAGCGCTGAGCGCGCCACGTGTCAGAGGGTCGTCCGGGCGGAAGCTCGCGACGTCCGGTGCCATCAGGCCGTGCGCGACGACCAGGCGGATCTGCGCATCGGCCCACGACCGCTGCGGCTTGGCCGGAGGCTTCGCGGCCGGCGTCGTCTGCGTCCCGGGCGCGGGCGGCGGCGGGGTCGACGCTCCCGCAGGCGCGGCCGCGCCGAGCAGGACCGCGGACACGACGATGAGGACGCGGCGGCTCATCCCGTGCTAGCTATCGTCGGAACGCGGAGGCCGCTTTAGCGGTGGTGCCTCGAACGAGCTGGAAGGGTCGCGGCCGTCGTGTCGGCCCTTCTAGGCTGTGGGCGATGGAGCCCGAGATCTCGCCCGAGCCGACGGCCGACGAGCGGCGCGCGATCCTCGCTGCGCTCGACGACGAGGAACCCGTAGACGCCGCGGGCTACCGGGGCCGCTGGCGTGAGGCCGCGCTCGAGGAGGGGGTCTCGGTGGATATGGCCACCGAGCGGGACGCGGCGATCGCCGACTGACTCGAGCTCGGCACAGCGCGATGGCGTTGGGTCGGCGGGTCGGCGGCGTTAACCCACTCAGGCGACGGCGCCGGTCCGGAAGAGCCGCGGGGCGAGCCGCGCGTAGTCGAGGCCCGAGACGAGCGTGAGGACGACGGCGACGAAGAGCGCCCACCAGCCGACGCGGTCGCTCCACGCGCCTGCGGCGGCGAAGCCGCCGAGCGCTGCGGCGATCGCCTGTGACCACGTCTTCAGCTTCCCGAGATCGCGCGCCTCGAGGACGACGCCGCGTTCGAGCGCCGCCAGCCTCAGACCCGAGACGAGGAGCTCACGGGCGATGATCGCAGCCACCATCCAGCCGGGCACGACGGACGCGTCGACCAGCATCACGAGGACCGCGAGCACGAGCACCTTGTCCGCCATCGGGTCGAGGAGCGAGCCGAGGGAAGACGTCCGTCCCCGGCTCCGGGCGATCCGCCCGTCGAACCAATCGGTGGCCATCGCGACGACGAAGACCGTCGTCGCCCAGTAGTCGTGCCCCTCGAAGTTCCAGGCGTAGAGGACGACGACGAGCGGAACGGCGGCTGCCCGGGCGACCGTGAGCTGGTCCGGGAGATCCATCCTCCGGAGAGAATAGGCGCGATGGCCCCGTTCACGAAGGTGCTCGTCGCGAACCGCGGCGAGATCGCGATCCGCATCTTCCGCACGCTCCGGGAACTCGGCATCGAGACGGTGGCGGTCTACTCCGAGGCAGATCGCTCGGCGCTCCATCCGACGGTGGCCGACGAGGCGTACCTCGTCGGTGCCGGGCCGCCGGCCGAGAGCTACCTCAACCAGGAGCGCCTGCTCGAGATCGCCCGGCGCTGCGGAGCGGAGGGCGTCCATCCCGGCTACGGGTTCCTTGCGGAGAACGCCGACTTCGCTCGAGCCTGCACCGCGGCGGGACTCGTCTGGATCGGGCCGCCCCCCGAGGCGATCGACGCGATGGGCTCGAAGGTCGCAGCTCGGGAGCGGATGCGGACAGCGGGCGTACCGATCATTCCCGGGACGACAGAGCCTGTCGACTCCTCCGAGGCCGTGCTCCGGCTCGGAGAGGAGCTCGGCTTCCCGCTCGCCGTCAAAGCGTCCGCCGGCGGAGGCGGCAAGGGCCTGAAGGTCGTCCGCACCCCGGATGAAGCAGCGCGTGCCTTCGAGTCGGCTCGCCGTGAGGGGGAGGCGTACTTCTCCGACCCCGCCGTCTACGTCGAGCGGTTCCTCGAGGACCCGCGTCACGTCGAGGTCCAGGTTCTCGCGGATGCTCACGGCGACGTGATCCACCTCGGCGAGCGCGACTGCACGATCCAGCGCCGCCACCAGAAGCTCGTCGAGGAGACACCGTCGCCCGCTGTCGACTCCGAGCTCCGAGCCCGCATCGGTCAGATCGCCGTCGATGCGGCCCGTGCCGTCGGCTACCGGAGCGCCGGGACGATCGAAGGTCTGCTCGACCGCGAGGGCAACTACTACTTCCTCGAGATGAACACACGCATCCAGGTCGAGCACACGGTGACGGAGATGGTGACCGGGCTCGATCTCGTCCGGGAGCAGATTCTCATCGCGGCAGGAAAGCCGCTATGGCTGCGCCAGGAGGACGTCCGGCTGAACGGACACGCGATCGAGTGCCGAATCAACGCGGAGGATCCGTCCAATGGCTTTCTGCCGACCCCGGGGCGGATCACGTCCTACCGGGAGCCTGCGGGCCCGGGGGTGCGTGTCGATTCGGGCGTCACGGCCGGGTCGCAGGTTTCGGGGCTGTACGACCCCCTCGTCGCGAAGCTCGTGGTGCACGACGTCGACCGAGAGCACGCGCGGCGCCGGATGCTGCGCGCGCTCGGCGAGTTCGAGATCGGCGGAGTGACGACGCTGGTCGGCTTCCACCGGGCGCTGCTCGACCACCCGTGCTTCGCCACCGGCGAGACGTGCTACGGCGTCGTCGAGTCGGAGCTTCTCGCCGACCGTGCCGAGCAGTTGTCTCATGAGAAAACGATAGCCGCGGCGCCAGACGGAGCGCTGCGCGAGCGGGTTACGAAAGTGGAGCTGGACGGTCGCAGATTCGAGGTGACGCGACTCGTCCCCGAGCCGCCGTGGGCGGAGCTCGCACGACAGCGGGCGGAGCGAGCCGGACGCGGCGGACACGGCGGCGGCCGCGACGCGGTCGTGAGCCCGATGCAGGGGACGGTGCTGGCGATCGAGGTCGCCGAGGGAGACGAGGTCGCCGCCGGACAGGTGCTGTGCATCGTCGAGGCGATGAAGATGGAGAACGAGGTCCACGCCCCTCGGGAAGGCGTCGTCCGCGAGCTGTCGGTCGCGGCGGGTCAGCCGGTCTCGACGGGACAGGTGATCTGCCTGATCACTCCGGCGACCGATGGCTGATCGCGGTGCGGCCCGGGGCGATCGCGTCGGCCCTCGGTCTCGACCAGCGCCGGCCGCCGGGGGCATGACCATCCCGAGAAGCTTGACCAATAGGCACCGCCGTGCGGCCGCCGCCTCCCCGCCGCGGGACATCAATGGGCAGCGGGGCGCGGCGCCCGGTCGAAGGACGACGTCCTGCCGAGCGGGGTGCCGAAACGCGGCCCGCGTTCCGCCGCCTGAACGCCGGCGGAACGATCGCCGCGCGCTTATCGCCGCGCCCGCCAGAGCCCACTCGCCCGCCGTGGCCGAAGGGCGAAACGCCCACCCGCGCATCCCCGCCAACCCGACCGACGGCGCGGTCGTGCCGCCGACGCCGCTCGTCCCAAGTGGCTACAGCGTCCGCATGTACGCCCTGAAGGTCCAGGTCGCGAAGGCGGCCGTCGCGGCGGTCGCGGCGACGAGGAGCAGCAGATAGATCCCGACGCTGCTCCAGTGGCTGCCATAGACGACTGCGTCCCGCGCCGCTCGCACGCCCCAGTTCACCGGGTTGAAGCGGGAGACCTCCTGCATCCAGTGCGGCATCACGCGCTGCGTGATCAAGATCGAGGAGAGGAACATCAGCGGTAGCCCGACGAAGTTCGAGGCCGCGATCATCGTCGCCTCGCGCCGCACCAACAGGGCAATCCCATGCGAGACGCCGGAGAAGACCATCGACACGAGCGCTGCGGTCACGAGCAACACAACCACGCCGAGACCGCCGCCGTGTACCCGTACGCCGAGGGCGAAGCCGACGAGCAGGATGACGATCGCCTGGATCATCGCGATCAGCCCGGAGCGCACCACCTGCGACAGGACGATCGACAATCGGCTCGCAGGCGTCGCGAGGAAGCGGTCGACGACGTGGCGGTCGAGGTCGCTGATCATCGCCATCCCGGCCCACGTGCCGCCGAAGAAGGCGTTCATGACGACGATCCCCGGGAGCAGGAACTCGACGTAGGTGCTCGCGCCGCCGCGGAGCACCGGCACCCGCGAGAAGAGCTGGCCGTAGAGGAGGAGCCAGATCATCGGCTGGATCAGGAGCAGCGCGATCCAGATCGGCTCGCGCATCAGGTTGCGGAGCTGGCGGCCGACCATCCACCAGGTGTGGGTCGCGGTCCTCATTCGGCACCGTCCGTCGCGGCCTCGTCCTCGGCGGCGAACTCACGCCCCGTGTAATGGAGGTAGACGTCGTCGAGGGACGGCCGGTGGGTCGTGACCGACGCGACGCGGAGGCCCTGTCCCTCGAGCGCCGAGAGGATCGTGGGCACCGCCTGCGCGCCGTTCGGCACGCGCGTGCGGAGCAGGCGCCCGTCGACCGTCGTGTCCGCTGCGCCGTCGAGCCTGGCGACGACCGCCGCCGCGGCGTCGCCCTGGCCGTCCGCGAGCTCGACCGTCACCGCCTCGCCGCGCAGTCCGCGCTTGAGCTCGTCCGGCGAGCCTTCGACGACGATCTCGCCGCGGCTCACGATCGCCACCCGCTCGGCGAGCCGGTCGGCCTCCTCGAGGTAATGCGTCGTCAGGAGGATCGTCAGCCGCTCCTGCTCCGCCAACCGCTGCACCTCGACCCACATCGCCGCGCGCGCCTCGGGGTCGAGGCCGGTCGTCGGCTCGTCGAGGAAGAGGACCCGCGGCCGGTGCACGAGCCCGAGTGCGATGTCGAGCCGCCGCTTCATCCCGCCCGAGTACCCGCGGACCACGCGGTCGGCTGCGTCGGCGATGCCGACGAGGTCGAGCAGCTCGTCCACGCGCCGGCGAAGCTCGTCGCGCGGGACGTTCTGGATCCGCCCCTGGAGGAGGAGGTTCTCGCGCCCGGTCGCGTCCCGGTCGACGCCCGACTCCTGGGGCACGTAGCCGATCGAGCGGCGGACGCGGTTCGGGTGCCGGACGACGTCGTGCCCCGCCACCTCGGCGCGGCCCTTGTCCGGCCGGGTCAGCGTCGTCAGGACGCGGACCGTCGTGGACTTACCCGCGCCGTTCGGGCCGAGCAGCCCGAACACCTCGTTCTCGCGCACCGAGAAGGTGACGCTGCGAAGCGCCTGGACGGCTCCGTAGCGCTTCTCGAGCCCTTCCGCGACGATCGTGTCCACGGCGGTCGAGTCTAGTCAGAGGATTGGCGGAACCTCGTTCGTCGAACGAGCAGCGCGCTCCGGGCGGCACGACGATGTTCTGCCAAGCCCTCGTCGTTAGAGTCCGCCGCCGTGGATCTCTACGAGTACCAAGGGAAGGAGCTCTTCCGGCGCTACGGAATCCCGATCTCGCAGGGGAAGCTCGTGACGACCCCCGAGGAGGCGCGCGCGGCCGCCGAGGAGCTCGGCGCGCAGGTCGTCGTGAAGGCGCAGGTCCTGACGGGCGGGCGCGGCAAGGCCGGCGGCGTGAAGCTCGCTGACGATCCCGCCGAGGCCGAGGCCCGCGCGCGCGACATCCTCGGCCTCGACATCCGCGGCCACGTCGTCCGCAAGCTCTGGATCGAGCGCGCCTCGGACATCGCGAAGGAGTACTACCTCTCCGTCACCTTCGACCGTGGGGCGAAGAAGCCGCTGCTCATGCTCACGAAGGAGGGCGGGATCGAGATCGAGCAGGTGGCCGTGGAGCATCCCGAGGAGCTGGCGCGGCTGCACGTCGACCCGCTTGCCGGGTTCCACCTGTTCGTCGCGCGGCGGCTGATCTACATGGCGGGGATCGACGACCCCGGCGAGCAGCGCCAGATCCTGCCGATCGTCACGAAGCTCTACGCCTGCTTCGTCGGCTCGGACGCGATGCTGTGCGAGATCAACCCGCTGATCGTCGCCCCGGAGGGCGAGGTGCGGGCGCTCGACGCGAAGGTGACGGTCGACGACAACGCGCTCTACAAGCACCCGGAGATCGCCGAGATGTACGACCTCGAGGCATACCCGCCCGAGGAGCGCGCGGCGCGCGAGAAGGGCGTCACCTACGTGAAGCTCGACGGCGAGGTCGGGATCCTCGGGAACGGGGCCGGCCTCGTCATGTCCACCTTGGACGTCGTCGCGCTCGCCGGCGGCCGGCCGGCGAACTTCTGCGACCTCGGCGGCGGCGGCCAGGCGGAGGGGGTCGTCGACGCGCTCGAGGTGATCACCGCCGACCCGCAGGTGCGTTCGATCCTGTTCAACATCTTCGGCGGGATCACGCGCTGCGACGAGGTCGCCCGCGGGATCCTCCAGGCGCTCGGCCGCATGTCGATCTCGCACCCGATCGTCGTCCGCCTCGACGGCACGAACGCCGAGGAGGGCCGCCGGATCCTCGCCGACGCGGCTCCCGAGAACCTCCACGTCGAGCCGACGATGCTCGACGCCGCGCGGCGCGCCGTCGAGCTCGCAGAGGCGGCGTGAGCGACGTCTGGTCGACCCGTGCGGACGCCTTCCGGACGAGCGAGCCTCACCGCGCGGGCGAAGACCTCGACCTCGTCGTCGAGTGGTGCGAGCCGGACGAGGGCGCGAAGGTGCTCGACGTCGCGACGGGCGGCGGCCACGTGGCGCGGCGGCTGCGCGACGCCGGCTGCGAGGTCGTGACGGTCGACCCGGCGCCCGGGATGCGACCGGACGTCGTCGCCCGCGCCGAGGATCTTCCGTTCGCGGACGGAAGCTTCGACGTCGTCGTCTGCCGGATCGCGGCGCACCACTTCCCGGACGTCGAGGCCGCCGTCGCAGAGATGGCGCGCGTCTCGCAGCGGCTGCTCGTGGTCGACGACCTGCTCTTCGACGGCGAAGGCGTCGACGAGGCGCACCGGCTGCGCGACCCGACGCACGTCCGCAGCTACACCGCGGACGAGTGGCGGGAGCTCCTCGGGGCGAACGGCTTCGAGGTCGAGCAGGTCGAGGTGCTCGGAGGGCGGCGGCTCGCGCTCGAGCCCTGGCTCGACCGGGTCGAGGTTCCCGCCGCTGATCGGCCGCGGATCCTGGAGCTGCTCGGCGACGCCGCCGACGGCGAGACCGTGCGCATGCCGCTCGTCGTCCTGCAGGCGAGGAAGTCGCAGCGATGAGCATCGTCGTCGACCGCGACACGAGGCTCGTCGTTCAGGGCCTGACCGGGCGCGAGGGCTCGTTCCACGCGCTCCGCAACCGCCGCTACGGGACGCAGGTGGTCGCCGGCGTCACGCCCGGCAAGCGCGGCCAGGACGTCGAGGGGATCCCTGTCTTCGACACCGTCGCCGACGCCGTCGCCGAGACCGGCGCGAACACAACGATGGTCTTCGTGCCCGCACGCTTCGCGACCGACGCGATCTACGAGGCGATCGACGCGGGGATCGGCACCGTGATCTGCATCGCGGAAGGCCTGCCCGCTCACGAGATGCTCGGGGTCTACAACTACATCCGCACCCGCGGGATCACGATGATCGGCCCGAACTGCCCGGGGGCGCTCTCGCCGGGCAAGGCCAACGTCGGGATCATCCCGGCCGAGATCTTCCGTGAGGGCGCCGTTGGGCTCGTGTCGCGGTCGGGGACGCTGACGTACCAGATCGGGCACGAGCTGACGCAGCTCGGGCTCGGCAACTCGACGATCGTCGGCATCGGTGGCGACCCGGTCGTGGGGTCGTCCTTCATCGACATCCTCGGACGCTTCGAGGACGACGAGGAGACCGAGCTCGTCGTCATGGTCGGCGAGATCGGCGGCGACGAGGAGGAGAAGGCGGCGCAGTTCATCGAGGCGGAGATGACCAAGCCGGTCCTCGCCTATATCGCCGGCTTCACGGCGCCGCCCGGGAAGACCATGGGCCATGCGGGGGCGATCATCTCCGGCTCGTCCGGAACCGCCCAGGCGAAGAAGGAGACGCTCGAGGCGTCCGGCGTCCGGGTGGGGACGACGCCGACCGAGGTGGCGCAGCTCGTCGCGGGGCGCCTCGGCGCCCGCGCCTGAGCGGCCTCTGCGTTTTCGACACGCTTCCGGCACGATCTCGCCGCACCCGCGGCCGCTGGCCGCCGATAGCCTTTCCTCAGGGGTCACCGGGGACCCCTGGGGGTCGTTGGGGGGTGCGGTCCGGCCGGTGTCGAGGCGAGCGGCGACGCCCCGGCCGACCCGCTCGAAGCCGCGGCTAGGCTGCCGCCGTGCCTGCGCTCGCGCCCGCGAACCCGCTTGTGCGCCTCTTCGGCCGCGTGTTCCGCCTCGTCTGGGGAGCGGACGTCGACCCGCCGCTCCGGCCAGTGCTCGCGGTCAGCTTCGCGAGCTCGATGGGCGGCTCGACCGTCTGGAGCTTCGTCGGCATCTGGGCGATCGAGCGCCTGCACGCCGACCAATCGGCCGTCGGCCTCGCGTTCCTGATCAGCGCGCTCGTCGGCGCTGGCTCAGGCTACGTCGGCGGGCACCTCTCCGACTACATCGGGCGCCGCCCGCTGATCCTCGTCTCGTGGGCGTTCCAGGTCGCGCTCATCCTGGGGTTCCTGGCCGCGGGCGACCGCGAGCTCTTTGGCCTCGGGCTCCTCTGCCTCGGCGGCCTCACGTTCCAGGTCGGCAGCGCCGCGAACCAGGCCATGATCGCCGACCTCGTGCCGCCCGAACGGCACGAGCAGGCCTTCGCCTCCGTCCGCGTGGCGCAGAACCTCGGCATCACGCTCGGGCCGCCGACGGGCGCCCTTCTGCTCGCCCTCGGCAGCTGGCCGACGCTCTTCGTCGGCGCCTCGGCGCTCTTCTTCGGCGGCTTCCTGCTCGCCCTTCGCCTTCTCCCGAGCCGAGGCGACTACGCGCCGCTGGAGCCGCCGACGCGGCACTCGTTCACCGTCATTGTCCGCGACCGGCCGTTCCTGCTCTTCCTCGTCTCCTCCGGGCTCGCCTGGCTCGTCTACGTCTCGTTCGAGGTCGTGCTCCCGATCTCCCTCGTCGGCTCGCACGGCTTCGCGCGGTACACGTGGGGCTTCCTCGTCGTCGTGAACCCGGTCATGGTCACCCTCTTCCAACTTCGCCTGACGCAGTGGCTCAGGCCCGTGCCGGGAGCGCTCAAGCTCGCGATCGGGCTGCCGCTCATGGGGCTCCCGTTCCTCCTCCTGCCGATCGTCGACGCCGTGCCCGCGGTCGCCCTGATGATCTTCGTCTTCGTCATCGGCGAGATGCTGTGGGTGCCGACCTCGCAGGCGATCGTGGCGGGGCTCGCGCCGGAGGACATCCGCGGCGCCTACATGGGCGCCTTCGGGAGCATGTCCGCGATTGGCTTCGCGCTCGCGCCGTTCCTCGGGCTGCAGATCCGCGGGAGCTTTGGGGACACGGCGTTCTGGGTCGTGGTCGCGGCCGTCTCGCTCGTCGCCGCGTCGACCGGCGCGGCCGCCTGCCGCGTCGCCTTCGGACGGCGCCCGCGGTCGGCCTCGGCGCCGGCCTGATCTCTACACTCGGCCGATGGGATTGATCTCCTTCGCGCGCGGCGTCCCGGCGCCCGAGTGCCTGCCGGTCGACGAGCTCGCGGACTGCGCACGCGCGGCGATCGAAGGGGGTGGTCCGGCCGTCCTCTCGTACGGGCCCGGCGGCGGGTACGCGCCGCTCCGCGACTGGATCGCCGACCGGCACGGCGTCGAGGCGGAGCGCGTCGTCCTGACGAACGGGTCGCTCCAGGGCCTCGGGTTCCTCGCCGAGCTGCTCGCGCCTGGGAAGCGCGTGCTCGTCGAGGCGCCGACCTACGACCGGCCGCTCCGGATCCTCGCCCGGGTGGGCGCCGAGGCGGTACCGGTGCCGATCGACGGGGAAGGGCTCGATCCGGACGGGCTCGAGCAGGCGCTTCGCGAAGGGCCGCCGCCCGCCTTCCTCTACACGATCCCGACGTTCCAGAACCCGAGCGGCCGCACGCTCTCGCTCGAGCGGCGCCGGCGGGCCCTCGAGCTCGCGCGCCGCTACGGGCTGCTCGTCGTCGAGGATGACCCGTACGGCCTCGTCAGCTTCGATGGCGCGCCGCCGCCCACGCTCTACGAGCTGGCCGGCGGCGAAGGTGTCGTCCATTCCTCGTCCTTCTCGAAGACGATCGCGCCCGGCGTCCGCGTCGGCTGGCTCGTCCTGCCGCGCGAGCTTGCAGCCGAGCTCGAGGCGAGGGCCGTGTCGACATACATCTCGCCGCCCTCCCTCACGCAGGCGACGGTCTTCGAGTTCCTGCGCCGAGGCAACTTCGAGCCGAACCTCGAGCGCGTGCGCGGCCTGCTCCGTGCCCGGCGCGACGCGATGCTCGACGCGCTCGAGCGGCACTTCGCGGGCGGCCTCTGCAGAGGATGGAGCCAGCCCGGCGGCGGCTACTTCGTCTGGCTCGACCTCGCCGAGGTCGTGGATGCGGCCGACCTGCTCGAGCGGGGCGAGCGCGAAGGCGTCGCGTTCGTGAAGGGCGCGGACTTCTTCCCCGGCGGCGCCGGCGGCCGGTCGTCGGCGCGGCTCGCCTTCAGCTTCGTCTCGCCGGAGGAGATCGCGGAGGGCGTCGTGCGGCTCGCCGCCGCGGCCGTCGCTGCCGCGCCCGCGGTCGCCGCCGCCGGGTCTAGCCGACCGGCCTGAACGCGAGACTGCGCGGAACGAGCGGCGGCTGGCGCGGCGGCGCGAGTGGGCCCGTTCGCGCCTGCCGGAAGGTCGGGCACGGGTCGTCGCCTGGGAGGGCGCAAAGCCCGGCGCGACGGAAGTAGCAATCGGCGCACGTGAACGCGCTCTGCTTGCTCATCGGTTCTCTGGACTCCCCTTCAAGACCGCAACGAACGACGGACATCTTTGGGCCGGAGCCCGGTCGCCGCAAGTACCTCCGGTGACGAAAAAGACGCAGTTTGCGCCCCTTTCATTCCTGCTGAAAACTCCCTAAAGCTGCTAGCTCGCCGACAGCGTTGCCAGTGCCCGCAACGCCTGTTGAAAGTTCTTCACAGGGATGATCCGGACCCCATCCGCATAGCGCCTCGCCTCGACCGCGTTCTCCCCAGCGGGGACGAGGAAGAGGTGGATTCCTGCCTCCCGAACTCCGATCGTCTTCTGCCGGATGCCTCCGATCTGCTCGACGGTGCCGTCGAAGTCGATCTCGCCCGTCGCGGCGATGCGGTGTCCGTGGTCGACGTCGCGGCCGAGCTCCTCGAGGATGTCGAGCGCGAAGGCGAGGCCGGCCGAGGGGCCGCCCACGTCGCCCGCATTGATCCGGACGTGCAGCGGCAGGTGGACGGTCGCGGCCTGGCCGACGTAGATGCCGAGGATCGGATGACCGCGCCGGCTCGGATCGGACACCGTACGCACCGTGACCTGTTGGAGGCCGTTCCCGCGTCGCACGCCGATCCGGAACTTCGTCCCGACGGGCCGGGCTCCGAGGAGCTTCCGCAGCTCGCCCGGTGTCCGGACGCGCCGCCCGTCGACGCTCACGATCACGTCGGTCGGCTCGAGCTTCCCCGCCGCCGGTGCATCGCGGGCCACGTCCTGCACGAGCACGCCCGTCGGCCGGGCCGAGACCTTGTAGCCGAGCGTGCGCAGCGCGACGGCGGCGGCCACCTCCTGCGACCGCGACATGGCGCGCAGGTCCTCTTTTCGGCGCGCCTTCTCGCTCACGCCCGGTGGCTGCACGACCGAGGCGGGCACGATCGTCGATCCTTCGCGGATCCCGGGGAAGAGCCGCTCGAGCCAGCTCGCCTTGCGGACGAAGACATCGACGAAGTAGATGCCGCCGCCGTCGGCCGGTTCCTTCCCGCCCGGAATCGAGACGAGCGGCGCGACGGGATGCGCCTTGTCGGGCAGGAAGATGTAGCTGTCGGACGGAGCGAGCCAGAGGACGAGCCCGACGATCACGAGGAGCAGGAGCCCCGCCGCAGCAAGCCGCGCGGGAGTGAGACGCTTCACAGCAGGCTGCGCGTAAGCCCTCCGTCCACGGGCACGACCGTTCCCGTCACGTACGCGGCGC
>DASQWB010000177.1:0-13874 GCA_035640455.1 Gaiellaceae bacterium | reverse complement strand
CGGCGAGTGGAGCGGGAACGTCCGCTCGACGCCGACGCCGAACGACTGCTTCCGCACCGTGAAGGTCTCGCGCGCGCCCGACCCCTGGCGCTTGATGACGATGCCCTCGAAGACCTGGATCCGGCGGCGCTGTCCCTCGATCACCCGGAAGTGGACGCGCACGGTGTCGCCCGCCTTGAACTGCGGCAGGCCGTCGCGCAGCTGGGCGCGCTCGAGTTGCTCGATGACGTCGGACATAGGAGAGGGGCCCTCGCGGGCCGCGGGAATGCTAGCGCACGTCAGTGGATCGAGATGCGGGTCGGCGGCCAGTACGTAAAGAACACCTCGCCGATTAGAAGTTTTCGCGGAACGGTGCCCCAGACGCGCGAGTCGCAGGAAGACGCGCGGTTGTCGCCCATCATGAAGTACCGGCCGGGATGGATCTTGATCGGCTCCTTCGTCTGGTGGTCTCGCCGGTCGGGCTTGATGTACGGCTCGTTCAGCTTCTTGCCGTCGATGTAGACGTAGCCGTTGCGCTCCGACCAGACGTCGCCTGGCAGGCCGATGATCCGCTTCACGAAGACACCGCCGCCGCAGCCGTGCTGCTCCGCCGACTTCGGCGTGTTGAAGACGACGATCTCGCCGCGCTTCGGGTCGCGGAAGTGGTAGATGAAGCGGTTGGCGAGGACGCGGTCGGAGAAGCGCGCCTCGCAGCCCATGCCCGGCTTGGCGCAGTGGAGCGTCGGCTCCATCGACGACGACGGGATGCGGTACGGGTTCACGACGTAGAACTTGATCGCGATCACGATCCCGACCGCGCCGGCAATGGTGAGGATCCAGTCGAGGGCGATCCGCGTCCGGCGCGAGAGGCCGAGTCGAGTGAGCGGCCCCCTCATCGGACGCTTCGGGCTCGGCTCTGCTCGCGCCGCCACTCCTCGATCCGCCGATGATCGCCCGAGAGCAGGACGTCGGGGACGCGCCAGCCGCGGAACTCGGCCGGGCGCGTGTACTGCGGGTACTCGAGCCGGCCGCCGAGCTCGCCGGAGAAGCTCTCGAGCGAGCCGGACTCCTCGCGGATCGCTCCCGGGAGCCGTCGCGCGAGGGCGTCGAGGAGCACCATCGCCGGCAGCTCGCCGCCGGAGAGCACGTACGGGCCAATCGAGATCGCGTCCGAGGCGAGGTGCGCGACGACCCGCTCGTCGAATCCCTCCGAGCGCGACGAGAGCAGCGTCAGCCGCTCCTCCTGCGCCAGCTCCTCGACCACTTGCTGCGTCAGCTGCCGCCCCTGCGGTGTCAGCGCCACGACCCGGTGCTGCGGGACGCCGCCGTAGACGGAGTCGAGGGCGGCGGCCACGACGTCGACGCGCAGCACGAGCCCCGCGCCGCCGCCGTAGGGCTCGTCGTCGACCTCCCCTGAGCGGAGCGGCGTCGTGTCGCGGTAGTTGAAGAGGCGAAGCTCGAGCTCCGAGCCGAGCACGGTGGCAAGCGGCCGCTGTTCGCACATCCAGGCGAACGCGCTCGGGACCTGGGTGAAGACGTCGAGCTGCAAAGGAGCGGCGGGAGGGGAGGTTACCCGGGCGCCCCGAAGCCGCGCGTTATCAAGATGCGGCCGCCGGCGAGGTCGATCTCGCGGACGCACGCCTCGACGAGCGGCAGGTCGAGGCCCGTGTCGAGCTCGAGGACGTCGTTCGCGGGGTAGTGCGCGACTTCGGCGACCCGGCCCAGCCGCTTTCCGCCTTCCTCGACGACCTCGAGGCCGCGGAGCTCGAAGACGTAGTAGGAGTCGGGCTCCGGCTCGGGGAGCGACGCGCGCGGGACCGTGAGCACGGTGCCGCGGGGGACTTCGCGCTCGAGCCGGATGACGGGTCTCCCCCGCGCCCGCTTCGACTCGACGATCCGCAGCGGCTGGCCCTCGACGAGGAGCTCGGCGCCCTCCGCGAAGCGCTCCGCCGCGTCGCTCGCGTCGTCGACGACGAACGCGCCCTCCAGGCCGTGCGGCTTGCCGACACGGCCAACGGTGACGAGCTCGTTTCCGGGAGTGCCGTCGATGCGCGCGAGCCTATCCGTGCGGCCAGGTACGGCTCGGCCCACGTGCACTCGTGTACAAGAGCCCTCGCCGCTCACTCGCGGACGAGGCTCTCGAAGTAGTCGGCGGCCTCACGGCGCGTCGCCAGCGGGGGCTCGGCGGCGGCGTACTCCGTGCGGCGGAGATCCACCGTCGGCCCGAGCAGCGCCCAGTACGCGCCGGTAGCGTCCTCGTACGGCATGCCTACGCTGCCGGCGTTGACCCACCGGACGCCGCCGACGCGACGGTCGTCCTGGATGTGCGTGTGCCCCACGACGACGAAGTCCGCGTCCACGCCCTCCAGGATCCGCGCGAGGCGCTCGTCGGGCGTGAGCGGCGTGACGATGTCCAGGTCGTTCTGCGGCACGGCATGGCAGAACAAGACGCGGCCGAGACCGTCGAGCTCGAGCTCGACCCGCTCCGGGAGCCCGTACAGGAACTCGATCTGCTCGTCGGTCAGCGCGGCACGGAGCCGCTCGAGCTCACCGGGCGGCGGCCCGCCCTCCCGCGGCGGGGGCATCTCGACGAGCTCGCGCTCGGCGTTCCCGCGGAGCCAGCGCACCCGCTCTCCCAGCCCGCGCAGCCGCTCGACGGTCTCGGCGGGAAACGCGCCGCCGACGACGTCGCCGCCCGCGACGATCAGGTCCGCATCGTCGATCTCGGCGAGGACCGCGTCGAGCGCAGGCAGGTTCCCGTGGACGTCGTAGAGCGCCGCGACACGCACGAAAACGCAGGCGCTAGTCGACGATCTCGAGGACGATTCGGCGACCCTCGTGGGCGCCGCCCGCGCGAACGAGGGTCCGCAGCGCCCGCGCGATCCGGCCCTGCCGGCCGATCACCTTGCCTACGTCGTCGGGAGCGACCCGTAGGCGCAGGACGAGCGCGTCCTCCTCCTCGACCTCCTCGACGCGCACGGCGTCCGGCTCGTCGACGAGCCGCCGCGCCAGGTAGTCGAGGAGCTCGGCCATGCCGCCTACGAGCCGAGGTTCTTGACCTTCAGCAGCCGCGACACCGACTCCGAAGGCTGGGCGCCCTTCGAGAGCCAGTCCCGCACCTTGTCCTCGTCGAACTCGATCGTCGAGGGGTTGGTCTGCGGGTTGTACCGCCCGACGATGTCGAGGAACTTGCCGTCGCGCGGCGAGCGCGCGTCCGCTACCACGACGCGGTAGATCGGGTTCTTCTTCGATCCGACCCGCGTCAGCCTCATCCGTACCGCCATCTCACCTCCGGCTTCGTGACTTCTTCCGCTTCTTCTTGCGAGACGAGCTTCCCGGCCGCGCCGAGAGGCCGGGGCCGTTCGACGCAGGGTCCATCCCGGGCAGCGCGGGCATCTTCCCCTTGCTCATGCCCTTCATCATCTTCTCCATCTGCTTGCGCGCCTCGAGCAGCTGGTTCACCTGCTGGACAGTCGTACCGCTTCCGCGTGCGATCCGCAGGCGGCGGCGCCCGTCGATGAGCCGCGGCAGCTTCCGCTCCTGCGGCGTCATCGAGAGCACGATCGCCTCGACGCGGGCGAGCTGCTTGTCGTCGACCTGGTCGAGCCCCTCGAGCTGCTTGCCGAGCCCCGGGATCAGCTTCAGGACGCCCTGGAGCGGCCCCATCCGCCGCAGCATCTTGTAGCTCTTCAGGAAGTCGTCGAAGGTGAACTGGCCCTTCAGCATCCGGGCTTCGAGCTCCTGCCGCTCGTCCTCCTCGACCGCCGCCTCCGCCCGCTCGATCAGCGAGAGGACGTCGCCCATCCCGAGGATCCGCGACGCCATCCGATCGGGATGGAAGTACTCGAGCTGGTCGAGCTTCTCCCCGACGGACGCGAGCTTGATCGGCTTGCCCGTGACGGCCTTGACCGAGAGCGCCGCGCCGCCGCGGGCGTCGCCGTCGAGCTTCGTCATCAGCACGCCGTCGAAGGCGACGCGCTCCTGGAAGGCCTCCGCGACCGCGACCGCCTCCTGGCCCGTCATCGCGTCGAGGACGAGCAGGACGTTGAGCGGCTTCGCCTCGTTGCGAACGGCGACGAGCTCGTCCATCAGCTCCTGGTCGACGTGCAGCCGCCCGGCCGTGTCGACGATCACGACGTCGAGGGCGTCTTCGCGCGCCTGCTCGATCCCGCGGCGCGTCGCCACGACCGGATCCGTCGTGTCCTCGCGGTAGACGGGGATCTGGATCTGGCGGCCGAGCTGCTCGAGCTGGTCGATCGCCGCCGGGCGCTGGAGGTCGGCCGCGATCAAGCCCGGCTTCCGCTTCTCCTTGCGCAGCAGGAGCGCGAGCTTCGCGGCGGCGGTCGTCTTGCCCGAGCCCTGGAGGCCGGCGAGCAGGATCACCGTCGGCGGCCGCCCGCCGAAGGCGAGCTGCGAGCTTCCCGCGCCCATGAGCGCGGTCAGCTCCTCGTGGACGATCTTCACGACCTGCTGACCGGGCGTGAGGCTCTTCGCCACGTCCGTGCCGAGCGCGCGCTCGCGCACCGTGGCGACGAAGTCCTTGACGACCTTGAAGTTGACGTCCGCCTCGAGCAGCGCGAGCCGGATCTCCCGCATGGCGCGCGAGATCGCTTCCTCGTCGAGGCGCCCGCGGCCGCGGAGGTCGCCGAGCGCGGCCTGGAGCTTGTCGGAGAGCGCGTCGAACATCGGCGGGCAAGTGTACCGGCGGCCCTTCTGGGGGTATCTCCGTCGAGTTCCCCACGAAAGGAGCGGAGATGGCTGACGTCGCGAAGGTCGTGACGATCATCGGCTCGTCCAGCGAGGGTTTCGCGGAGGCGGCCGCAGCGGCCGTCGCCGAGGCGGCGAAGACGCTGCGCGGGATCACCGGCGCGGACGTCGTCTCGATGAGCGCCGTCGTCCAGAACGACCGCATCACCGAGTACCGAACGACGGTGAACATCGCGTTCGGCGTCGAGCGCTAGCCTCGGCCCGTGAGGCGGTGCCTTTTGGGCACCGCAGTGCTTTCTTCCACAACAGACGCGGCCGTCCTAGACTCGGCTCATGGCCGCGTGCCCGAATTGCGGGCAGAACAACCCGGAAACCGCCCGGTTCTGCCACGCCTGCGCAACACCGCTCACCGCCGCCACCGGCGCCTCCCGCGAGGTCCGGAAGACCGTCACCGTCGTCTTCTGCGACGTCATCGACTCGACGCCGCTCGGCGAGCGGCTCGATCCGGAGCTCCTGCGACGGGTGATGTCGCGGTTCTTCGACGAGATGCGCGCTGCGCTCGAGGCGCACGGCGGCACCGTCGAGAAGTTCATCGGCGACGCCGTCATGGCCGTCTTCGGCGTGCCGAGGCTCCACGAGGACGACGCGCTCCGCGCGGCGCGCGCCGCCGTCGAGATGCGCCAGCGCCTCGCGGGGTTGAACGAGGAGCTCGCGAGGTCGTACGGCGTCCGGCTCGAGATGCGCGTCGGGATCAACACCGGCCCGGTGGTGGCCGGCGGCCCCGGAGCGCTGACGCTCGCCACCGGCGACGCCGTCAACCTCGCGAAACGGCTCGAGCAAGCCGCTGAGCCGGGCGAGATCCTGATCGGGGCAGAGACGTATCGGCTCGTTCGCGACGAGGTCGACGCCGACCGGCTCGAGTCGTTCTCCGTCAAGGGGAAGCGGGAGGAGGTCGCGGCCTGGCGTCTCCACGAGCTCCGCCGGACGGATTCCGAGACCGCCGAGCGGAGAACGCTGCTCGTCGACCGCGAGGCCGACCTGCGGGCGCTGCTCGAAGAGTTCGACGACGCCGTCGCCGACAGCTGCGCACGGCTCGTGACGGTCTTCGGCTCGGCGGGGATCGGGAAATCTCGCCTCGCCTCGGAGCTGCTCGACCGGCTCGGCGACCAGGCGACGTCGCTCACGGGTCGCTGCCTCCCCTACGGCGACGGGATCACCTTCTGGCCCCTCGCGGAGATGATCCGGGAGGCCGGCGGCGAGTCGGCGCTCCGGGCCGCGCTCGCAGGCCGCAGCGATGCCGACCTCGTCGTCGAGCGCGTGCTCGGGGCGACGGGGTCTGCGGGCGAGGCCGGAGGCGCAGAGGAGACGTTCTGGGCGATGCGGAAGCTCGTCGAGGCGCTCGCGGCGCCGCGGCCGCTCGTGCTCGTCTTCGAGGACATCCACTGGGCCGAGCCGACCCTCCTCGACCTGATCGAGTACTTCGCCGGCTGGATTCGGGACGCGCCGGTTCTCCTCTTGTGTCTCGCGCGACCGGATCTCCTCGACCGCCGCTCGACGTGGCTCGCCCCGAGGCCGAACGCACGCATGCTCTCGCTCGACCCGCTCACGGAAGAGGAGACTGAGCTCCTCCTGGCCGCCTTGGGGCGCGTCGGCGAGTTCAGCGTCCGGGTGCGAACGAGGATCGCCGAGGCGGCGGAGGGCAACCCGCTCTTCGTCGAGCAGATGGCGGCGATGCTGGCGGAGGAGGACGACGCAGGGGAGCTCCCGATGCCGCCGTCGATCCACGCGCTCCTCGCGGCGCGGCTCGACAGGCTCGAGCCGGCGGAGCGCGCGGTGATCGAGACGGCCGCCGTCATCGGTCGCGGGTTCTGGCGCGGGGCGGTGCGCGACCTCGCGCCGCCGGAGCTCCGCGACGCGGCGGGGACGCACCTCATGGCGCTCGTCCGCAAGGAGCTCGTCGAGCCCGAGGCCTCGACGCTGCCGCAGGAAGACGCGTTCCGCTTCCGCCACGTGCTGATCCGGGACGCCGCGTACGAGGGGATGCCGAAGGGGCGGCGCGCGCACCTGCACGAGCGCTTCGGGCAGTGGCTCGAGGAGAACGCGCCGGAGCGCGCGAGCGAGCTCGAGGAGATTGTGGGCTACCACCTGGAGCAGGCCGTTCGGCTCCGCGAGCAGCTCGGCTCGGCCGACGAGAGCACGCGCGCGCTCGCGGCCAGGGCCGGGGAGATCCTCGGCGCCGCCGGTCGCCGCGCCGTCGTCCGCTCGGACATGCCGGCGGCGATCAACCTGCTCGGCCGCGCGCTCGAGCTCGGCGGCGCGGAGCAGGCGGACCGGCACGTGCTCCTGCGCGAGCTGAGCGCGGCGCTCTGGGCGCAAGGCGAGCTCACGAGGGCCGCGACGGTTCTCGAGAAGGCGTTGGCCGCCGCGATCGAGCGGGGCGACAGGCGAATCGAGTGGTACGCGCGGCTCGACCGCAGCGCCCATCCGGGCCTCGCCGGAAGCGCGAGGGCCGATCTCGATCGCGTGGCCGCCGAGGCGGTGGTCGTCTTCGAGGAGCTCGGCGACGACCTCGGCCTGGCCCGCGCCTGGCGCGGTCGGGCACGCGCGGCGCGCGCTGCCTGCCGCTTCCAAGAGGCCCACGAGGCCGCCGAGCGGGCGCTTCGACACGCTGAGCGTGCGCGCGACGCAAGCGAGACCGCAGGCATCGTCGACCTCCTCTGCACGGCGCTCCTCTACGGCCCTGCGGCAGCCGAGGAGGCGGCCGCACGCTGCGCGGAGATCGCCGCCACGGCGCGGAACGACCGGCTGCTCGAGGCCAACGTGGCGAGCTCGTGGGCCGGACTCGAGGCGATGATGGGCAACTTCGAGGAAGCGGAGGCGCTCGTCGCCCGCGCCGCAGCCGTCTACGACGAGCTCGGCCACCGCATGTTCCGTGCGGGACTCGGCGAGGTGGCCGGTCCGATCGAGCTCCTGGCGAGCAGGCCCGAGGCCGCCGAGCGAGAGCTTCGGCTCGCGTGCGAGATCCTCGCGGAAAGCGGAAACACCGCCCTGCTGGCCTCACCGGCGCTGATGCTGGCCGAGATGCTGCTCGCGCTGGGCCGCGACGACGAGGCAGGGCATTTCGTCGACGTCGGCAAGGCCGCGCCCTCGAGCGACGACACGACCGATGCCGTCCTTGCCTGCAGCGTCGAGGCGCGCCTGCGGGCCCGCGACGGCGAGCTCGCGGAAGCGGAGGCCGAGGCTCGAAGAGCGGTCGAGCTCGCTTCGGGCACGGACGCCCTCGTGCTGCACGGCGACGCGCTCGCCCTCCTCGCCGAGGTGCTCGTCCAGGCGGAGCGGCCGGACGAGGCGCACGAGGCATACGAACGTGCGATCGAGCTCTACTCGCAGAAGGGAAACGTCGTCGCCGCGCAGCGAGCAGCGGACGCCGTCGCCGCCGTCTCGCAACAGGCGCCGACACCCTGACGCCGGGCGGGTTAGGGTTGATCGACCACGCGACGAAGGAGGGCTGCGGTCGTGCCGAAGCACGAGGGGCATTCCGACAAGAGCTTCGACGACGCGGCGAAGGAAGCCGCGAAGCAGATCGACGGGAAGGCGACGTTCACTGTCAGCCAGCTGGGCGGCGAGATCAGCCCGAACCCGGGCACGATCAACAAGTTCACGGTCGTGCTCGACGTCACGCACGGGGGATAGCCGACTACTCGGCGACGAGCGCGCGCGAAAACTCCTGCGGGTCGAACGGCCCGCGGCGCCGCTTGCGGTGCCGCCGTCAGGACGTGCGGGCTTCCCCCGCGCGTCCCTCTCAGCCGCTAACCAGTGCGCGCGCGAACTCGTTTGGATCGAACGGCCGAAGATCCTCGAGCCGCTCGCCGACGCCGATCAGCTTGACGGGTAGGCCGAGCTCGTAGGCGATCGGGACCGCGACCCCGCCCTTCGCGGAGCCGTCGAGCTTCGTCAGCGCGACGCCGGTCACGCCCGCCGCCTCGCCGAAGAGCCGCGCCTGCTGGAGACCGTTCTGGCCCGTGGTCGCGTCGATGACGAGCAGCGTCTCGTGCGGCGCCCCCTCGAGCCGCCCGGCGATCACGCGCCGCACCTTGGCGAGCTCGTCCATGAGGTTCGTCTGCGTGTGCAGGCGGCCTGCGGTGTCGACGATGACGACGTCGCGGCCGCCCGCCTGCGCGGCGTCGATCGCGTCGTAGGCGACGGAGGCCGGGTCGGCCCCGCGCTCGGAGCCGACGAAGGCCGCGCCGGCGCGCCGGGCCCAGATCTCGAGCTGCTCCTCGGCCGCTGCCCGGAAGGTGTCGGCGGCGCCGACGACGACGGAGCGCCCGTGCTCGGCGAGGCGGAACGCGAGCTTGCCGATCGTCGTCGTCTTGCCCGTTCCGTTGACGCCGACGACGAGCAGGACGGCCGGCCGTGCCGCGACGTCGAGGCGACCCGGCTCGCCGAGGAGGGCCGCGATCTCGTCGGCGAGCGCCTCGTTCAAGTCGGGGATCTCCGACCGCGCCTCGAGCCGCCGGACGAGCTCCGCGGTCGCGCGCACACCGACGTCGGCGGCGATCAGCGCCTCCTCGAGCCGCTCCCAGGCTTCCTCGTCGCCAGGATCGAATGCCGCTGCGGCAAGCTGCTCCGTCAGCGCGCGGCGGCTCTTGCCGAGCGAGTCGCGCAGCCGTCCGAAGAGGCCGCGCCGCTCCTCCTCGCTCTCGGGCGCGGCACCGTCGTCGCCCAGGAACTCCGCCCACGACCTCGCCACGGGCGGGAACGTTAGCCAGGAGCTACTCGGTCAGCAGCCGCGGGGTCCCGACATCGATCACGGCGACGATTCGTCCGGCGGCGTCGATCTCGCGGATGTTGAAGTCGCCTGGGGCGGCCAAGCCTGCCTGGATCAGGTCTTCGATCGCTGCGACCGCCTCCTCGCGTGTCTCGTGCGAGGAGACGAAATCGGCGTGGATCGCCTCCTGGACGATGAACATCTCTCGGCTCAGTGTAGGCGTCGGCGAACAACCTCGACGACGGCCTGGAGCAGCTCCTGCGGATGCGCCCAGGCATCGACGTGCCCCTTCGCCCGCTGCTCCGTGGAGGCCACATGAACGAGACCGGTGTCCGTGAGAACGAGTCTCGCGACGAAGGAAGTAGGGCGTCTGCTCGCCGCGACCGCCTGTCCTTCCTCGAGCCAGAGGCTGACGCTTCGGCGAAAGAGTTCGGGGATGCCTCGGTGCTTCGCTTGGTTCCGGCTCAAGCTCGGCTCGAAGTCGGCTTCACGCGCGCACTCGTGCTCAAGCAGGCGGTAGAGCGTCAATGTGGGAGCGGGCACAGGTACGACGATCGTGGCGTCGTCCGGCAACCCGTGATCCGCCGGAGTCGGAAGCCGCACGGCTCCAATCGTGGCAGCCGATGACAGACCTGTTCGTTACGAAGCAAGTGCGACTTCTTGGCGCGGCTGCCGCCGTGACACGACCTGCGAGACGCCGTCTGGCCCCATCGTGACGCCGTAGAGCACGTCCGCGGCCTCCATCGTCCGCTTCTGGTGCGTCACGACGACGAACTGCGCCCGCGCGGCGTAGCGGCGCAGGAGCTCGACGAAGCGGCCGATGTTCGTGTCGTCGAGGGCAGCGTCGACCTCGTCCAGCAAGTAGAACGGGCACGGGCGGGCGAGGAAGAGCGCGAAGAGGAACGCGATCGCCCCGAGCGAGCGCTCGCCGCCCGAGAGGAGCGAGAGCCGCGTCACCTTCTTGCCAGCCGGCCGGAGCTCGATCCCGACGCCCGGCGCGTCGTCCTCCTCTTCGTCCGGCTCAGTCAGCCGCAGCCGGCCCTCGCCGCCCGGAAAGAGGGTTGCCGCAACGTCGGCGAAGCCGTCGCGCACTGCCGCGAACGTCTCCTCGAACCGCCGCTCGACAGTGTCGGTGAGCTCGGCCCGCAGCCCCTCGAGCTCGTCGAGGCTCCGCTCGAGGTCCTCGCGCTGGGCGACGAGCTCGGCGAGGCGCTCGCGCTCGCGCTCGACCTCTTCCTTCGCCAGCGGATTGACGGGCCCGACTCCTTCGAGCCGGCGCCGCGTCCGCTCGACGCGCGCCGCGAGCTCGTCCCGCTCCTCGCCCTCCTCGACGGTCGAGTCCCCGGCCCGCTCCCGCAGCGCCTGCAGCTCGTCGGAGAGCCGGGCCGCCTCGACCTCGAGCGCCGCCGCGCGCTCCCCGGCCTCGGCGGCCTCGCGGCGCAGCTCGGCCTCGGCGGCGCCGAGCCGGCGGAGCTCGGCTCCCATCTCGCCCGCGCGTGCCGCGCCCGCATCGACGCGCGCGCGGAGCGGCGTCTCGAGCCGGGCGGCGGCGAGAGCGGCGGCGGCAAGGTCGGCGTCGGCCCGCTCGGCGATCTCCGCGAGCCGCCGGAGGATCACGGGGTCGCCGAGCCGCCGCGGCGACGGCCGGGCCGCCGCCTCCCGCGCGAGCCGCTCCGCCCCCTCGGCCGTCGCAGCAGCGTCGTCGGCTCGTCGTGCGGCGTCCTCGACCTCCTCGGCGAGCTCTTTCCGCCGCGCCTCCAGCTCGAGCACGAGCGCCTCGGCGGGCTCGCCCGCGTAGCGGAGCTCGCCGCGCGTGGCATCGTATGCGAAGCCTTCGCGCGTCGCGGCGATCCCGGACTCGGCCGCGAGCAGCTCCTCGGGCTCGACCACGCGAACCTCGTCGAGCGCGCCGTCGACGACGACGGAGAGGCTCCCGAGGCCCTCGGCACGTGCCCGCTCGAGCAGCGCGAGCGCCGCCTGCGGGTCGGACGCGACGAGCGCGGACGCACGGGCGCCGAGGCCTGCCGTGATCGCACGCTCTTCCCCGGGCGCGACCTCGAGCTCCGAGAGGACGAGCCGCTCGCCCCGCTCGGCGAGCGCGCGTGCCGCCGGCGGCAGGCCCTCGCGCTCTTCGAGGATTCGCTCGAGCGTGGCCAGCCGCTCTCGCGCGACGCGCTCGGCCGCCTTGGCCGCGTCCCGCTCGGCCCGAGCCGCCGCGGCCGCCGCCTCGAGCTGCGCTCGCGTCGGGCCCGTCGGCCGATGGGCCGCCGCCCGCTCCGACTCCTCCGCGTCCCGCCGCAGCGGCTCGACGAGGCGGCCGATCGCCTCGCTCCGCACGGTGAGCCGCTCGGCGCCGCTCCGCATCCGGTAGAGCGCTGCCGTCGCCGACTCCCTCCGGCCGGCGGCGTCCTCGAGCTCGTCCTCGGCGCCCCGCCGCTCCGCGAGGAGCGCCTCGAGCCGCTCGTCGCTCCGGCGGCGGGCGAGACCGACCGCAGTCCGCCGCTCCTCGAGCTCCGCCACCTGCTCCTCGACGAGCGCCGCGTCCAGGGCCGCGAGCCGCGCCTCGAGCGCCGCGAGTTCCGCCGCGAGCCGCTCCGCGCGCTCCGCCGCCGTCGCCTGGAGCGCGAGCGGCCGGATCCGCGCCCGCACCTCCGCCTCGACGTCGCGCGCCCGCTCGACCTGCGTCGCGACCCGCGCGAGCTTCAACTCGGCCCGGTGGCGGCGCCGCTTGAAGACGCCCAAGCCGGCCGCGTCCTCGACCATCGCGCGCAGCTCTTCGGGACGGCTGGAGAGGATCTCCTCGACCCTACCCTGGCCGACGATCGAGCGGCCGAGGCCGAGCTCGGCGAGCACCTCGACGACGTCCGTTCGGCGCACCGACGCCCGGCCCAGGAGGTACTGGCCCTCGCCGCCGCGGTGGAGGCGCCGCGCGATCGCAAGCGTCGAGAAGTCGAGGCCGCCTGCGCCTTCGGCGTCCTCGAAGACGAGCTCGACCTCGCAGAAGGCGGCCGGCAGCCGATCGCCGGCGCCCGCGAAGAGGACGTCGTCGGGCTTCTCGGCGCGGAGCTCGGTCGGGCTCAGGCTGCCGGAGGCCCAGACGATCGCGTCCGCGACATTCGACTTCCCCGAGCCGTTCGGCCCGACGAGGATCGCCACTCCCGGCTCGAACCGGAGCTCGACGGGATCGGGGAAGGACTTGAAGCCGCGCAGGCCGACGCGTGCGAGATGCACGCGCGGAGTCTGCCGATTCGGCCGGACGCGCCGCAGTTATCGTCCTGTGCCGTGGACGACGTCGAGCCCGGGCGGTCTCGAGTATCTTGACGCAGGCGTCGAGTCCGTCGAGTCGCTGCTCGTCTCCATCGGCTCGCCGCGGCTCGCCCGCCTCGGGTTGCCCGTCGAGAACCCGTTCCCCTCGGCGGAACATCGCTTGTACGAGCTGCTCAGCGCGGGCGACTCCGATCGGCCCACTCGCGGTACAACACGCTGATCAGGCGCCTCGTCAGCTACGAGCGCGCCGCCGAATGCGCGAGATATCCGGGCGGCGACAGGAGTGCCTTCCGAAGCGCGGAGGTGATGCTCTCAGCTCGGTGAGAAGGCCTCGCTTTCGAGCCCCAGCCCCTCGAGCGCCTGCCGCGCGGCCTCCTGCTCGGCGGCCTTCTTCGAGGCGCCGGTGCCGAGGCCGACCTGCTCGCCGTCGATCGCGGCCGCGCACGTGAAGCGGCGTTCGTGCGGCGGGCCCTCGACCTCGACGACGCTGTAGCTCACCTGCTGCCCACGCCGCGCGAGGGCCTCCTGGAGCTCCGTCTTGTAGTCGACGTGTCCGGTCGCCGCGTACTCGATCCGCTCCTCGAAGGCCTCGACGATCGGGCCCTGGACGCGCTCGAACCCGTGCTCGAGGAAGAGCGCCGCGAGCGCCGCCTCGAGCAGCGCCGCGAGCACGTTCCGGTTACGGGAGAGCCGCTCGAGCTCGTCCTCGGGAAATCCTCCGGTCGCGCGCTCGGCGAGCCGGCGCCCGAGGTCGAGCTCGCTGGCGACGACGGCGCAGCTGGCGCGCGAGACAACGTGCGAGCGGATCTTGGCGAGCCGTCCCTCGGAGAAGTCCGAAAAGCGCTCGTAGAGGGCGCGAGCGACGGCGAGCTCGAGGACGCTGTCGCCGAGGAACTCCAGCCGCTCGTACGACGAGGCGCGGTCGGGCGCCCACGAGGAGTGCGTGAAGACGGGCGCCAGGCGCTCCGGAGGGAGCTCCTCGATCAGGCGCTCCAGCGCGGTGCGGGGTTCGTCGGCTTGGTTACTGATGCGAGGTGACGTAGTCGACCGCCTGACCGACGGTCTGGATCTTCTGGGCGTCCTCGTCCGAGATCTTGATGCCGAACTGGTCCTCCAGCTCCATGATCAGCTCCACGAGGTCGAGTGAGTC
>DASQWB010000176.1:0-22229 GCA_035640455.1 Gaiellaceae bacterium | reverse complement strand
CGGCAAGATCGTCCACATCGAGCTCCCGGCGAGCGACGCCGACCGCGCGCAGCGCTTCTACGAGGGGCTCTTCGGCTGGCAGTTCGCCGACTCCGGGATGGAGGGGATCGACTACCGGATGTTCCAGGGCGAGCCCGGCGGCGCGGTCTACCCGCACGAGAGCGCGGGCCAGGGGCCGATCGTCTACTTCGAGACCGACGACATCGACACCGAGCTCCAGAAGGTGCGCGAGCTCGGCGGGCAGGCGGAGGACAAGCAGTCGATCCCGGGCGTCGGCTGGTTCGCGGGCTGCAAGGATCCCGACGGGAACTCCTTCAGCTTCTTCCAGAGCGACGAGTCGGCGCAGCCGCAGCAGTAGCCGCCGCGACGCAAGTCCAGATGTGTCGACCGGTCGTTTCAGACGGATGCGCGGGCGGAGCCCGCACCTCCTGAAAGCGGCACCGCAAGCGGTGCCGCACTAGGCCTGTGTCGGGCGGCGCCGCGGCAGCTGCGCTCTGCGTGCTCGCCGGCCTCGCGGGCTCCCTTCAGGTGGCCGTGATGTCGCGCCTCGGCGAGCGCGTCGGGATCGTCGAGGCGCTGGCGTGGGCAAGCGTCTTGACGGGCGTGCTGGCGACGCTGATCCTCCTCGTCGCGCGCTGGAGCCTCGGCGGCTTCGCCGACTCGGCGCGCCAGCCGCCGTGGCTCTGGATCGGTGCGCTGATGGGGCTCTTCATCGTCTTCACGATCACCGTCGCCGGCTCGCGCATCGGGACGGCCGCGACCGTCGGGATCCTCATCGCGGGTCAGCTCGCGATGGGCGCCCTGATCGACCGTTTCGGCTGGTTCGGCTCGGAACAAATCGGCCTCGGCTGGCCGCGGCTCACGGGCCTCGCGCTGCTCGCGGCGGGGGCTGCGCTCTCGCTCCGAACTTCGTAGGATCGGCGCGTGCCCGAGCCGCGGCTGCCGCGGGAAGAGCTCGAGGCCGCGCTCGAGGCGCGCCGGGAGCTCGGGCGCGAGCGCGAGCCGGAGGTGGTCGACTCCTTCCTCGCCCGCATCGAGCGCCAGATCGACGCACGCGCGGACGCGCGGCTTGGGCGGCGCGGCCGTCCCGGCACCGACTGGGGCTTCGTCCTGCTCGCGATCGCGTCGCTCGGGATCGGCATCGGCGTCACCGGCACGGCGCTCGGAACCGACCATGCGTGGGTCGCCGCCGTCGCGTGGCTCGCGATCGTGCTCGTGAACGGCCTCTATCTGCGGCGCCCGCAGTAGCCGCGTCCGCGGTTAGGACCTACGGCCAGGGCCAGCCGTAGCGGAGGCTGTTAGGCCAGACGAGCCCGGTCCTGACGTGCCTGGGGGGTCCCGAGGATCGCGCCCAGAAGCCGAGGCCAGCCTCAATGCCACCGCGACCCGAGGTGAACTCTCGCCCGCTTGTCGCGCCCTCGTCGCTTTTGCCCTACGGCGCTGTGCAGGACATCCTCAAGTCGCCGCGGAGGCGGCGCGGACCGCACGGCTCGCTGCCGCAGCGACGGCGACGACGACCATCAGCCCGAGCAGCGCGAGCACCGTGGGCGTCGTCCCGAAGCCCTCGAGCGCGAACCCGACGGCGAGGAACGCGAACGGCACCGCGCCGAGCGAGAGCAGCGTCCCGACGCTCTGCACGCGGCCGAGCAGCTCGTCGGGCGTGACCCGGATGCGGTAGGCCATGACGACGGCGTTCCAGGTCGGGTGCAGGAGAAACATGGCGCCGTAGACGATCCCCGGCGTTACCGAGCCGGGCAGGAAGAGCAGGGGGAGCAGCGCGGCCTCGAGCGACATCGTCGCCACGACGACGACGCGCGTCGAGAGCCGCTGCGAGAGCCGCGGCGCGACGGCCGCGCCGAGCATGCCGCCGATGCCGAGGAATACGAACATCGCGCCGATGAGCCCCGGCGAGGCGCCGCGTTCACGGGCGATCACGATCACCGCGAGCCAGAGGGCGTTCAGCACGAAGTCGCTGCCCATCACGAGCAGCGACGTCGTGCGGATGAACGGCTGCCGCCAGAACCACGCCAGACCCTCCCGCACGTCGTGGAGGAGCCGTTGCGGCGTCGCGGTACGCTCGCCTTGCAGCCGCGCGCGGACGGCGACGAGCGACACGACCGATACGCCGTACGACACCGCGTCGAAGAGGAACGGGACGACCCGGCCCAGCGAGTAGAGCAACCCGCCGAGCGGCGTCCCCGCGAGGAGCGATGCGTACTCCCGCGCCTGGTTTCGTGCAAGCGCCGCCGGCAGCTGCTCGTCGGTCACGACATGCCGCAGCGCCGACCGCTCCGCGACAGTGACGAACACCCACCCGCAGCCGTCGACGAGCACGACCGCGAGAACGTGGACGAACCAGACATGGTCGAGCGCGAGCGCGACGACGAGGCTCGCGTAGGCGAGGCAGCGCATCGTGTCGCAGACGATCATCAGCCGCTTCCGGTCCCAGCGGTCGACGAGCGCGCCCGCCGGAAGCGTGAGGAGGAGGACCGGGATCGACGCTGCGAACTCGGCGATGCCCGCCCTCGCCGGCGAGCCGGTGACGGCGAGCACGAGGAGCGGAACCGCGATCCCGGAGATCCGCGTCCCGAGGTCGGAGAGCGCCTGCCCGCCCCAGAGCAGGTTGAAGTCCCGGTTCCGGCGAAGCGGAACGGGCTCGACGGTCATTCCGGACGCGGCCAGAGGACGGTGACGGTGAGGAGCGCGGCGGCGACCGAGCCGGTCAGGCCGAGGGCGAGGTCGTCCAGGGTGTCCGTGTAGGCCGTGCGGAGCTCGGAGGAGTGGCGGATGAACGTCACGTACTCGAGGAACTCCCAGAGGACGGCGGTGACAGCACCGAAGCCGACGGCGAGACCGGCGGCCACGATCCGCGACAGCCGTCCGCGCAGGAGGAGCCCGAAGCCGCAAACGAGGATCGCCCAGTTCACGAGGTGGTTCACGTCGTCCCACCAGGAGACGGTGTCGTAGAGGTTCGCGGCGTTTCCGGCCATGTCGATCAGGAACGGGAGCACGACGAGCACGTCGACGGCGAAGGGGTACGGCGCGCCGCGACGGCGCCCGAGGAACCACCATGCCGCCGGGACGACGAGCGCGGCGACCGGATAGCCGATCGCCCGGCCGGTCATCGCCTTGCCCGCGAACTGGGGCAGGTCCGGCCGCGCCAGGGCGAAGACGAGCAGGCCCACGAGCACGGCCTTGACCGCAGCGTCGAGGAGGGCTACAGCCCGAACGGGTTGAACGGCCGTGCGCTCGTCGAGACGAGGACGCTCTTCGTCTCGAGGTAGAGCTCGAGCGTCTCGAGGCCGAGCTCGCGGCCGAAGCCGGACTGCTTGTAGCCGCCGAACGGGATCCCGGGGAAGGCGGTGTACGGCATGTTCACGCCCACCGTGCCGGCCTTGATCCGCGACGAGAGCCGGAGGCCGCGCGCCGGGTCGCCGGTCCACACCGTCGCCATCAGGCCGTACTTCACGTCGTTCGCGATCCGGATCGCGTCCTTTTCGTCCTCGAAGGGGATCACCGTCACGACGGGGCCGAAGATCTCCTCCTGCGCCACCGCCATCCGGTTCTCGACGTTCGCGAGCACCGTCGGCGGGTAGAACGCGCCCTTGCCGTCGCCGGGGTCGCCGCCGGTCACGACCTCGGCGCCCTCCTCGCGGCCGAGCTCGACGAAGCCGTGCACCTTGTCGCGGTGCTCGGGCGAGATGAGCGAGCCCATCTGCGTCTCGGGGTCGAGCGGGTCGCCGACGCGGATCTTCCCGGCGAGCTCCGAGAACTTCGCGACGAAGTCGTCGTAGAGCGGCCGCTCGACGAGCACGCGCGAGCGCGCCTCGCAGCTCTGACCGGCGGAGTAGTAGATCGACCACACCGAGCTCGGGATCGCGTCGTCGAGCTCGGCGTCGGTGAAGACGAGGTTCGGGCTCTTGCCGCCGAGCTCGAGCGTGATCCGCTTGACCGGCTCCGAGGCGAGCCGCATGATCTCGCTCCCCGTCGCGGTCGAGCCGGTGAAGGCGATCTTGTCCACGCCCGGGTGGCGGACGAGGTGGGCGCCGACGATCGGTCCCGGGCCGGGGACGATGTTGATCGCCCCGGGCGGGAAGCCGACCTCGGCCGCGAGCTCGGCCATCCGCAGCGCCGAGAGCGGCGTAGCGGAGTCGGGCTTCAGGACGACGGCGCACCCCGCGGCGAGGGCCGGCGCGAGCTTCCAGGTCGTCATCATCAGGGGGTAGTTCCAGGGCACGATTTGGCCCGCGACGCCGACCGGCTCCTTCAGCGAGTAGAAGAGGAGCGAGCCGCCGATCGGGTTGGAGCGGCCCGCGATCGTGGCGGTCGCGGAGGCGTAGAAGCGGAAGTTCTCGACCGCCTGGTTGAGCTCGGCCTTCACGGACGAGATCGCCTTGCCGACGTTCCGCGCCTCGAGCTCCGCGAGCTCCTTGCGGTTCGCGACGATCGCGTCCGCGAGGGCGTGCAGGAGGCGCGAGCGCTCGTTCGGAGGCGTCTTGCCACAAGGCCCGGCGAGCGCGGCGCGGGCGGCCTCGACCGCGCGGTCGACATCGGCCTCACTCGCGACCGCGATCCGGGCGAGCGGCTCCCCGGTAGCGGGCTCTGCCAGCTCGCGCGTCTCGCCGGAGGCCGGTTCCACGCTCTCGCCGTTGATGAAGAGCCCGTACTCGCGCGTCGCGACCGCCATCGCCCGGGCACCCTAGCGAGTTTCCGGCGGCCAGTCCCCGGGCACAGAGGCGGCATGGACGAAGCCCTTCAGGTGGAAGCCGCGCGCATCCCGGATCGCGACCGGCTCCTCAACGAGCTGCGGGAAAGCGGCCTCGACGCGCAGCCGGTCGACGAGGTCGGGATCGAGGTCGCGTCGGGCGACGACGAGGAGGTCTTCGCCCACGTCGAGCGGATGATCATGTCGATCGGCGCACCCTTCGTGCCGGTGAAGCACGACGGCGTGATCTACATCAGGCCGCCGCTGAGCTAAACGGGCTACACCCTAACCGCGCAGACTCCGCGCCCTCTGGACGCTCCGCTGCACGCTCCGTGGTCTCCGAGAGGCCCGTCATGCACCAAGGTCGGAAGGGACGAGCTGCTCGACGAGCAGGCGCTTGAAGCGCTTCGGATCGCCGCGCACGAAGGCGGCACATAGGCGGTGCCCCTCGGAGTAGCAGTGGGCGTACCCCGGGAAGGGGCGGTCGTGGACGGACGCGAGGATCTTCTCGACCCGGTCTTCCGGCTGCAGCGACCAGCGCCGCGCGTAGTCGCGGGCCTCGTCCAAGGAGGCGCCGCGCTCGTAGAGCAGCAGCGCGACGTTCGAGTGCACCGTCCGCAGGAGCTTGCCCGCTTCGTAGACCTTCGTGCCGACCTCCGGGTCGTAGTCGAACCCGAGCCGGCGCAGGTGACGAGCGGTCAGCTCCTGCCCTCCGTCGTCCACGACGAGGTCGGCGGCGAGCTCCGCAACTCCCTCGGACAGCGTCGCCTGCGAGGCGTAGAGGGTCAGCGTCATCTCGAGCTGACCTCGCTCCCGCACGAGCACCTGCTCTTTCCAGGCACCGTCTGCATGATGACCCGGATAGCCCTCGTGGGCGACGAAGTACGCCAGGTCGCCGGCCGGAAACGGAAGATCCGTGTTGATCGAGATCCGGCTCCGGAGGTCGCCGAGGTTGCGGTTGAAGCCGAGCCAGCGCTCGCCGGACACGAGCTCGAGCTCGAAGGACTCGCCGTCGGGAAGCCCGACGAGCTGCTCCGTTCGCGCCCGTAGCTCCTCGGTCATGGCCGTGAGCGCGGGTTGGAGGTTTCCGACCGGCACCGCGGTCTGCTCGAGCCAGCGCCCGAAGCGGTCCCTGACGTCGCCCGCCCCGGAAAGCGCCTCGTCGAGCAGAGCGTGAGCGCGCTCGTACTCCGCCTCGTCGTGCCAGCGCGGCCGGATCCCGAAGATGGCCTCGACCTCGTCGGCATACGACAAGCGCGCGCCGTGGAGTCGCCGGGCGACCGTCAGGAGGGCGCCCGTCTGGCTCGCGAGCCACGCGCGTCGCTGCGGCTCGAGGTCGGCGTCCTCGAGGTCGCGAAGAAGGGAGCTGGCCTCCTCGACGAGCCGTGAAGGCTCGCTGGGCTCCTCCGCCTCGACCGCGGCAACCGCTTCGCGCGGCCCGTAGTAGTTCCCGACGAGGTCGGGCTCGTGCTTGCACAGCCGGTAGGCGAGCGCGAGATAGCGCTCGGCGAGGTCAGCGCTCGGCGCCAAGGTCGGAGGGGAGAAGCCGCGCTGTCATCAGCCGCCGGAGGCGGGCGGGGTCTCCGTCGACGTACGCCCTGCAGAGGCGCTCCCCGTGTGAGTAGCAGTGGACGTAGCCGCGCGAGCGGCGGTCCTCGACCTGCGATGCGAAGAACTTGTCGACGCGGTCCGGAGGCTGGAGCGACCACTGCGCCGCGTACTCCCATGCCTCCTCGCGCGAAGCGCCGTGCCCGTGGCGGAGGATCGAGGCGTTCGACCAGACTGGCGTGAGCAGCTGGTCGGCCGCCGCGAAGCGCGCGCCGGCCTCGCCGTCGTAGTCGAACCCGAGCGGCGCCAGGCGTTCGGCGAGCTCGTCGTACGCGCCGTCGAGCACGAGCGGCGGCGCGGTCTGGGCGATCCCCTCCGCGATCACGGCGTCCGGTGACCACAGCACGCCGAGGGTCGCCTCCAAGCGACCGTCCACCTCCTGCCAGGCCCGGTGCGTGTGGTGGCCCGGGTACGCCTCATGCGCGGCGAACCACACGAGCTCGTCGGCCGGGAACGGCAGGTCCGCGTTCAGCCCGATTCGCGTGCGGAAGTCGCCGAGGTAGCGCGCCCAGCCGAGCCAGAGCTCGCCCGTCACGACCTCGAGCTCGACGTCCTCGCCTTCGGGGAGACCCACTGCCTCGCGCGTCCGCTCGCGCACGAGCGCGACCGCCTCGCCGAGCGCCCGCCCGACGAGTTCGCCGGAGACGGCGACGGCCTCCAGCCGGCGCGCGAAGCGTGCCGCCAGGTCGCCCGAGTCCGGAAGCGCCTCGTCGAGGAGCGCGTGCCCGCGTTCGAACTCCCGCTCGTCGACCCACTGCGGCCGGATGCCGTACTTCAGCTCGACCTCCTCCGCATACGGGAGCTCTTCTCCGGCCAACGTTCGCGCGACGGTCTCGAGCGCCCGCACTTGCGCGGCGAGCCAGCGATCGTCGGGCTCGGCGAGGAACTCGCCGGCCTCGGCGGCGAGGCGCGCCGGCTCGAGCAGCGGCTCGCCTCCGACCCTTCGCTCGAGCACCGCCGGCCCGTAGTAGAAGTCGACGAGGTCGGGCTCGTGGCGGCCGAGCCGCAGCGCGAGCTCGAGATACCGCTCGACGTGCTTCACCGCGCGAAGAGCGCGGCCTGCCCCTGGCCAACGCCGACGCAGAGCGTCGCGAGGCCGTAGTGACCGCCGCGGCGGCGGAGCTCGTGGAGAAGCGAGACGACGAGGCGCGCGCCGCTCATGCCGAGCGGATGGCCGAGCGCGATCGCGCCGCCGTTCACGTTCACCTTCTCCTCGTCGAGGCCGAGCTCGCGGATGACGACGAGGCTCTGGGACGCAAACGCTTCGTTCAGCTCGACGAGGTCTATCCGGCTCGGGTCGATTCCGACCCGAGCCAGGAGCTTTCGAACAGCCGGAACCGGCCCGATGCCCATGAATCTCGGATCGACACCGGCTACGGCGCTTCCAACGAACCGGCCGATGGGCTCCCTGCCCAGCTCTGCCGCCTTCTCCTCGCTCGCGATCACGAGTGCCGCCGCACCGTCGTTGATGCCGCTCGAGTTCCCGGCCGTGACCGTGCCGTCGGCGCGGAAAGCCGGCCGCAGCGCCGCCAGCTTCTCCTCGTCGGTGTCCGGCCGCGGGTGCTCGTCGCGCTCGACGCCGTCGACCGATACGAGCTCGTCAGCGAAGCGGCCGGCCTCGTACGCGGCGGCCCAGCGCCGGTGCGAGCGGAGCGCGAACGTGTCCTGCTCCTCGCGCGAGACGCCGTAGCGCTCGGCGACGTTCTCGCCGGTCTCGCCCATCGACTCGAGCGGGAACATCGCCTCCATGCGCGGGTTCGGGAAGCGCCAGCCGAGCGTCGTGTCGTAGACGACCCGGTCGCCGCGCGGGAAGGCCTTGTCCGGCTTGGACATGACGAGCGGCGCGCGGCTCATCGACTCGACGCCACCCGCGACGAGGAGCTCGCCGTCCCCGGCCGCGACCGCATGGCAGGCCGCGACGACGGAGGAGAGCCCGGACGCGCAGAGCCGGTTCAGCGTGACGCCGGCGACCGAGTCGGGGAGCCCGGCGAGGAGCGCGGCCATCCGCGCGACGTTGCGGTTGTCCTCGCCCGCCTGGTTCGCGCAGCCGAAGTAGACGTCCTCGATCTGGTCCGGCGCCACGCCTGCGCGCTCGACCGCGGCGCCGATCGCGAGCGCGGCGAGGTCGTCCGGACGGACGTGCGCGAGCGCGCCCCCGTAGCGTCCGACCGGGGTACGCACCGCAGAGAGGACGACGGCGCGGCTCACGGCCGCCCAGACTAACTACGCGACGAAGTCGAGCCGGACCGGCTGCTCGTAGGCGCCGATCGCCTCGGCTCGACGCAGGAGCTCCCGCACTGCCTGACGCCCCTCGTCGCCGTAGTCGCAGGTGAAGTCGTTCACGTACATGCCGACGAAGCGGTCGGCGAGGTCCTCGTCGAGCCCCCGCCCGAACTGCATCGCGTAGGCCATCGCGCGGCGGCGGTTCGCGAGTCCGGCCTCGATCGACTCGCGGAGCACCTCCGAGAGCTCGTGCAGCGTCTCCTCGCCGAGGTCGCGGCGGGCGACGTTCACGCCGAGCGGCAGCGGGAGCCCGGTCTCGAGGAGCCACCACTCGCCGAGGTCGGCGCTCTTCGCCAGGCCGGCCTGGCCGTAGGTGAGCTGTCCCTCGTGGATGAGGAGCCCGGCGGGCGCTGCCCCCGAGGCGACCTCGTCGAGGATGCGATCGAATGGCACTTCGCGGTATCGGAGGTCGCCGAGATACATGCGGAGCACGAGGAAGGCCGTCGTCATCCGGCCGGGGATCGCGATCTCCACCTCCCGCAGCTCCTCGCGCGACAGCGGCTCGCGCGAGACGACGACCGGCCCATACCCCGAGCCCATGCTCGCCCCGTGCGGAAGCAGGGCGTAGTGGTCCTGCACGAGCGGATACGAGTGGAGCGAGAGCGCCGTGACCTCGAGCCGACCTTCGAGTGCCCACTCGTTGAGCGTCTGGATGTCCTTCAGGACGTGCTCGAACTCGAAGTCCCGAGTGTCGATCTCGCCGGAGGCGAGCGCCCAGAACATGAACGCGTCGTCGGGATCGGGGCTGTGACCGAGCCTGATCAGCACGAGCGCGGGAGGCTAGCAGGCCGAAGCGGCGGCCTCGGCCTAAACTGAGCCGGTGCCGAAGCCTGCGCTGACCGACGCGATCCAGGACTACCTGAAGGAGATCTACAAGCTCTCGTCGGAGGGCGGGCCGGCGTCGGTCTCGGCGCTCGCGCGGTCGCTCGGCGTCTCGGCGGCCTCCGCGAGCGCGATGGTGAAGAAGCTCGCCGCGCTCGAGCTCGCCGACCACCAACCCTACGGCGGCATCGTCCTCACGCCCTCCGGCGAGCGCGTCGCGCTCGAGATCATCCGCCACCACCGCCTGCTTGAGCTCTACCTCGCGGAGACCCTTGGCGTGCACGTCGACGACGTCCACGACGAGGCCGACCGCCTCGAGCACGTGCTCTCGGAAGAGCTCGAGGCGCGGATCGACCGCGCCCTCGGCTTCCCTACGCACGACCCGCACGGCGACCCGATCCCGGACGCAGAGCTGAAGTGGCCCCGGAGCTCCGCGATCTAGGTCACGATCGATTTCGCCATCACCGTGACGGATTGTGGCGCGCGGCGTGAAGTGGCTGCGCCGAGGCCTTCGCTTCCGTAACCGTCGTCTCGCGGCATGGCTTCCAGACGCGCGCGGTGCGTATCTAGCTCCTCATGTTGTGGGGGAGCGCGGCAAACGCACGTTCCTTCCTGGGGCTGTTCACCTTACCTTGGAGGAGTTCCTACTACACGGGCTCTCGCGCCTGCCCGAAGACTCCGCCTTGCTACTGCACTATGCGCGGCTCAAGGCGACGGCTGCCGTTGAGCCCGAGGAGGCGATCGGTGCATCCAAAGACTTCGTCGAGGCTGCAAGCCGCCACGTCCTTCACGAGCTGCGCGAACCCGATGCCTCGACTAGTCGTCCCGAACTCCCACGACGAGCGATGCCGGCGCTTGCTGCCGAATGCCTCGAAGCACTCGGGCTTTCATCTGAATCCGAGGAGTCGCCCGTGCGGAGAATGTATCGGGGTCTTCACAGCATGGCTGTGACGACGGCAGAGCTCCGCAACGTCTTCGGTACCGGCCACGGGCGGGTGAGACGGGCCCTATCACTTTCCATGCGGGAGACGCTGGTGGCTACGACGTTGAGCCAGCTCTATGTTGCGGTCGTTCTGGACTTGCTGGAAGACGTTCTCGTGGAGCGCGCTCTCGAGTCCGAGGAACCGGCGTCGAGACACACAGTTGCTGGCGGAGAAACTCTCTCGAAAATCGCAGTCCTCTACTACGACGATCCTCGCAAGTGGCCACGAATCTTCGCCGCGAACCGCGATCTCATTGACAATCCGCACTTGATTTATCCCGGACAGATTCTGCGAATCCCAAGATGAGGCTCCGGGACTCTGCGGGGTAAATGGGGACCAGCTCCCGCGGTACGCGCGGCACCGGAAACGCGCTTCCTCATTCAGGACGTTCGGCAAGAAGCCGCACACTTTGGTCGGCCCGGCCAACGGCGCCTTTAGCGCCGCCTCAGCGCCGCCCGAAGAACCAGCGCTCGAGCGGCCCGAGAATCTCCGCGCGCACGAACGGCTTCGCGTCGGCGACTCGGCCGTCGTCGCTCGAGACGCGGACGTCGTCCTCGAGCGCGGCGTTCGCCCGCTCGAGCGTGTCCTCGAGCTCGTAGCCCTCGAAGATGTAGTCGTCGCGCCGCGGTGCGTCGCTCGACCGGTGCTGCGGGTTGACGGCACGGCCGACCGCCCAGATGCCGCCCGGCTTCCGCTCGATCCAGATGAGGATGCGCTCCTCGGCGCCGAGATCGTCGACTCCCGAGACGACCCGCTCCGCGAACCGGCCCTCCTTCGAGGTCCGTCTCATCGAGTGGAGGATACAATCGGTCCCTATGGCCGACGGAGTCTCGAGTTTCCTCCGCGGCATCTTCTCCTTCCTGTCCGCACGCAGCGCCGTCGAGGACCGGGTGGCGATGTACGTGATCCGCGAGCACAAGCGGGGCCGGAGCCTGGAGGACATCCTCGACGACGCCTACCTCAAGAATCGCTTGACGCCGCAGCAGCGAGACCGGCTCCTCGACCGCGAGGACGTGATCCACGCCGTCGGGAACGACAACGTCGAGGAGACCCGGCGCTCGCTCGAAGCCGGCAAAGCCCCTTAGAGCTGGCGCCCTGCCCCGCGCTCGCGCGCCCGCGCGAGCGCGACTGCCCCGATCGCGAGATCCCAGGCCGCGATGCCGTTCGACTTGAAGAGAACGATGTCCTCGGCGGACGTGCGGCCCGTCGTCTCGCCCGCGACGACCTCCTGCAGCTCGTGCACCTCGAGCCAGTCCAGCACGCCCTGCTCGACCGGCTCGATGAGGTCCCCGGACTCGATGCGCGACTGCTCGCGCGAGTCGCAGCAGACGAAGCTCGCCCGATCGAGGACGACGTTGTCCAGCTCGCGGGAGCTCGCGTCGTTCGCGCCGATGGCGCAGACGAGCGCGCCGTCTCGTAGCCACTCACCCCGCAGCACGGGGTCCTTCGAGGTCGTGGCCGTGACGACCACGTCCTGCCGAGCCGCCTCGCGGTGGCTCTCGGCCGGCTCGGCGCCGACGCGCTCGCAGAACGCGCGCAGCCGCTCGGAAGTTCGGCAGTACGCCAGAACCCGCTCGATCGTCGGCACCGCCGCGCGGATCGCCGCCACCTGGCTCTCGGCCTGCCAGCCGCAGCCGATCACGCCGAGCCCGCGGGCGCCCGATCGGGCGAGATGGCGGGCCGCAACACCGCTCGCCGCGCCGGTCCGGAGCTGGCCGAGCCGGTTCGCCTCGATCACGGCGGCGAGGTCGGCCCGGTCGGTCTCGAAGAGCAGGACGACGAAGCGGTAGTCGTCGTACCCGAAGGCGGTGTACGTCTTCAGCCCCGCGTAGCCGAGCTCGAGGTCGGCCGCCACCATCACGGCGAGGAGCCCGCCCTCGAGCCGCAGCCGCTCGCGCGGCCGGTTCTCGACGTGGCCTTCGGCGAGGCGCCGGAATGACCCCTCTACAGCCGCCAGCGCGTCCTCGATCGTGAGGAGGGCGCCGACGTCCTCCTCCGTGAGATAGAGCGTCACGGCCTAATTCTTCTGCTTCTCGAGGAAGGTAAGCTCGCCGCTCGTCTCGAGGACGGCCCACTGCACGTCCTCGAGCGAGCCGATCTGCTGTAGCCGCGCCGCCTCGGCGATGTCCTCGAGCGTGAGCCGCTCACGTTTCGCGTTCGCCTCGACCACGTTCCCGTCCTGGACGATCACGATCGGCTCGCCGTTGAGCAGCGGGCGCAGGCGCGGCACACGGAAGTTGAGGTATGACAGCCCGACCTGAAGGATCGCGATCGTCGAGATGACGATGAAGGCGCCGGTGATCGAGTAGTCGTCCTGCGTGAGGCTCTGCTGGACGGCGTCGCCGAGCACGATGAGCAGGATCAGGTCGAACGGCTCGAGCGTCGAGAGCTCGCGCCGGCCGACCACGCGCGTGAGTATGAAGATGAAGAAGAAGACGACGATCGAGCGGAGCGCGAGATCCATCTACGGGAATATCGTCATGCGCCGCTTGACGGTCAGGAGGTGCGTGCCGCCGTCGAAGAGCTCGACGTTCTGCCGCCGGTGCCATGCGATGTTCGTCGGGTTGACCTGGAACTGCATGAAGAGCAGGAACGACTTCCCGGCAGGAATGTGGCCGAGCGCGAACGAAAACTGGCCGTCGCGGCTCGCCTCGCTGCCCGGGCTCGGCTCGATCGTGTTGATCTGCATCGCCTCGGCCCAGCCGGGATCGAGGACGAGCAGCGCCTTCTTCAACTCGCGGCGCGCGGTGATTCGGAAACGCGCTTCGTAGAGCAGGCCGCCGCGCACGCGGGTGGGTGCGTAGACCTGGAGTCGCGCCGCCGAGGTCGCCACCGTCGATGTGCCTGGTCGCTGGCCGAAGACGTTGAAGAGAGCAAGCACAGGGATCGCGGCGACGAGCGCCAGCAGGCCCCGGCGCCACCAGACCTGATGCCGTCGTCCCTGGAAATCGCGGTGGCGTTTGAGGACGATCGTGTCCGGAATCTCGGCCACGTCCGAACCAGTTCGGCGGCCCGGCTCGTGTCTCCTGCGGTCGCTCCCGCCACCCCGTTAGCCTGCCGACCCACCGTGGCGGAAGGGATGCTCGAGGTCGAGGCGCGCGTCGGAACCGTCCGTCCACGGACGAGCCGGATCAGCCAGGTCGTGACGCTGGTGGCGGTCCCCGGCGCCCGCACAGCCGGCGCGTCGCCGTCTCTGAAGCGCTCGAGCTCGCGCGCGACGAGCTCGGCCCACTGCCGCGCGCGCGGCAGCGGGAGCGGCTTGCCCCAATGCGCGCGGACGGCGATCCCGTGCAGGGCTCCCGGGAGCAGCGTGTACTCGCCGTCGACGCCGAGGGTGCGGGCGCGCTCGAAGCCGCGCCGCGAGCTCGACGGCCGCACGCCCGGGATCCCCGGTAGCCACCCGTCGAGCATCCCGTGGATTACGACGAGCCGCCGCCCTCGCAGCGACTCGAGGCCGAGCCGGTCCGGCATCCACGGCGCGAGGCCGACCACCGTCTCGACCGTCGGCTCGTCGGCGGCGCGAATCGCGACCGTCCCGCCCATCGAGAATCCGAGCAGGAGCGTCCGCGGCGCGCCGGTCTCGCGCACCGCCGCGCGGGCGTCCTCGACACACCAGTCGAGCCGCTTCCACGACTTGATGCGGTACTTGACCTCCGCGAAACCGAGCTCGGGAAAGCGCGGCGCGAGCCGTCGTACGAGCCACTCCACCGACGCGCTCCAGGTCCCATCCACCTCGCCACCCTGGCCGCCGTCGACGCAGACGAGCGCCGCCCGCCCGGTCGGCCCGGTAACGCGGCATCTCCGCGCCTGTGGCGAGCTGCATCGGGACGAAACCTATGGGGCCGTCCGCCGCCGCAGCCGACATGCGCGGCTGCGGCTCATTCACGCTTCTAAGGATCCGGCGAAGATCGTCATGCCCGCGAAGCGGGCGGATCTTCGCCGGCCAAGTGCGCCCGGCATGATTCGAACATGCGACCTCTGCCTCCGCAGGGCAGCGCTCTATCCCCTGAGCTACGGGCGCGGGCGACCTAGTCTAGCCGGGCCTCGGAGCCGTCGATCCGCAGCACTGCGTCCTCGGGCACCTCCGCCCGCACGTAGCCGAGCGCGCGGCCCGGTACGACGCTCGTGACGCGGCCGACGACCTTCTCGTTCCAGAGGATCTCGTCTCCGGGCGTAGCTGTCTCCACTTCCAGACGCCGCAGCCGCCGGTTCACCTTGCCGCGGTAGTGGAGTCGCGCGATCGGCTCCTGGCCCGGATAGCAGCCCTTCGTGAAGCTCACGTGCGTCTCGGTCAGGCCGGCCTCGGCCGGGAGGATCGAGTCGTCGATCTCGTGGCCCCAGCGCGGGATGCCCGCCTCGATGCGCCACCGCTCGAGCTCCTCCTCGCCGACCTCCTCGCCGTCAGGGCGCTCGTCGAGCACCTCGTCGCCCCCCAGCACGACCCACGACTCGTGCTCCTCGGGCTCGATCTCCGCCTTGGCGGCGAAGCGGAACCGCACGAGCTCCGCCCGCACGCGCTCGCCGAGCTCGGGCTCGGTCAGGAGCAGGAAGTCGTCCGGTCCGCGCCGGAGCGCCCGCAGAGGTGCGATGACCCGCGACTTCGCGGTGAGCAGCAGTGCGTCGCACCGCTCCCCCACCGAGAGCGCGGCGACGTCGTTCGAGAGCATCCGCTGCAGGTAATCCTCCGCGTCGGGCCCTGCGACGCGGAGGTAGGAGCGGGGACGCGCGGCAAAACGCACCCGAACTAGTCTAGAAACCGATGCCTCTCTTCCGGTCGAAGGCGGAGCAGAAGCTCGTCGAGCGCGGCCTCGACCCGGCGCGCCTCCCGCCCGGCCAGTACCTGACCGAGAAGTGGCCGGTGCTCCACGCGGGCTCCGTGCCCGAGACGGACCTGGCGACGTGGGACTTCCGCGTCTTCGGGGAGGTCGAGCGGCCGCTCACGCTGACCTGGGACGAGCTCCGGGAGCTCCCGAGCACCGAGATCACCATCGACATCCACTGCGTCACGCGGTGGAGCCGGTTCGACACGAGCTTCCGCGGCGTCCACTGGAGCGAGCTCGCGAAGCTCGTCGAGCCGAAGCCGTACGCGCGGTTCGTCGTGGCGCACGCCGAGCAGGGCTTCACGTCCAACGTCCCGCTCGACGCGCTCGAGGACGAGAACGGGCTGATCGCCTACGAGGCCGACGGCGAGCCGCTGACGCCCGAGCACGGCTGGCCGCTCCGCCTGGTGGTGCCGAGCCGCTACTTCTGGAAGAGCGCTAAGTGGCTGCGTGGGCTCGAGCTCCGCACGACCGACCAGCCCGGCTTCTGGGAGCGCTACGGCTACCACAACGACGCGGACTACTGGAAGGAAGAGCGTTACGGCTTCTAAGCAAGTCGCAGGCGTCTAATATCCGCCCCTCGTCCAACGGGGGGGAGCCATCATGAGGAAGCTTCTAGCGGCGACCGCGACGGCGCTTGGTGCGCTCGCGCTCGTCGTCGGCGTCGCCGCGGCCACGTCCAACGCCTCCGACACACTCGTCACGGTCGGCAGCCCGTCGACCCCGTTCCCGCAGAACAAGCAAAACGAGCCTGCGGTGGCGGTGAACCCGATCGACCCGTCGATCGCGGCGGCCGGGGCCAACGAGGAGGTCGATCTCGAGGCCTGCAACAACCGAAGCGACGTGACGTGTCCGTTCACGCCGGGCATCGGCCTCTCGGGGATCTACTTCTCCGACACCGGAGGCTCGAGCTGGATCCAGCCGACGTACACGGGCTGGACGGCGCGAGACTGCCTCGGGCTGGTGGGGACGTCGTCGGCGCCGGCCGACAACTGCGACCCGCACGTCGGCCCGATCGGGACGCTGCCGCGCTACTTCGAGAACGGCCTCGCCTCGGACGGCGACCCGGCCGTCGGCTTCGGCCCGCAGCGCGGCTCGAACGGGAAGTTCTCGTGGTCGAATGGCTGGCGGCTCTACTACGCCAACCTGACCGCGAACTTCAGCGCCGATCGGTCGGAGTTCGCCTTCAAGGGCTTCGAGGCGATCGCCGTCTCGCGGCTCGACAGCCAGAACTACGCGGCCGCGAAGGCCGGCGTGAACACGGCCTGGAAGGCGCCCGTGATCGTGACCAAGCAGAACGCGGCGCTCTTCTCCGACCACGAGATGATCGCCGTCGACGACGCCTCGTCGAGCCCGTTCTTCGGCAACGTCTACGTCTGCGACGCAGCGTTCCGGAGCCAGGAGATCGGCGGCTTCCCGGAGCCGATCGTCGTCAACTCGTCCTCCGACGGCGGCGACACGTGGCTCACGCGCCAGGTCTCGCCGTCCGTGAACAACAACACGATCGGCGGTCGGCAGGACTGCGCCGTGAACACCGACAGCAAGGGCACGCTCTACGTCTTCTGGGACGGGATCGACCCGAAGACGAAGACGCTCGCCATCTTCATGATCCGCTCGTTCGACGGCGGCAAGAGCTTCGTCCGCCCGGCCCAGGTCGTCACGCACATCGACCAGACGGGCATCGTCGACTCGATCGGCGAGCTCTCCTTCGACGGCGAGTCGGGCGCACGTGACGGCTCGTTCCCGACCGTCGACATCGCGAACGGCGCGCCGACTGGCGCGGGGGCGACCGACCAGATCGTGCTCGCGTGGTCGAACGGGCCGACGCCGACGGACACGCATCCCGGCCCGAACGAGCAGGTGCGGGTGATGTGGTCGCGGAACCAGGGCCGAACCTGGACGTCCGCGGGCGTCGCCTCGCCGGCGAGCGACCGGCCGGACTTCCCGGCGATCGCGATCTCGCCGGACGGCACCGACGCCTACCTGACGTACATGAGCTTCCTGCAGCCGTACCAGTCGACGAACTTCACGCCGCGGCTCTTCCAGGGAGTGGTGCGGCATGCGGACGTGAACCCGGCGACGGGCGCGATCGGCGCCTGGAGCGACATCCACCGCGCGCCGACGGGCGATGCGCGCGGCTCGAGCGCGAACGCGCTCATCGACGAGTTCCTCGGCGACTACGACTACGCGTTCGCGACGAACGACTTCGTCGTCGCCGTATGGAACGACGCACGGAATGCCGCCGACTGCCCGGCGATCGACTCGTACCGGCAGGACGTGGCGGACGGCACCGCCGCAGGGGTCTCGACGGATCCAACGCGGCCGGCGCCGAAACAGGACTGCCCGGCGACGTTCGGGAATACCGACATCTTCGGCGGCTCGTACGCCGACCCGACGCCGTAGAGAAACGCGCAGGGGCGCTTCGGCGCCCCTGCGAAATATCGGATTCTGTGACAAAATCCGATCTCTGCGGACTTCTAGGAGGGGGAGAGATCTGTGAGAAAGCTCGTCATCTTCGGCGTGCTCGCGTGTCTGGCCGTCTTCCTTGCGGTCGGCGGGGCTGGCGCGTCGACGCCAGGGGCGGACGTTCGACTGACGAACGACTGCCATCCTGAGCCGACCCCGCCGAACCCGCCGGACACCGGCGCGACCGCGGGGTGCGGCGTCGGCTACGTGAGCGCCTACACGCTCGCGACCGGCCATCCGTACACGGACGCCACGCTCGACGAGTGCACCGTTTCGCACGGGCGCCAGAACGAGCCCGCGGTCGCGGTCGATCCGCGGAACACGAGCGTCCTGCTCGGCAGCTCGAACGACTACTGCCCCGTCTACAACCGGGGCATCGCGGCAGGAGCAATCGGGCCCATCTGGCTCGGCTACTACCGCTCGCTCGACGGCGGCGCGAACTGGACGAGCTCGCTCGTGCCGGGCTACCCGGACGACATCTCGCCGTACAAAGCGCTCTCGCAGGCGCGGACGGCGACTGCCGGCGACCCGGTCATCGCCTGGGACGCGCACGGGCGCGCGTTCTTCGGCTCGGAGAGCTCGAACAACATTCCGAGCATCACGAAGACGCAGGGCGACGTCTGGGTCGCGCGCTTCCGGAACCCGGACGGCCCCGACGCGGCCGACACGACGAAGGATGGCCTCGAGTACTACGGCACGACCGTCGTCGCGCACGGCTCGTCGGCGCCGAACCTGCTCGGCGTCTTCCATGACAAGACGTCGATCGAGGCCGACCGCACCGGCGGCCGGTGCGACGGCAACGTCTACTTCTCGTGGTCGCGCTTCAACGGCAACGGGGCGAACGAGATCTACTTCGTCCGCTCGACCGACCACGGCGTCACCTTCAGCAATCCGATGAGGCTCTCGCAGTCGCTGAAGAGCCTGCAGTTCCCGGACATCGCGGTAACGCACAACGGCGACGTCTACGTGACGTTCCGCTCGTTCGCGACCGTCGGCCCGTCGCTCGACGCGGTCTACATCGTCAAGTCGACGAACTGCGGCATCTCGTTCTCGCAGCCACAGCTCGTCACGACGTTCATCCCGAACGACGCGCAGGATCAGTCGTCGCCGGAGCCGGTGCCGACGCAGCTCGTCAGCGACGATCCGGGCGGCGAGGAGGGGACGGACGCCAACTCCGACCGCGCCCGCGACTGCGGCGACTTCATCGACGCGTGCACCTCCGGCTACACGTTCTTCCGCCGCGACACGCAGGTCCGCTCGACGGCCGACCAGTTCGACTCGGCGCACGAGTGGATCTACATGGTCTACGACGCGACGAAGCCCGGCACGGAGAAGCCGACCGAAACGACGTACGGCACGGACGGCCGCGGCATCGGCGGCCAGGCGGGGATCTTCTTCATCCGCTACGACGGAGCGACCGGAGCGCACACGGCGCCGGCGCTCATCGACGACAAGGGGACAGGGCACCAGGTGTTCCCGGACATCTCGGCCGACGGCGGCGTGCTGCACGCGATCTGGTGGGACAGCCGGAACGACGAGTGCTACAGCGTCACCCGGCCGATCGGGAACTGCGCCGACCGGAAGACCGTGCCGTCGCTCGACGTCTACGGAGCGACGTCCACGGACGCCGGCACGACGTGGACGGCCGGGGACCGCATCACCGACGTCTCCACGAACCCGAACTACGAGCAATTCGACAACCGCTCGGTGCCGTTCGCGGGCGACTACCTCTGGGTGACGTCACTTGGCAGTTTCGCGTACACGGTCTGGACGGACTGGCGGGACACGCTTCAAGGGACGGATCCGCGCGAGGAGACGGAGGACGAGGACCAGACGACGGCCGACGTCCATCAGTGCCGGACTCTGAACACGGTCCAGACGAAGAAAGGCCCGGTCAGCTTCTGGAGCGGCGATCTCTGCCCGCACGACGGCGGGATCGACCAGAACATCTACGGCGACCTCGCGCCGTAGAGCTCCGTTGATCTGATCGTCGAAGGGCGGCCTCCGGGCCGCCCTTCCTCGTTTGGGGCATCGGCTTCTCGGCCGCGCCGGCCGATCCAGGCCCTGAATCGACCTTGGAGAGGATCATGAAGCGGCCCCTCGCGGCGCTCGGCGCCGCAGCACTGGTACTCACGCTCGCCGGACCCGGCGCGGCTCACACCAACGGCGGCGGCCTGCGGCCGTATGTCGTCGTCTTCGCGGGCGTCTCGGGAGTGCCGGCGAACGCGTCGCAGCTCGTCGCCGAAGCCGGCGGCACCGTGACCGCGACGCTGCCGCAGCTCGGGGCCGTCCGCGCCTCGTCGGCTCGACCCGACTTCGCGGCGGCGCTCGCCACCAGCTCGCAGGTCGTCGCGGCCGGGCCGGAGGTCGCGCGCCGCCTTCTCCCGCTCGCGGACGACGGCGGCAGCGCGGCGCCGGCTGAACCGGCGGCTGCCCTGCCCGGCGGCGATCCGCTCTCGGGCCAGCAGTGGGACAAGGCGCGGCTCGAGGCGACGCCGTCAGGCTCGTACGCCGTCCAGCGCGGCCGGCGAGACGTCGTCGTCGCCGTGCTCGACACCGGCGCCGACACGACCCATCCGGACGTGGCGCCGAACCTCGACCTCGGACGAAGCCGCTCCTTCGTCCCGAGCGAGCCGGACGTCCAGGACCACAACGGCCACGGTACCTGGTGCCTGAGCGCCGTCGCCGCGCCGCTGAACGGCGTCGGCATCGAGGGCGTGGCGCCGAACGTCACGACGCTCGCCCTCAAGGTGCTCGACCGAAACGGCGACGGCAGCTTCTCCGGCATCGCCCAGGCGCTCGTCTACGCGGCCGACCAGCACGTCGACGTGGCATCGCTCAGCCTCGGCGCGTACATCGATCGCAAGCCGGACAAGGCCGACTACGAGCTGCTGCGGCGCGCCCTCCAGTACGCGCGTGGCGGGGGCGTCCTCCCGGTGGCCGCGATCGGGAACGACGACCTCGACCTCAGCGATCCGACGCTCGGCAAACTCGTCGAGCTTCCGGCCGACCTGCCGGGCGTCGTGGGCGTTTCCGCGACCGGCGCGCTCGACCAGAAGGCCTACTACTCGAACCACGGCACGAAGCAGGTCGACGTCGCCGCACCCGGCGGCGACCGGCGATTCCAGCCCGTGCCGGCCGGCGTGCGCGGCGGCGGCCGCGTCCTCGGCGCCTGGCCGGCCGAGGCGGTCGGCTCCGTCGACCCGTCGCTCCGGGAGCAGGACTGCCGCCCCGGCGGCGGCTGCGCCACCTACGCCTGGGAGCAGGGCACGTCGATGGCGACCCCGAACGCGGCCGGCGTGGCCGCGCTGATCGTCTCGCAGCTCGGCCGGCCCCACATGGCGCCCGACGACGTGGAGAAGATCCTCGAGCAGACGGCGACGCCGCTCGCCTGCCCGAACCCGCCCACGGTGACCTACGACGTTCCACCTGGGATCCTCGCCTCGAACACGGCCACGTGCGAGGGAAGCGCGAAGTCGAACGGCTTCTACGGGAGCGGCCTCGTCGACGCCCTCCGCGCCGTGAGGGCCCGGTAGTCCGAAGGTCCTATTTGTGGAACCCCCCTTGGAGGGATCTGCGGACCGGCGGCGAACCCCGATACGTAACCCGAACCACCTCCCCCACCCCCTCCGCGAGACGCCCGCCCCTCCGGGCGTTTCGCGTCTCTAGGGCCGGTTTGGGGACTGTCCCCGAAACGCTCTCGGAGACCAAAACGAGCCGCCGCCGAAGCCGGGCTTCGCCCGGCGAGAGGCTCCCCAACAACAAAGAAGAGCCGCCCGAAGCTCGAAAACCTCGGGCGGCTCCTGAAACTGAACTTCCACCGCCCCCGTCCCGCAAGGAGGGGGCTCCTGGGGGAACCAGGCGGTTCCCCCAGACTCCTTACATCATGTCCGGCATCCCCCCGCCGGGCATGCCGGCGCCGACCGGGGTCTTCTCCGGCGGCTCGGCGACGACGGCCTCGGTCGTGAGGATGTTCTTCGCGATCGAGGCCGCGTTCTGCAGCGCCGAGCGCGTGACCATCGTCGGGTCGATGATCCCGGCCTTCACGAGGTCCTCGATCTCGCCGGTCTCGACGTTCAGGCCCTGACCGGCCGGAGCCTCCCGGACGTCGTTCACGACGACTGAGCCCTCGAGGCCCGCGTTCTGCGCGAGCTGCCGGATCGGCTCCTCGAGCGCCCGCGTGATGATCGAGGCGCCGGTCCGCTCGTCGCCGTCGACGGCGTCGAGCTGGATCGCCTCGGCCGCGTTCAGGAGCGCCACGCCGCCGCCCGGGACGATGCCCTCCTCGAGCGCGGCCCGCGTCGCCTGCAACGCGTCCTCGACGCGGTGCTTCTTCTCCTTCATCTCGGTCTCCGTCGCAGCGCCGACCTTGACGACGGCGACGCCGCCGGCCAGCTTCGCGAGCCGCTCCTGAAGCTTCTCGCGGTCGAAGTCGGAGTCGGTGTCCTCGATCTCCTGCTTCAGCTGCTTGATCCGAGCCTTGATCGCCTCGGAGTCGCCGGCGCCGTCGATGATCGTCGTCGAATCCTTGTCGACGACGAC
>DASQWB010000175.1:0-6689 GCA_035640455.1 Gaiellaceae bacterium | reverse complement strand
CATCCGGAATGAAAACAGCTCCATTCGACGGCGAAGGCGTACCGACGCAGCGCACGGCGCTCATCAATGAAGGAGTTGTCGTTGGCGCTTTGCACTCGCTCGAAACCGCTGCCACAAGCGCAGCAGAATCAACCGGCAACGCGCTACGCAGCAGTTACCGCACGCCCCCAACGGCAGCTCCGTCAAACATCTTCCTCGAGCCGCACCAATCAACGCTCGCCGAAATGCTGAACGCGGCCGACGGCGGCATCTACATCCAACGACTCTTCGCCCGTCGCTTAGCAGCAACCGGCGGCGGGCGCTTCGGATTCGGCGCGGCAGGATGGCGCATCGCCCGCGGCGAGCTCGGACAGCCGCTGACGGGAATCACGATCGGGGGCGAGATTCTCGACGTCCTCTCTCAGATCGAAAGAGTCGGGCGCGACTTCCAATTCTCTGGCTCACGCGGCGCGCCGACTATCGGCGTGGCCTCAGCCGCGATCGGTGGCCGATGAAGCGAGCGCGGTCCCTCGGCCGCGAATGCGCGGACCCGTCGAGCACGTGGAGCCTTCCTCCTCACCCGCCGCTCGCCAGCCCCTCCCACTAGATAGCGTCAGCCGCCAGATATAGGCTCTCCCTCCACGGAACCAGCGAAGGAGACGCTATGGCCCGGAAAACGATCTTCGTCAGCGACTTCTCGCAAAACGAGATCCCCGATGACAAGCAATCCGTTCAGGTCGTTCTGCGCTACGCCGACGCGCGGCGGGGTCAGATCGTGGCCGACGCCCACGTCGACGACGAGGTCGTGAAGCAGATCGCGAAGGTGGGGAAGCAACAGGCGCGGCGCGGCCGACGACCTAAGACAGATTCGACTTAGCGTCTTCGGCACGCGGTATTTGCGACATGTCGTTGCGCTTCACCGGCTCGCCGTCAAGGCGCCTCGTGCGCCACTGAACCGGCACGACCGGATGCCGCTGCGGAGCCCGCGCCCCCGCAGCACATGGCGGCTGAGGGCGGACCGAGTTGACCGGGCCGCGATTGGAAGAGTTACGGAATCGGCCGCGTGCCGAAGTAGCACGAGATGGGATCCGAGCGCTACGCACCTTAGGCAGCCGTGCCGATCTGTGCTTGACTGAAACCGTGCTCGTCTATGGCATCGCCAGCAGCGTCTCGCGCGATGTCGACGACTTCCACGCGACGGCTGCAGAAGCCGAGGCGACGCTCGAGGAGATCGTCGCCGACGAGCCCGAGCTCGAAGGCGCGCTTTGGGTCGAGGCGGTCGAGCTCGATCTCTCGGCAAACTGAACCGCCACCGGCCCCCGGCAACTAACTCCTCACACGCACGCTCTCCTGGCGCGGCTGGCTAGCCTAGGCGTCTCCGGCAGCTCTACGCCGGCACACCGGCTGCGCCGCGCGCGCCCGCTTGCAGCGGCAGTCTCGCGAGAAGATCAGTAATGAGATCAACGCCGGTCGCGCGGGGCTTGAAGGGCGAGGCGAATGCTGATCCCACGCCCTGCCGGTAGTCGTCGTCGGCGCTTGCCAGCACGGCCTCGAAGGCGATGACGACATTGGCGTCGAGCTGGCCCTCGATCGCCTGGACGAGCCGGGCGCGGGCGACCTCGGGCGGCATGGCGTCGCGGTAGGGGCGGTCGCTGGTCATCGCGTTGTAGGCGTCGGCGACGGCGATGATGCGGGCGAGGAGCGGCGTCTGGTCGCCTGTTAGGCGGTCGGGGTAGCCCATCCCGTCGATGCGCTCGTGGTGGTGGCGGACGATCGGCGCGATCTCGGCGTAGGTCTCGACGTTGGCGAGGATCCGCTCGCCGATCGCGGAGTGCTCTTCCATCTGCCGCCGTTCGGCCAGCGTCAGCGTGCCCGGCTTTTCGAGCAGCCCGGCCGGCAGCCCGACCTTGCCGATGTCGTGGACGAGGCCGCACAGGTGCGCGAGCTCCTGCTCCTCCGCCGGCAGGCCCATCCGGGCGGCGATGTCGCGCGCGTAGACGGCGACGGCCGTCGAGTGCCCGGCGGTGTACTCGTCGCGGGCATCGAGCGTCGCGACGAGGGCAGCGGCGAAGGAGAGGTTCGCGCGCTCCAGCTGCCCGGTCAGCTGCTCGAGGTTGTTGATCGCCGCCCGCTGCTCCCGGAAGAGAAGCAGCAGCCGGTGCGCCGCCAGCGCCGGGACGACGAAGAAAGCGAACGTCCACGGTGAGATCTCGCGGAAGGCGTAGGCGAGGCCGGGGATGACGGCGGTGTAGAAGGGGATCGCGATCAGCAGCACCGGCCCGGTCGTCCGCGCCATCTCGAGCAGCGAGGCGCGGCGGCGGACGAGCGCCGTCAGCGCGCCGAGCGCGAAGTCGCTCACCGCCTCGCAGCTCGCGGCGACCGCCGTCGCGACGAGCAGCAGCAGGTACGAATGGGCTCGCGGGCCGCCGGCGGCGACGGCGCCGAAGCCGGCGCTGGCGCCGACGAGCGCCCGCGTCGTCGTCCAGACCAGCCAGCGCAGATACGGCCGCTCGACCTCAGCCGGCCGGCGGAGCGGGAACTGGCTGAGCATGCCCGCAGCGCCGACGATCATCGCCGGCAGCGGACCGAACAGCACCGCCGAGAACACGAACGGCAGGAACGAGACCGAGATCTCGACGCAGCTCGTCAGCCGCACGCCCTGCCGCTCACTGACGAAGGTGAGCGCGCACAGACCGAGCACCGTCAGCCACGGCACCTTGGGCGAGGCCAGCGCAAGCGCGACTGAAAGCACCGCCACCGCGGCCGTCAGCAGCCCCGCGAACGCCACCACCGGCCACTCGCCGCCCCTCGGCCGCAACGCCGCAACTTCCCGAGGGCGGCCGCCAAGAACCTGCCGAAAACTCTTGAAAGTACCCCTTTGGAGGGATATAGTGGTCAGGCCGTCAGTCCTCCACCTCGAGGAGCCCCATTCATGCGTCGCATCCTCCGCAGCCGCCTCGCCGTCGTCCCTGGTACGACGAGGGTCTGGTAGCAACCCTCCACCACTCGAACCCTCTCCGGAACGCGCAGCCTCGCCCCTGGCGGGGCCGCTTGCATCCCCCGATCTAGGGATTCTCCACAGGCTGTGGAAATCTCGAGTCGCAGCGGTTTTCTTGCGCATGCGCTTCGAGAGCCGTGATCCGGGACGGGCTAAACCGACGGTTGGGCGAATTGCCGCGCTGCGAGCGTCGAGCGCCCTCACGGCTGGCAAAGGAAGTGGGAGCTCTGTCTCCGACGGAACTAAACCGACAGCTTCAAACCTCTCCGCAACGCTCCGGGAGCTGTTCGAGCTGGCTCGGCCGAAGGGCTCGTCTGGGAGAGCTGCTCCAGCGCCCTAGGTCGATTGTCTCATGCGGCCATGAGCTCGCCCAAGAGGACACGAGCCGCGGAAGCCCGGTGAGGGACTCGAACCCTCGACCCCAGCCTTACCATGGCTGTGCTCTACCAACTGAGCTAACCGGGCCTGGCGCCGCCATCGTACCGGCCTCCAGCCGCTTTCTCTGATCAGGAGGTTCGCCACGGTGAACACGCCTCTCGGCTCGCAGCGTCAGCGCTTCCGCACGGACGGGGCCAGTCTCGCCGGAGCCTCGGGTGCGGGACTCCGAGCAACTCGCTCTCGAGATTCCGTGACCCTGGCCGAGTACGCCGATCGGTGGCTTGCAGAATTGATAGGTCGGCGGCCACGAACGATCGAGTCCTACAGGTCGGGCCTCGTCTTACACGTGCTTCCACGCCTCGGCGCCAAGCAGCTCGGCAGGATCGATGCCGACGACATCGTCGCCCTCGCAAGGGAGCTGTACGCGCAGGGCTATGCCGCATGGACGGTGGACACGATCCTCAAGCCTCTCAAGACCCTGTTCCGGCACGCGGTGAGGCGAGATGTACTCGCGGCGTCGCCGTTCCACAAGCTCGAGCGTTCGGAGCTGCCTCGGCCTTGGACTCCCGATCAGCGGGTGCTGAGCGCGGCCGAGATTGGCCGCCTACTCGCGGCGGCATCGCCGCGATACCGGATTCTTCTCGCGAGCGCGATCTTCACCGGGCTGCGCCAGAGCGAGCTCCTCGCCTTGCGCTGGCAGAACATCGACTCCGACGCTGGCCTCGTACGCGTCAGGACTGCCCTCGACAGGAACCGGCGACATGTGCCGCTGGAGACGCGGGCGGCGCGACGCGATGTGATCCTCGTCCCCACCCTCGGCGATGAGCTCGCAGAGGCGCGCGCCACGAGCCGCTTCTCTCAAGCGAGCGACTACGTCTTCCCATCATCAGTCGGCACGCCGCTCATCTGGAGAAACATCTCGTCCCGCGGACTAGCACCGGCAGCCGAGAAGGCGTCGGTGGGAAGCCTTCGCTGGCACGACCTTCGCCACACCTTCGCATCAATGCTGATCGCCAACGGAGCGAACGTGCTCTTCGTATGCCGCCAACTCGGGCACTGCAGCCCGGACACAACTCTCGAGATCTACGGCCACTTGTGGGAAGTGGCCGAACAGGCCGAGCGAACCCGGCAGGCCCTTGAGAAGGTCTGCAAAAAAGTCGCAGCGGGCGAACGAAGCCGAACGCGAAGCGGGCGTCGCACACGATCGGCCTCTCCCTACTTCCGCCGAAGCTGATGCAGTAGCGCCGGCGGCGGTTGTCGCTGGTGTGATCCGCGCGTTCGAGTCCTTGTGTTCGCAGCACTTTGGGGTGCTTTGCGACGGCTGCTTGCCCCAATCTTGCAGGGTCAAGGCGATCGGCCGCCCCCGGCGCGGCGCCATGAGCACATGGCGGCCGAACCATCAGCCCTGCGGCGACTGCTCCGGACGCGTGCTACGACTGCCCCTCAGGGCACGGAGACTGCCGGCGAGACAGCGTCGGGCGCCCAGGCGGCCTTCAGGTTCGGCCCCGGCAGGAGCGCGCGAAAGCGTGGGCGGCCGCCAGCCGCCGCGACGTAGCGCCTGAATGTACCGTCGGCGCGCACGGCGACCCCGCCGACGCGCCGCCACCCAGCCGGTGTCATGCGGTCGATGTACGCGTAGCTGCGAAGCCGCTTCCCCTCGGGCGTGGAGGACCAGAGCGGAATCGGCCGGCCGGCGAACGTTGCCCGTCCGCTGACGAGATAGCCGCCGGCGCGTGGCTCGACCGCCTCGATCACGAGCTTCGTCGGGCGGCCGCGCCAGCGCGAGAAGCGCAGCTCAACCGGGCCTGCGGGACGGACGCGCCAGGCCTGCAGGGCCCAGTACCGCCCGTCCGGCGTCCGTCGCACGAGCTTGCGGAACGGAATCCGCACGCTGGTGATCGCCCGGCTCACCTCGCGCCCAGGCAACCGGCCGCCGGGAAGGACGCGCCCGGCGGGCGGGATGAGCAGATAGCGTCGCGCCCCAGCGGCCGTCCAGCTGACCTCCGCCCAGCCACGCGCGTCGACGCGCAGCCGCGGACGCTGAACATCGGTCGCCACGCTCAGCGACGCGGCGGCCGAGCCCGCCGCCGCAAGCACGGCGGCCGAAAGAGCCGCAACCACGAGCGCACGCGCCACGGTCCCCTATCTTCCAGCGCCGCTTGAGTCGAAACTGCCGCGCTGGCTTGCTCGTGCGGCCGCGGTCGGCCAGGCGGCGGAGGCGGGGACCGCCGTGTCAGTTCGGGTGCGGCGACGAGCGCGACAGGAAGCTTCTTGAGGTACGGCTGCATGGGGTGCAGCTCGCCGCCGCGGTAGAAGAAAAGGAGAAGTAAGAGCGGCCGCCGGTGCAGGCGGTCGAGCTCCGCCTGAACGGCGCGGATCGCCGCGGCGTGCTCGCGCAGGCGGGCGAGTGTGAGCGCCGCCGGCAGTGCGTACGGCCCTTCGACGTCGAGCCACCATTAAGGTTGCGGTTGCGCGCTGCCGAGACGCCGCGCGCGCCGAGCCACCGACGTCCGGTTTACTCCGGTGCTCGGCGCTCGCGCGCGAGCTCCTGACGCCGTTCGCGGGCGTGCGTTTCGGCCGCCTCAAGGCGCGCGAGCTCGTCGCTGAGCGCCGCCAGCGCGAGCAGACCCTCGGTGATGTTCTCCCCTGTCCGCTCGAGCTGACAGCGCTCCCCGGCCTCCTGCCAGGTGAACGTCGAACCCTCGCGTGTGAGCACGATCCAGAGCGCACCGTCCGAGCGCGCCAACGCGGCAGCGGCGAGCTCATCGGTCACCGTCTGCGAGCGCCCTTTCTCGAGCAGCTCCGGGATGACGTCGAGCCGGGCGGCGATCACGCGCAGCGTCGCGAGCGCCGCCTTCCGCTTGCCCGTCTCGACGGCGCACACGTGCGCGACGCAGACGCCGGGTCCGCTCAGGTCCTGCTGGCGCAGGCCGCGCTCGAGCCGCAGCCGCCGGATCCGCCGCCCGACCGTCTCCACCGCCCAACCGCCGCGCTGGGTGCCCTAGCGCCGGCCGCGCCTGCCGCTCAGGCTCGTCCTTCCAGCTCGCGGAAGGCGGGCGCGATCAGCCGCCGCCGCCCCACCCCGAGCTTGCGCCGCAGCAGGTCGCAGTGCGCCTTCACCGTGCGCGGCGAAATCCCAAGCTCGGCGGCGATCTCCTCGTTCGTCAGCCCGCGCTCGACGCCGTGCGCGACCTGCCGCTGCCGCTCCGTCAGCACCGGCCGCGCCGGTGCGTGCTCTACTTCTCTCGCCATCAAAGGCACGCCCCTTTGGTGGTCACGGCCCGGGCGGTGCGATCCGCGCCGGGCCTCTTCGCTTGCGGGCAGCCGCCCGCCC
>DASQWB010000174.1:0-11401 GCA_035640455.1 Gaiellaceae bacterium | reverse complement strand
CGTTCACCGGCCCCGAGCCCCGCGCACCGCCTGCTGGTCATTATCGTGACCCTAGATGGCCAAGGTTCTGATCGTCGAGGACGACGAGGTCATCGGCCAGGGGATGGCGCGGCACCTGGCCGCCGCGGGCTTCGACCCGCTCTGGGTGACGAAGGGCGAGCAGGGGCTGGCGCGACTGCGCTACGAGCGGCCGGACGTCTGCGTCCTCGACCTGATGCTGCCGCAGACCGACGGGTGGAGCATCATCGAGGCCGCGCGCGCCGACGGGATCGGGACGCCGATCGTCGTCGTCAGCGCCCGCGGCACCGAGCACGACCGGATCCACGCGCTCGAGATCGGCGCGGACGACTACCTCGTGAAGCCGTTCTCGATGAAGGAGCTCGTCGCGCGGGTGCAGGCGGCGGCGAGGCGCGGCGTGCGGGCGCAGGAGCCGGCCCGCGGTGAGCCGATCGAGATCGAGGAGCTCCGCATCGACCCGCTCCAGGTCGAGGCCTACGTCGACGGCGAGAGCGCCGGCCTCACGCCGACGGAGTTCCGACTCCTCTACGCGCTCGCGCTGGAGCGAGGGCGGGTCGTGACGCGCGACGAGCTGTTGCAGCGCGTCTGGGGCCGCCGCGAGACCCGCCGCGACCGCACCGTCGACGTCTTCGTCCGCAAGATGCGCGAGAAGATCGACCGGCGCGCGCCGCGCCACACCTTCATCCAGACGCGCTACGGCGTCGGGTACCGCTTGGACGCCGTCCCCAAGTAGCATCGCGACGCTTCCACAAAGGAGGACGCGATGCAGGCCTTGCTGAAGGAATTCCGCACCTTTCTGCTGCGCGGCAACCTCGTCGACATGGCGGTCGGGATCGTGATCGGGATCGCGTTCGCCGCGCTCGTCACGGCGTTCGTCACCGACATCATCACGCCGATCATCGCGGCGATCGCCGGCAAGCACGACTTCTCGGCGCTCTCGTTCACCATCCACGAGAGCCGCTTCCTCTACGGCGACTTCATCAACGCCGTGATCGCCTTCGTCTCGATCGCGGCCGCGGTCTTCTTCTTCGTCGTCAAGCCCGTGAACGCGTTGATGGCCCGCCGGAAGACCGAGCCGCCGGTCGACGAGACCGTCCGCGAGTGCCCCGAGTGCCTGAGCGAGATCCCGCGGGCCGCCCGGCGCTGCGCGTTCTGCACCGCCGAGGTCGCGACGGTGACGTAGCTACCGGCTCACCGGCCACCGAGTCGCACCGAGACGAGCACGCCGAGCGCCTTGAAGCCGTCGCGCCACGTGATCTTCTTCCCCTCGGCGTACGTGCGCCCGTAGTAGGCGATCGGCAGCTCGTAGATGCGGAGCCGCCGCAGGCAGACCTTCGCCGTGATCTCCGGCTCGATCGCGAAGTCGTCGTGGCGCAGGTCGAGCGAGCGGAGGACGTCGGCGCGAAAGGCCTTGTAGCCGGTCTCCATGTCGTGAAGCGTCGTGTTGTAGAGGACGTTGGTGACGAGGCTCAGGAAGCGGTTGCCGACGAGGTGCCAGAACAGGTAGGCGCGCTGCGGCCGGCCGCCGGTGAGGCGCGAGCCGAAGACGACGTCGGCGACACCCCGCCGGATCGGCTCGATGAGCTGGGGCACGTCGACCGGGTCGTACTCCATGTCGGCGTCCTGGATAACGGCGATTTCGCCATCGACGTGCGGGATCGCGGCGCGGATCGCTGCACCCTTGCCCCGGTTTCGCTGGCGCAGTACGAGGCGGCCGTCGCCGCCGTCCTGCCAGCGCTCGAGGATCGCCGGCGTGTCGTCGGTCGAGCCGTCGTCGACGACGATCACCTGCTTGTCGAGCTCGAGCGCCTCGACGCGGTCGAGGACCTCGCCGATGGTCGCCGCCTCGTTGTACGCCGGGACCAAGAACGACACCCGCACGGACGTAGTCTGTTCGGAAATCGGCCGTCCTTCGATCAGCTCTCGACCCGCTCGAGCGGGAGCCCCGTCGCGACGGCGCGCCGGCCGCCGACCTCGTAGGCGACGTCGACGGTGTCGTTCTGCCGGTAGGTGCCGGCGACGCCGAGGAAGAGCGAGAGCCAGCGCCAGAAGCCGAGCCGGCCCTCGCGCGCGAGCGGGCGGTCGAAGACGAGGCTGCCGCCCTCGCGCCGGAAGTCACGGCTCTCGACCTGCCGCACGCCGTTCAGGAACACCTCGAACTCGCGCCCGACACCGGGCGGCAGCTCCACCCGCGTCCGCTCGGCCATGGCTCATAGACTAGGACGCACGTTGGTGAGACGTCCGCGGCTCGACCGGTCGTTTCAGACGGACGCCCAGGCGGAGCCTGGGCGTCCTGATGTCGGCACCGCAAGCGGTGCCTCAGTCGTGCGCCGCCGGCCGTTCGTCCTGTGCCTCGTCGTGGGTGCGGCGCTTCTCTTGGCCGGCGCCGCTGCGGCCGGGAACGGCGGGTTCGCGCCTCAGACGCCCGAGTCGCCGAACGCCGGCCGGATCAACGACAGCTACAAGCTGATCGCGCTCTTCACGGGGCTCATCCTGATCCTCGTCGAGGCGGCGCTGATCGCCTTCGTGATCCGCTACCGCCGCCGCGGCCGGCCGCGCGACGCCGAAGGCCCGCAAGTGCGCGGCCACACCCGTCTCGAGCTGATCTGGACGGCGCTGCCGGTGCTGATCTTGGCCGGGATCGGGAGCTACGTCTTCTACAAGCTGCCCGGCATCAAGGACGTCCCCAAGGCGCGGGCGTCGGGCGAGCGGATCGCCATTCGCGTCGACGCGCACCAGTTCTACTGGCAGTTCACGTACCCGAACGGCGCGGTCTCGATCGACGAGCTGCACGCGCCCGTGAACAGGGTCGTCACGCTCGACATCCACTCAGGCGACGTCGACCACAGCTGGTGGGTGCCCGAGCTCGGTGGCAAGTTCGACGCCATCCCCGGCAAGACGAACCGCACGTGGTTCCAGACCCACCGCGCCGGCACCTACCGCGGCCAGTGCGGCGAGTTCTGCGGCATCTTCCACGCGGCGATGAGGGCGCGCGTGGTCGTCGAGCCACGCGGAGCGTACGAGCGGTGGCTGTCGTCGAAGGCGAAGCCGCAGCTCGGCCGGTCGGAATGGACCGGCGTCTGCGCCAAGTGCCACGGCCTGAAGGGGCAGGGCGACTACGGGCCCAATATCACCGGCAGCCCGCTCCTCACCGACCGCCAGGGCTTCGAGACCATCCTCCGCAACGGCCGCGACCAGCCGAACATCCCGGGCGTCATGCCGCCCGTCGCGGACGGCTGGTCGAAGCAGCAGCTCGACGCGCTCTTCGCGTACGTCGAGAGCAAGATCGTCGGAGGCGGCGGTGGCGGCTAGGGACACGGCGCTTCCGGGAAGGCTCCCGTGGACGCAGGGCCGGGTCGCGAGCTGGGTCACGACCGTCGACCACAAGCGGATCGGGATCCTCTACATCGGCACGAGCCTCGTCTTCTTCCTCGTCGGCGGGGTCTTCGCGCTCCTCATGCGGGCGCAGCTCGCGACGCCGAACGAGCACTTCGTCACGCGCGATTCCTACAACGAGCTCTTCACGATGCACGGGACGACGATGATCTTCCTCTTCGTCGTCCCGATCCTCGCCGGCTTCGCGAACTTCCTCGTACCGCTCATGATCGGCGCGCGCGACGTGGCCTTCCCGCGCCTGAACGCGCTCTCGTACTGGCTCTACCTGCTCGGCGGGCTCGTGCTCATGTCGAGCTGGTTCGCCTCGCAGGGCGCCGCACGCGCCGGCTGGTACAGCTACGTGCCGCTCTCGGAGAAGTTCTTCTCACCGGGCCACGGCCAGGACCTCTGGATTCTCTCCATCCACCTCACGTCGATCTCGTCCGTGATCGGCGCGATCAACTTCATCGTCACGATCCACAACATGCGCGCGCGCGGGATGAGCTGGATGCGCCTCCCCTTGTTCGTCTGGTCGGTCGAGATCTTCGCGATCCTCATCCTGATCGCGCTCACCGAGCTCTCGGCGGGGCTGACGCTCCTCCTGCTCGACCGGCAGGTCGGGACTCATTTCTTCATTCCCGACAAGGGCGGCAACGCGGTCCTCTACCAGCACCTCTTCTGGTTCTTCGGCCACCCCGAGGTCTACATCATGGTGCTGCCCGCGATGGGCATCGTCTCGGAGGTGATCCCAGTCTTCTCGCGCAAGCCGATCTTCGGCTACAAGGCGATCGCGTTCTCGACGGTCGCGATCGGCTTCTACTCGATGCTCGTCTGGGCGCACCACATGTTCTCGGTCGGCCTGCCCACGTACCTGAACGTGTTCTTCATGCTCTCGTCGATGACGATCGCCGTCCCGACCGGGATCAAGATCTTCAACTGGATCGCGACCACCTGGCGCGGCAACCTGATCTTCGACACGCCGCTCCTCTTCGCGCTCGGCTTCGTCGGCCTGTTCACGATCGGCGGCCTGTCGGGGATCTTCCTCGCGAGCTTCCCGATCGACTGGCAGGTGACGGACACGTACTACGTCGTCGCGCACATGCACTACGTGCTCTTCGGCGGGACGGCGTTCGCGCTCTTCGCCGGGCTCTACTACTGGTGGCCGAAGATGTTCGGGCGTGTGCTCGACGAGCGGCTCGGGAAGACACACTTCTGGCTCACCTTCATCGGGTTCAACCTCACGTTCTTCCCGCAGCACATGCTGGGCCTCCTCGGGATGCCGCGCAGGATCTACACCTACGACCACCATGGGCTCTGGGAGGCGTACAACCTGATGTCGTCGATCGGCTCCGGGATCCTCGCGCTCGGCGTGCTCGTCTTCCTCGCCAACGTGGTGAAGACGGCGCGCATCGGCCGCCGGGTCGGCAACGACCCGTGGCTCGCGGACACGCTCGAGTGGTACACGACCTCGCCGCCGCCGGCGTGGAACTTCGACCGCGTCCCGTTCGTGACGAGCGCGAGACCGCTGCGCGACGTGCGCAAGCGGCTCGCGGAGGTGCGATGACGGCGACCGCCGCTCCGGGCTTCTGGCTCCGGCTGACCGCTTTGGGCGCGACCGCCGCGACGCTGCTCGCGGTGGTGAGCGGCGCCGCCGCGCTCGACACGGCCCACCGCGCGCTGGCCGCCTTGGCCGTGCCACCACTGGGCGCGCTCGTGGTAGCCGCGTGGCTGGCGCACCCGCGGCTCCTCCGGCCGGCGCTCGCCGCCCTCGTGTCGTTCGGGACGGCCGCACTCGCCATGCCGCGGCCGCTCCACCTTGCGTTCGCCGCGCTCGCGTTCGCCGCCTCTGCCTGGGCCGCCGCCCGCTCGTTCGAGGGCGCGGCCGCAGGGCGCGCGAGCGTGCGCGACTATGTGACGCTGACGAAGCCGCGGATCATGAGCCTGCTGCTTCTCACCGGCGTGGCCGGCGCCTTCGTGGGTGCGCAGGGCCGGCCGTCGCTCGCCGTCGTCGCCCTCACCCTCGGCGGCCTCGCCCTCGCCTGCGGCGGCGCGAGCGCACTCAATCACGTGCTCGACCGCGACGTCGACCGGCTCATGGGCGCGCGAACGCGTGACCGCCCAGTGGCCGCCGCGCGCGTGCCGGCCTCGCGGGCGCTCGAGTTCGGCCTTGCGCTGTCGGCGTTCTCGTTCGTCCTTCTCGCGTCGCTGGCGAACGTCCTCGCGGCGCTGCTCGCGCTCGCCGGGAACCTCTTCTACGTCCTCGTCTACACGCGCTGGCTGAAGCGCTCGACGCCGCAGAACATCGTCATCGGCGGCGCGGCGGGCGCAGTGCCGCCGCTTGTCGGCTACGCCGTCGCGACGGGCCACCTCGGCCTCGCCGCGCTCGTCCTCTTCGGACTCGTCTTCCTGTGGACGCCGCCGCACTTCTGGGCGCTCGCGCTCCTCATCGAGCGCGACTACGCCGCCGCCCGGATCCCGATGCTGCCCGTCGTGAAGGGGACGCGCGAGACGACGCGGCAGATCGTCCTCTACTCGCTCGCGCTCGTCGCCTTCTCGCTGCTCCCGCTCGCGTGGGGTCAGTTCGGCGTCGCGTACGCGCTCGCCGCTGCCGCTCTCGGCGCCTGGCTCCTCCGGCTCGCGCTCGCGCTCCGGCGCGACCCGACGCGCCGCCGCGCCGCGCTCCTCTTCCACTACTCGCTCCTCTACCTCGCCGTGCTCTTCGTCGCCGTCGGCCTCGACCCCCTGCTGGGATGACCGAGCCGCTCCCGCAGCCGCCGCCTCCCCGGACGACGTATCCGCCGGTCGAGGTCGACGCCGAGCTCGCGCGCCGCAACGCGGTCTTCGGCCTCGTCCTGTTCGCGCTCGTGATCGTGATCTTCGCCGGCACGATCGGCGTCGCCCTGTTCTACCTCGCGCTCGACTGAGCGAGCTCGACGGCATCTTCCTCGCCCGCCCGGAGACGCCGCCGGCCGGGATCCCACTCGCGGTCAAGGACCTCTTCGACACCGCAGGCCTCGTCACGACCTACGGGTCGATCCTCTTCGTCGACCACGTCCCGGAGCGGACGGCGGCGGCGGTGCGGCGGCTCCAAGCCGGCGGCTACGGCGTCGTCGGCAAGACGAACCTGCACGAGTTCGCCTACGGCGTCACCTCCGAGAACCCGCACTTCGGGACGGTGCCGAACCCGCTCGCGCCCGGCCGCAGCGCCGGCGGCTCGAGCGGCGGGTCGGCGGCCGCGCTCGCCGCCGGCCTCGCCGAGGCGGCGCTCGGCACGGACACCGGCGGCTCGATCCGGATCCCCGCGGCCTGGTGCGGCGTCGTCGGCTTCAAGCCGACCTTCGGGCTCGTGCCGCTGGAGGGCTGCTTCCCGCTCGCGCCGAGCTTCGACCACGCGGGGCCGATGGCGCGCACGGTCGAGGAGTGCGCGTGGATGCTGGAGCTCGTGGCGCCTCAGTCCCATGTAGCTCTCAGCACGACCATGAGGATGCGCAGTGAGCTACGAGGCGGTGGGCGCGACGAGCTGCGGGTCGCCGTGGCTTGGCTCGACGACGCCGAGCCGCTCGTTCGGGCGCGCGTCGAGGCCGTCGCTGCCCGCCTCCCCCGCGCGGAGCGGCTCGACTTCCCACGGCCGAAGGGCATCGACCGACTGTTCATGCACGAGGTCGCAGGGGTCCACCGCGGGCTCTTTTCGGAGCACGCCGACTCGTACGGCGAGGACGTGCGCGAGAAGCTCGTGGAGTGCATGGCCGTGACCGACGGCGAGGCGGAGGCCGCGGCGAGCGAGCGCGAGCGCTACCGCGAGCGCTGCCTCGAGCTCCTCGACGGCTTCGACCTCCTGCTCACGCCGACGCAGGCCAAGGTGGCGCCGCCGGTCGGCGCGGTCGGCAACGAGCGTCGGGGCGAGATCACCCGCTTCACGTTCCCGTTCAACGCACTCGGCTGGCCCGCCCTCGCGCTGCCGTGCGGACCGGCCGAGGAGGGGCTGCCGGCCTCGGTGCAGCTGGTCGCGCGTGCGGGCGAGGACGCGCTCGTCCTGGCGGTCGGCGCCTCCCTCCTTCGAGGGACGCCGGGCCTCTCGTAGCTGCCGACAACCCCGGAGAGCGATGACCGTCGTTCGGCGTTCCCTCCTGCTGCTCGCGGCTCTCTGCGCGGTCTCGGGCGCCCAGGCGGCGCGAAAGCCCGTGCGCGCGCCGGTGACCCCGGTCGGCGTCCGGCCGTTCCTGCTCTCCCCGAGCGAGGCGCCCGCCCGCGCCTACCCGCGCACGCCCTCCTTCGCGTGGAAGGCGGTCCGGAACGCAGCCTTCTACGAGTTCGAGCTCGGGACGAGCAACACGTTCAACGAGGGCTCGATCGTCTTCGCCTCGAACACGCTGCGGGCGCCCACCGTCTCGGTCCCGGTCGCGCTGCCCTGGCTGACGGGCCGCCCGTACGCGCTCTATGCCCACGTGCGCGCGATCGCGCCGACCGGCGCGACGAGCGGCTGGAGCGCGCCGTACGGCTTCAACATGCGCTGGTCGGCCGTGCCGACGAAGCTCCCCGGCACGCAGTACCCGGGCCTCGTCCAGTGGACGCCGGTCGACGGCGCGAGCGCCTACGACGTCTGGTTCGACGAGCCGAACAAGATCATCCGGACGAAGACGAACGCGGCCGACGAGCGCGAGTACTACACCTTCCACCAGAGTTCGCCGTGGCCGGATGTCGTCCACTGGCGCGTGCGCGCCGTCCGCAAGACCTACGGCGACCTGCCGAACCGGCTCCCGACCGTGAGCTACGGCCCCTGGAGCGCGCTCCAGACGTCGCTCAACCCGCCGCTCGCGACCGGTCCGCTCCGCGACGTCGCCGCCGTCTCCGACGCGACGAGCACGGCGACGCCCGCGGTGCACCGCCTCACGCCGGGCTTCGTCTTCGCCGGGAATGAGGTCGCGGCGAACCCGGACATCGCCGGCAAGCCCGCGCCGCTCTACCGCGTCTACGTCTTCAGCGACAGCGACTGCGTGAACGTCGTCTTCAAGGGCGCGCTCGTCGGCAGCCCGGCCTACGCGCCGCGCATGTCCGGCCCGCTCCAGTACCCGACGCAGCGCGCGAACCTCTTCTTCGCCCCGCAGGGCTACCTCCCCGACGGACTCGAGGGCAAGACCTTCATGGCGGACAGCTCGAAGATCCAGACGACCGAGTCGGACAAGCCCCAGGCGAACCCGGCCTCCGGCGACACGACGACGCCGGCCGTGCCCGATCCGTCGGCCGCGCCGCCTCCGCCCGAGGCGACCTCGCCGCTTCCGGGCACGCCCACCGAGACGGGAGCGCCCGTCGACCTCTGGGACAGCGGCTGGCCGAACGGGCGCTACTACTGGACCGTCGTGGCCGCCGAGCCGCGTCTCGCCCCCAACCTCGTTACCTACCTGGCCGCGCCGGTGCACGCGGGGGACATGACGATCCAGGTCAACAACACGCTCGGCTTCGCCAAGGGCGGCGGCGGCCTGCTCGGCGACGGGGTCACGCAGGAGCTCGTGAACATCAAGGACATCGTCGGGAACACGATCTACGCGAGCATCCCGGTGACCTTCGACCACCCGGTGCGCGACCGCTTCTTCATCCCGACCGACGCCGTCGAGTACCACGACCTCGAGATGCCGCAGGACGCCTGCGCCGACGGGCGCGTCCAGGCCTTCGGCAAGACGAACGAGCCGGCGGTGACGACGGCGGGGGCACCGTATGTGACCGGCCTCTCGCCGACCGGACGCCTCGTCCAGGCCGCCGCGACGCGGCCCGCGTTCTACGGCTCGCCGCTCGTCTCGTGGAAGCCGGCGCTCGGCGCCGACGAGTACCAGATCCAGTGGAGCCGCACGCGCTACCCCTGGCGGCCCGTCGACCCGGTGACGAAGGAACGCTACGAGAAGCTGACCTTCGCCACCTCGGCCCTCCTCGACCGGCAGGTGACCGCGGCAAGCGGGACGACGACGCGCGGTCCGCTCCTGCCGGGCATGTGGTGGTACCGAGTCCGCGGCCTCGACTTCTCGCTGCCCGGCACCGCGCGCGCGATGTCGTGGTCGAAGCCGGTCGCCGTGCGGATCACGAAGCCGAAGTTCGCGATCGTCGGCCGCTAGCTCCGGCCCGGTTGAGCGCAGCGCGGAGTTGTCAGGCTGTACAGACGGCGGAGGCCTGGATTGTGAAGCTCGATCCGGCGATGCCTGCGGCGTAGTTGGTAGCGCTCGCGCGCCAGGTAGTGGTACTACTCGCCTGGCTCTCGATTGGCGTGGCGAGCAGCGAGACGATGCTCGAGGTGAGCGTATAGCCGCCGCTGAGGAGCTTCGTCCCGGAAGGACAGGTCGCTGTCGATGTGATCACCGTCGCCGCTGTGGGCGCCAGCGGTGACGTCGTTGCCGCGCCGGTGACGAGTTGAGTCGATGCCAGACCCGTCGGACCGGTCGGTCCCGCCGGACCAGTCGCTCCGCGCGCACCGGTCGGGCCGCTCGGGCCTCGCTGTCCCGCTGCGCCTGAAGGGCCGCGCGGGCCTGTCGGGCCCGGCGAACCCGCCGGCCCGTTGGCACCGGTCGGGCCCTTCGCCCCGGTCGGCCCCATCAGGCCCGTAGGGCCACGAGCGCCGGTGGAGCCAAGCGCGCCGGTGGCACCCGTCGCGCCGGTGGTGCCCTTCGCACCTGTGCTGCCCGTCGCACCCTTCGCCCCAGTCGCACCCTTAGCCCCTGTCGGACCGGCGGCGCCGGGCGCACCGGTCTCTCCGGTGGCTCCGCGAGACCCGGTCGCGCCCTTCGGCCCGGTCGGTCCTCGCGCGCCGGTCACACCGTCCGTGCCCGTCGCCCCCTGCGGACCGGTCACACCCTTGGCGCCGGTGGGTCCGCGCGAACCTGTGGGGCCGCGAGCACCTGTCGGTCCCTTCTCGCCCTGAGCGCCGGTTGCGCCTGTCGGCCCTCTCGCGCCTGCGATCCCGGCCGCACCGGTAGGGCCTGAAGCTCCCCGTGCTCCTGGTGGCCCGGTCGGGCCGCGGGCTCCTGTTGCACCGCTCGCACCGGTCGGGCCGGCAGTCCCCGTCGGGCCCGTCAAGCCGGTTGGGCCTCGAGGCCCGGCGGGTCCGGTCGGGCCGCCGGAGCCTTGTCGACCGGGCGGGCCGGACGGTCCCGAAGGTCCTGCTTCGCCCGGAGCTCCCGATCGTCCCGTTGGGCCCGCCGGCCCTCCCGGGCCTGGCGGCCCCGGTGGGCCAGTTGGTCCCAGCGGCTCCACTCCCGATTGCCAGTCGACCGCGCGCTCCCCACGGCGACAGAGGCCATGAGCGAGCACGACCCTGAAGCGCCCGCTGCTCCGGTCGACGCACGAGTGGATGTCGAGGTCCTCCGAGCGGAAGGAGAAACCCTGCCAGCGCAGGCGAAGCTCCGACCTCGCGCAGCGGCGCCAGCTGGCGACATACCTCAGCGCGCCGCTGCTTCGTCTGGCGCAACTGAAGATCAGCGTTCGCGGCGCCTCTGTCGTCCCGGCCGGCCACGCGAGGCTCCGCTCCGCAGGACCGCACGGCGCACTGGGGCGCCTGATGCGCAGGATCGACGTTCGCGAGGCCACGCAGCCGGTCACGGTACGGAAGGAATGTCCGTGCGCAGGCGGTGCCGGCAGCACGAACGCGACCGCACAGCCAAGTGCGAGACGGCCGAGCACGCATCTCGATCTGAGCTGACGCACGAGACCCCGCCGGGCCGATTCGGGAGTCGGCCACCTTCTCCTCCAGCGTTGCGCGCGGGCACAGTCGCCGCGCACGCGAAAGGACATGAGGCCGAGTGACGGTAGCGCGCGCTGAGTAAGCTCCGCCATCGATCCCGATCTCGCCTTCGCGCACGAGCTCGCCGACCTCGCCGACTCGATCTCGCTGCCGCGGTTCCGTGCGGCCGATCTCCACGTCGACACGAAGCCCGACCTCACGCCGGTCTCGGACGCGGACCGCGCGGTCGAGGAGGCGCTCCGAACGGCGATCGCGGAGCGGCGGCCGGGCGAAGGATTCCTCGGC
>DASQWB010000173.1:0-8791 GCA_035640455.1 Gaiellaceae bacterium | reverse complement strand
GAGGCGTCCGCGATGGTCGTGTCCGGCTTCGTCGAGCCGATCACGAAGGAGCTCCCGCTCGAGTACGCGGTCGAGATGAACCGGCTGATCCAGCTCCAGATGGAGGGCTCGGTCGGTTAGTGGAAGTCGAGCAGGTCGACTTCATCACGATCCCGACGCGTGACGTGAGCAGGGCGATCGCCTTCTATCGCGACGTGCTCGGGCTGCCTGCGAGTGAGCACAACGCCGAGGAGGTCGAGACGCCGAACGTCACGCTCGCCTTCTGGAACCCTGAAGCGGACGGCGAGGAGTTCGTCCCCAGTGTCGGCGGGTTCGCCCTCCGCGTGGAAGACGTCACGCGCGCGGTCGAGGAGGTACGAGCGGCCGGTGCCGAGGTCATCGGCGTCGACGATACGGGCGTCTGCCACATGGGCTTCGTCAAGGATCCGGACGGGAACACGGTCATCCTCCACCGGAGGTACGCGCCGCGTGGCTAGAGCAGAGCTCCTCGAGAGGTATCGCGCGCTCCCGATGCCGACGACCTCGGACGAGTCGTGGCGCTTCACCGACCTGCGCGGCTTCGACCCAGACGCCTTCGCCGCGAACGGCCATGTCTCGGGGACAGTCCCCCGGACGATGCTGGAGCTCGACGTGTCGGGCCTGGCCACTGTCACGGCGGACGGGATCGAGATCGGTCGCGCGCCCGACGGCGTCGTCTTCGAGCGGCTCGACGAGAGCCACGAGCGGCTCGGGCAGCTGATCGGCGCCGACGAGAAGTTCGCCGCCCACAACGCGGCCCTGTGGGAGCACGGCCTGCTCGTCCACGTCCCGAAGGGCCTCGAGCTCGAGAAGCCGCTCTATGTGCGGATCTACGCGCCGTTCTGGCGGCTGCTCGTGATCGCCGACGAGGGCTCGCGCTTCTCGCTCGTCGAGGAGTACGCGGCCGCCTCCGACGGCGAGGCGTACTCGAACGCCGTCGTCGAGCTCTTCGTCGAGCATGGCGCGAAGCTCGAGTACGTGTCGATGCAGAACCTCTCGCGCGAGACGTGGCACTTCGCCTCACATCACGCGCGCGTCGAGCGCGACGCCGAGCTCGACTGGGTCGCCGGTGGCTTCGGCTCGAAGAAGGGCAAGACGCGGATCCAGAACGACCTCGTCGGCCAGGGCGCGACCTCGCGCGTGACCGGCGCGTACTTCGCCGACGGGACGCAGCACCTCGACTACGACACCTTCCAGGAGCACGCGGCGCCCTCGACCACCTCCGACTTCGCGTTCAAAGGCGCGCTGCGCGACGAGGCGACCTCGGTCTGGCGCGGGATGATCCGCGTCGAGAAGGACGCGCAGAAGACGAACGCCTACCAGGAGAACCGCAACCTGCTCCTGTCGCCGAAGGCGCACGCCGACTCGATTCCGGGCCTCGAGATCCTCGCCAACGACGTCCGCTGCACACACGGCGCGACGGTGAGCCCGGTGAATCGGGACGAGCTCTTCTACGCCATGGCCCGCGGCCTAACGCGGCCCGACGCGGAGCGCCTCATCGTGCGCGCCTTCTTCCAGGAAGTGCTCGACCGGGTCGAGCTGGAGCCGGTGCGCGAGGCGCTGGCGGCCGCGCTCGAGGCACGGATCCCGCAGGGCTGACAAGATGCGCGCATGACCGTCACGGCGCACGATCCGCAGAGCGTCCTCGCTGCCCTCGAGAGTTCCGATCGCTTCCTGATCCAGCAGGTCTTCAAGCCGATCGCGAACGAGTACCGGATCAGCATCCCGGCGGAAGGCTCCACCGAGGAGGGGGAGCCGCTCCTCTACGTCAGGCAGAAGAAGCTGAAGATCAAGGAGGACATCCGCTTTCGGCTCTCGCCGGACGACGGCCGCCACCTCTTCATGATCAAGTCGAAGACGGTGTTCGAGTTCCGCGGCCGGCACGAGGTGTTGGACGAGCTCGACCAGCCGATCGGCCTCCTCGAGAAGGTCTTCGGCCTGTCGCTCCTGCGCAGCCACTGGCGCGTGCGCGACTCGGACGGGAACGAGCTGCTCGAGGCCCACGAGTCGAGCTGGATCGTCGCGCTCATTCGCCGCTTCGCCGACTTCGGCCCGGATTGGCTCTCGCTCCTGACGTGGCTCCCGTTCAACTTCGTCCTGAAGCGGAACGGCGAGCAGATCGGAACGTACAAGCGCGTGCTCGGAAAGCTCCGCGACCGCTACGTCCTCGAGCTCGGCGACGGCGCCAAGGGCGTCGATCGGCGTCTGATCCTCGCGTTCGCCGTCGCGCTCGACGCGTTGCAGGACCGCTAGCCGCCGGCGTCCAGCAGCTCGCGCAGCTCGGACACCTGCTCCTCGAGCCGGCGCACCCGCTCCTCGAGGTCCGGAGCGCTCTCGTCGGCCTCGTCTCCGAGGAGATGGCCGAAGCGCCGGCGCGGGAACTCGTGCACGAGCTCGCGGTCGATCAGGGCACGGAGCGTCCGCTCCACGTCCTCGAGCGAGCCGAACCGGTACAAGCGCTCGCTGCGCTGCTTCAGCTCGCCGAGCGTCTGCGGCCCGCGGAGCATCAGCGTCGTCAGGAGCGCGAGCTCGGGATCCGGGAGGTCGAACGCCTCGTCGAGGAGGTGCCGGTACTTGACCGCCCGGCTTCCGGGACCGCTCGCGAGCCGCACCCAGCCCTTCCGGGAGAGTCGCTCGAGCGCCGCCCGGATCGTCGGCTCGTCGTACTCGACGACCGGGTCGCGGTTCGAGGTCTGGTTGCAAGCGAGCCGCAGCGCGTTCAGCGAGAGCGGGTAGATATCGGGCGTCGTCCGCTGCTTCTCGATCAGGCTGCCGAGGACGCGGATCTCGACGGCGTCGGCTGCCACGCCCCTATTCAAGCGCCGTACGGCTGGTCGCTCGGAGCCTCGGCGATCTCCGCGCCCGCTGCCGCGGCGCGAGCGTGGTGCGCGTCGACGTCCTCGACGTACACGCACACGAGCGAGGTGCGGCCGACCTGCTTCAGGCTGCGGTAGTCGCCGCCGGGAGCGCCGAGGAAGACGCTCGAGCCGTCGCCGACGTCCATCTCGGCGTGCGCGACCGCTCCGCCCGGCCCTCGACGCGCTCCTTCTCGCGGAAGCCGAACGCCTTCGCGAGCCAGTCGAGCGCCGCGCCGGCGTCCTCGTAGAGCAGGTAGGGCGTGACGGTCTGCACCGAGGCCGAAGCCTAGACTCCGCCCGTGGCCGCCTGCTGCACGCCGTCCGGATACCGGAAGATCTTCGGAGCGCGGACGGCGCGCCGTGACCTGCGCAAGTACCGCCGCCGCGGGCTCGACCCGGCGGCGCGCCGCATCGTCGGCTTCCTCACCGGGCGCGGCGTCGAGGGCGACTCGGTGCTCGAGGTCGGCGGCGGCGTCGGCACGATCCAGCTCGAGCTCTTGAAGGCTGGGGCGGCGAGGACGACGAACGTCGAGCTGTCGCCCGAGTACGAGCCGTTCGCCGCTGAGCTCTTCGGCGACGAACCGCGCGTCGAGCGACGCCTCGGTGACTTCGTGCGCGACGCCGACGAGATCCCGGAAGCGGACGACGTCGTCCTGCATCGCGTCGTCTGCTGCTATCCGGACGCGGAGGCGCTCGTCGGCGCGGTGACCGAGCACGCGCGGCGGCGGCTCGTGCTGAGCTTCCCGCACGACACGGCGATCTTCCGCGGCGGCAGCGTGGTCTTCAACGCCTTCCTCGCGCTGACACGGACCGAGTTCCGCACGTTCATCCACCCGCACGCGACGATCCTCGGCGCCGCCCGAGGTCTCGAGCCGGTGTTCGAAGCGCGGACGAAGATCTGGCGCATCGTCGGATTCGAGCGCGCCCGCCGCGAAGAGGGACCGACGGGCGCGCTCGAAGCTGAGGCCTAGGCGAGGGCCGGGCAGATCGCCGGGAAGGGATTCGCGTCCTGGTGCCCCGTCGACTGGAGGATCTGAAGCGGCGTCGAGAGGTCGTTCGGATCGGCGATGTAGACGAGCCGGCCGACGTCGGCGAAGAGCAGGCCGTAGCGGGGAGCGACGAACCGCCCGTTGTTGCCGTTGATCGTCACCGTCACCGTGCCGTCGCCGTTCGGTTCGACGACGAACGGGCCGGCGAGCGGGGAGGCGAGCGACTTGCCGCTCAACGGATTCGACCAGGTGAGGTGGAAATTCTCCACCGTGGTCACGTCGCGGCCGCTCGAGAAGACCTCCTCGCGGAACGTCCCCTGCGAGTGGACGACGATGTCGAAAGGGCACGTCTCCGGGCTCGCCGCGATCACACGCGTCCGGTCCCACGGCGTGATCGTCACTGTCGGCGCGTCGGCCGCGGCCGTCGACGCGGCGGCCAGCACGACTGCGACCGCGCCGACCGCGACGCCAAGCTTCCCTCTCATCGGAACCTCCGTCCGTCGGAATGAAGCCGTCAGTACCTTAAGACGTCTATGCCACTGACGGAGTTAGGCCGTGGCGGCGGGATCGCGCTCGCCATCGACCTTCTGAACTCCTGGGACGAGCTCGAGCCGGGCCCGGAGCTCCTCAGCGTGCGCTGGCTGCGCTCATTCCTCGGCTTCCACGGCTACGACAAGGCTGCGGCGGCCGTGCGCGACGAGGACGTGGCCGTCGCGAAGGAGCTGCGCGAGCGGCTGCGGCAGGCGTTCGACGCCACCTCGGAGGACGACGCGGTCGCGACGCTGAATGCCGTGCTCGCCGAGCACGCAGAGCCGCCGCGGCTGGAGCGGACGCCCGACGGCTGGCGCTTTCGGTACGGGCCTGACGAGAGCGCCGGGATCGAGTTCCTGGCGGCGCCGGCCGCGGTCGCGCTCCTGGAGACGATCCGCGACCACGGCCTGTCGCGGTTCGGCCGCTGCAGCGCGCATCCGTGCCGGTGCGTCTTCGTCGACCGCTCGCGCAACCGCAGCCGCCGCTACTGCTGTGACCTCTGCGCCGACCGCGCCAACCAGGCGGCGGCGCGCGAACGACGGCGGAGAGGTTAACCTCCGTCCTAACACGCTGACCGTAGAGGGCGGACGGGTCGCGGGAGCGGCGGCTGACGGAGAGAACCGAGCCGCGGACGAGCAGCCTGCGTGGTCGCCCGATGGGAAGCTGATCGTCTTCTCGCGCCGCACGATCCAGGGCAACGTCGACCTCGCCGTGATAAGGGCGAACGGCGGCCGCGTACGGCTGCTGACCCGGACGACCAACCTCGACGAGCTCTACCCCACGTGGTCTCCGGACGGACGGCGGATCGCGCCGGCTACTACGTCCTCACGCGCGGCACGGGCCGCAGCCGGCGTGTCGCGCGGGATCTTGGGGTCGACGCGCGTCCGACGTGGACGCCGCGGGGCCGGCTCAGCATCACGCGGGCCGCGTGGTCGCCGGACGGCAGCCTGCGCATGGTCGCGAATCCGCAAGGCCCGTTCGAGGTCGCCCGTCGGATCGAGATCTGGAATTCCGACGGCAGCCTGCGCCGTGTCGTCACGAACAGCGCCGCGCCGGTCGAGTTACGACCCGATTGGCAGCCGCTGCCGCGGCGGAAGGCAGGAGGCGCCTCGGTACGATAGGTGCGTGGCCGTCCAAACGGGCAAGAAGCTCGATCCGCACAAGCTGCGCGCGGACTTTCCGATCTTCGAGCAGCGGATCAACGGGAAGCCGCTCGCCTACCTCGACTCGGCGGTGACGGCGCAGAAGCCGCGGCAGGTGCTGGACACGCTGCGCACCTTCTACGAGACCTCCTACGCGAACGTCCACCGCGGCGTCTACACGCTCTCGGAGCGCTCGACGGCCGAGTACGAGGGGGCGCGCGAGAAGGTGGCGCGCTTCGTCAATGCGCCTTCCTCGCGCGAGATCGTCTTCCTCCGTGGGGCGACCGAGGGCCTGAACCTCGTCGCCTACGCCTGGGGGCTCGACAACCTCGGGCCGGGTGACGTCGTGCTGGTGACCGAGCTCGAGCACCACTCGAACTTCGTGCCGTGGCAGTACATCGCACAGCGCACCGGCGCGGCCTTCCGCGCGATCCCGCTCGACGACCACGGCGAGCTCCGGCTGGACGCGCTCGACGAGGTGGCGGGGTCGGAGCGGGTCAAGGTGGTGGCGAACAACCTCGTCTCGAATGCGCTCGGGACGATCAATCCCGTCGAGCAGCTGTCGGCCTGGGCGCACGAACGCGGCGCGATCATGGTCGTCGACGCGGCGCAGGCGGCGCCTCACCACCCGGTCGACGTCCAGGCGCTCGACTGCGACTTCCTCGCCTTCTCGGCACACAAGCTGTGCGGGCCGACGAGCGTCGGCGCTTTGTGGGGCCGGCAGGAGCTGCTCGAGACGATGGCGCCCTTCAACCTCGGCGGCCACATGATCCGGGCGGTCAACCTCGAGCGGACGACGTGGGGCCAGGTGCCGGCGAAGTTCGAGGCCGGGACGCAGCCGATCGCCGAGGCGGTCGGCTTCGGCGCCGCGATCGACTACCTGACCCGGATCGGCCTCGACGCGATCGAGGATCACGAGCAGGAGCTGGCCGCACTCGCGCTCGACGCACTCGCCGAGGTGCCGGGGATCAAGCTCTACGGCCCGCCGCCGGAGCGGCGCGCCGGCATCGTCTCCTTCAACCTCGAGGGCGTGCACCCGCACGACGTCGCGCAGATCCTCGACCTGGACGGGGTTGCGATCCGCGCCGGCCACCACTGCTGCCAGCCGCTGATGGCGAAGCTCGGCGTCGCCGCGACGAACCGCGCCAGCTTCTACCTCTACAGCCTCCCCGAGGAGGTCGACCGGCTCGTCGAGGGCGTGCACAAGGCACGGAAGCTCTTCGCATGAGTGACTTTGGCGACCAGCTGTATCGCGAGGTCATCCTCGACCACTACAAGAACCCCCGCGGGCACGGGGTGATCGACGACGCCGACGCGAGCGCCGACGGGCAGAACCCGCTCTGCGGCGACGAGGTCTCGATCTACGTCAGCTTCGAGCCGGACGGCGACACGATCGAGGACGTGAAGTTCTCCGGCCGCGGGTGCGCGATCAGCCAGGCCGCGACCTCGATGCTGATGGAGATGGTCAAGGGCCGAAGCGCCGCCGAGGTCGCCTCGCTCTCGAAGGACGAGCTTCTGGACGAGGTCGGGATCCCGCTCACGCCGATCCGGCTCAAGTGCGCGCTCCTCGGCCTCTGGACGCTGAAGGTCGCGCTGCACAAGGGCAAGGGGACGCCGCTTCCGGAGGAAGCTGCGGGCCTGGACGACCTGACGCTTGGCTGAGCTCGAAGTCTGCCCGGTCGAGGAGCTGCCGCCGGGCGAGGTGAAGATCGTCCACGCGGGCGAGCTCTCACTAGGCGTCTACAACCTTGGCGGAGAGTTCTATGCGATCGAGGATCGCTGCTCGCACGACGACGGCCCGCTCGCCGAGGGCGACTTCGACGTCGAGGAAGGCTACGCCGTGTGCCCCCGCCACGGCGCGCACATCGACATCCGGACCGGCCGGCCGCTGACGCTTCCGGCCGTGGAGCCGGTGGAGACGTTCCCGGTGCGCGTCGAGGACGGAATCGTCAAGGTGCAGGTCGCGTGAGCGAGGAGCGGCGCTGCTGGTCGAGCGCTGATCCTGCCTACGTCGCCTACCACGACGACGAGTGGGGCCGGCCGGTCACCGACGAGCGCGGGCTCTACGAGCGGCTCTGCCTCGAGGGCTTCCAGTCGGGCCTATCGTGGCTGACGATCCTGCGCAGGCGGCCCGCGTTCCGTGCTGCCTTCGCCGACTTCGAGCCGGAGGCGGTGGCGCGCTTCGGGCCGTCTGACGTCGATCGGCTGCTCGGCGACGCCGGCATCGTCCGCCACCGCGGGAAGATCGAGGCGGCGATCGCGAACGCTCGCGCGACGCTCGCGCTACGGGAGGCTGGGACGCGGCTTCCGGAGCTCATGTGGTCGCACCGGCCCGTGGACGGGCGCGCGCCGCGAACGGCGGCCGACTGGCACTCGATGACGCCCGAGTCGGTCGCGCTGTCGAAGCGGCTCCGCGCCGCCGGCTTCCGCTTCGTCGGGCCGACGACGGTCTACGCGACGATGCAGGCCTGCGGCGTCGTCAACGACCACCTGGTCGACTGCATCGTTCGCGAGGAGGTCGAGCGGGAGATCGCATGCTCGACGATCGCGTAAGAGCAGTCCTGGCGCGGCTCGAGGCGGAGGATGCGCGCGAGCGGGAGGAGGGCGTGCCGCGAGAGCTTCGTGCGCGGCAGGTGGCGCGGACGACCGGGCAGTTCCTGTTCGCCCTGGTGGCGCCGCAGACGGATTGCGAGGTGCTCGAGATCGGGGGCTCGCGAGCGTATTCCACGATCTGGCTCGCGGCCGGCGTCCGCTACCTCGGCGGGCGCGTGCTCTCGCTCGAGAACGACCCGGTGAAGATCGAGGCGTGGCGGCGCAACGTCGCCGACGCCGGGCTCGAGGGCTGGGCCGATCTCGTCGAGGGCGACGCCTACGAGACGCTGCCGGCGATCGACGACGTCTTCGACGTCGTCTTCCTCGACGCGGAGAAGGAGGACTACGAGCGGCTCTTCGAGCTCGCGCGTGGGAAGCTCGAGCCCGGGGCCTTGGTCGTGGCCGACAACGTCCTGTCCCACGAGGAGACGCTCGGCGCCTACTCCCGCGCCCGGGAGGCCGACCCGATGCTGGAGTCGGTGACCGTGCCGCTCGACCGCGGGCTCGAGCTTTCCGTCGTGCTGCGCTGAGCCGCTAAAGTGCGGTCTACCGCGGAAAGGAGGTGGTCCGAGAGTGAGTATTGACAGTTCGGGCAGTGGAGGTACCAGCGGGTAGAGGCGCGTCCCCGGGACCTACGGGGAATCGCCTAGCCAGCGTGGGG
>DASQWB010000172.1:0-4979 GCA_035640455.1 Gaiellaceae bacterium | reverse complement strand
GATCAACTCGGACGGCTCGAGCCGGTTCAAGCTCGGCAGCACGGTGCCGGTCAAGTTCCGGCTCACGTGCGGCTCGATCCCGATCTCGAACGCGGTCGCGAAGCTCTACGTCGCGAAGGGCGACAGCGCTCCCGATCCGGGCGTCGACGAGGCGATCTCGACCGCGGCCTCGACGACCGGAAACCTGTTCCGCTACGACTCGACCGCGCAGCAGTACATCTTCAACCTCTCGACCAAGCTCGGGTACACAAACCCCGGCAGCTCCACCCCTGTCAGCTTCTCACAGGGAACCTGGACGCTGAAGATCGGGCTGGACGACGGCACCTACAAGTCGATCAACATCCAGCTCGTCAAGTAGCCAGAACGAGAACAACGAGAAAACGAGGGGAGCGCCACCGCGGCGCTCCCCTCAGTCGTTCATGACACGGCCGATCGGCCTCGCTTGATCGGCCTCGCGGCGCTCTGGCGCTCACAGTCTCGACGCGAAGACCCTTCGGGGCTCAGGTGATCTCGACGACGCTCTACGAGTGCCCGATAGCGGAGGGGGAAGAGCTCTGACGGGCTCTTGCCCAGCCTGCGGTAGGTGGCGTCGAGCACACCCGCGCGTGGCGCAAAGAGGAACCAGAAGCCGACCTGGCCGTCGTCGGTGCCGCTCTTGACCTTCGCCTCGTGACGTCTTAGGACACCGGCGCGGTGATGTAGTCACCGGCCCGGAAGCTTCGACGCCGACCCGCCACCGTCCAAAGCGCATGCCACCCCGCGGGGCCGATGCCGAGCGGGTCCCGCTGTCGTGGGACGCGCTCGGGTTTGGCGGCAAGTTCTCGGGGGGTGGTGTGCGCGCTTACCCGCTGAGTCCGCCGAGGGGTGGCTGACGCGTCGCCGCCAAAGCGCGGCCAGTGTCGCCGAGGCGGCGAGGAGGATCGCAGCCAGCGCTGCGAGCGCGCCGATGCCAGCATCTCGCCAGCTGAACGCGCCGTGGTCGCTGACCGGAACCAGCTGCGGCAACCCGGTCGGTGCCGAGGGGCCGCGGATGCCGGCTCGGTCGTCCGGCCGAGCGGCGATGGGCCCGACCAGCCTGCGCTGCCAGCGCAGGAGCGTCTCCGGCTGCACCAGGAAGGCGCTCCACGAGCGGCGTGGCAACATCCGGCTGAACGCCGCAAGCAGCACGCGGTCGTGCGACTCGAACCGCGGCCGGTTGACCTGCCGACGAAGGATCGAAAGCTCGTGGCGGAGCACGAGAATTCTTCGTTCGATCGCAGCGTCCGACTAGCACGATCAACTCCAGCAGGCGGTAAATGACGATGTACAGGGCTGACACAAGCAAAGGCGATCTCCAGCAGACGGGGGACGCCGACGCTACCGCCGCCTCAGCAGCCCTCGTAACTCACCCGATCGGGTTTCTGCACCCCACGGCCCCCATCGCGTCCGGCTTCTAAGCGCCCTGCGCCCGCCCCGTGTCCGGCTGACGATCTAGGGAGCTAGATTCCGTGGTGTCGGGACCTTCGAGTCGAGCAGCCGGTTCAGCAGCGAGAGGACGCGTGTGAGCCCCTCCGGGACCTTGCCCCGCTTCAGGGCCGTCTCGTCTACGACGACCGTCCGGCCGCGGTAGGTGACCGAATCGGTCACCGCCTCGGAGCTCTCCGAGCTCCCGTAGCGCGAACGAAGGCCGGCGAAGCCCCGGGCGCGCGCGAGGGCACTTGTGAGGCGGTCGAACTGTGCCTGGGAGAGAGTGAAGCGTCGCGTGCCGCGCCGGTCGTTCGGGCCGCGGTACCGGAAGCGCACGGTCGCGCTGCGGAAGTCCTTGACGACGAGGTGCTCGTCGAAGGAGAAGCCGTCGCTCCGGTCGAGCTTGACGATAAACGGCGGGAGCTCCAGTTCGGGCGTCGTCTCGGCCTTCTTCTGCCCGCACCCGAGCAAGGTCGCTACGGCGACGATCACGACCGTAGCCGGCCGAAGCACCACAGCCGCCCCCGCGCGAGCCTGTCACGGTTGCCGCTCACCGCAACGCAAGTGTAAATCGGAACGTAGGCACCGTGGGAGCCGAGGTCAGGCTCCGTGGCGGCCGCGAGGCGGCGCGCGCGCGGCTACTTGACCAAAACTTGACCACGGCCGGTTTTCCACAGCTTCCGGCGTCTCCATAAAGGCCACTTTGGCAGGCCTTTGCGAGATGGAGCTAGCCGGACTCGAACCGGCGACCTCCTGGGTGCGATTTGGAGGAAGGCGTTCGCGGTGACTCGCCACTAAGCGCGATCTGCGCTGGCGAAGCCGTTCTGGGCTGTTCACTTCGCGGCTGCTTGCGGGTGTTCGTCGTGGTCGTTTGACCAGAACTTGACCACGCGGCTGCGCCTTGGGCCGCGTTCGTTGAGCGAGTGCCGCCGGGGCGATCGCCCGCACACAATCCTCAGGCCGTTATTAGAAGGCATCTGGAACGTTTCGGGCTGGCCTCGTTCTCCTAGCCCAAATGACCGTCTGCGCGCCTAATCGCGGAAGAGCACGCTGATGCTCTCGCGGCGGTGGATCCGCGTGATCGCTTCGGCGAAGAGCGGCGCGATCGAGACGACGCTCACCTTCTCGCGCACAGCGCCGCTGGTTGCGTCTCGATCGAGTCCGTGACGACGAGGCGCCTGATCGTCGAGGCGGCGGAGCAACTCGTCGCGCGCGGCGCTCGCTCGGCAACGGCGGTCGTCACGCATGGCGTGTTCGCCGAAGGATCGATGGAGCGCCTCGACGCGAGCCCGACGAGAGTCCCGGCGCTGATCGTGAAATCGTCGACGATGTTCGCGTCGCACCCGCCGACGTCGCCGATGATCTCGACGAGCTCGGCCGTCTCGTCATGGCCTTTCCGAACCTTGTCTGCGATCGCGAGCGGCGCGTCCAGCCGGCGCGCGAACCGGCGCGCCCGCTTCGCGAACCCCGCGTCGGGCGCGACGACGACGGGATCGCGTAGCTCCATCCGCTGGATCGCGGCGCAGAGGTACGGCAAGGCGTAGAGGTCGTCGACCGGGATCCGGAAGAAGCCTTGGATCTGCGGCGCGTGCAGATCGAAGTGCCACGACGCGGTCGGCGCCGGCGGCCTCGATCGCGTCGGCGCAGACGCGCGCGCGGATCGACACCCGTGCTCGTCCTTCTTGTCGCCCTTGTGGTAGCTGAAGTAGGGGATCACGACGGTGACCGAATCGGCGCTCGCCCGGCTGAACGCGTCGATCCAGAACAAGAGCTCCACGAAGTTGTCGTTCGTCGGAAAGACGGTCGACTGGACGAGATAGACGCTGCGCCCGCGCACATTCTCGAGCACGCGGACGAACAGCGTTCCCTCGGAGAAGCCGATGACCTCACCGTTCCCGCGCGGGACGCCGAGCTCACGGCAGATCGCATCCGTGAGCTTCGGGCTCGCCGTTCCGGCGAAGACGAGCGGATCCTCGTCGTCGGGCCGACCACGTCGGCGCGCCAACGCTCGAGGACCGGCGGAAGACGCTCACCGGGCCTCGCTGTCTACCACATGTCAGCCGCCGCTCGGGCTCGAAGGAGGTCGCGTCGAGGCATCGACGCGTCGACACGGCCCTTACCGCTGGAAATCGGTGGGATTTGCAGGACCTTTTTGGTCGTCACGGCTTTACCCTGAAGGGCCCGGGGCTTGCCGAACGCCACCGCGCGTTGCCGCTTGCTCGCACAGCCCGGGCCCTGCTCAAGCTCGGACCGATTACCGTTGCACCACGGGTCTGCCGGTTCCGACAAAGCTCCTAGCGCTTCTGATCGTCCCGCTCGTCAGGCGACGCGTTGGCGAGACGTCGGACGCGGCGCCGGTGTCGTCGGAGGTGCTTCGTGAGACCCAGAGTCCGCACCCACGATTCGGCTTGAAGTCGGCGTTCTGCGGCTTCGCGACCGCTTCGGTCGTCTATCCGTAGCAGTGCGTTAATCGCCGTTGCGCGTGTCAAGAACTTCGGATCCTCAAGCACCTGGACGAGGTGGGGTACGGCACGTGCGTCACCGATGTCGCCGAGGCTGGCCGCCGCTACCGGGCGCACCGTCGGATCGCCGAGTGCTGCGATAAGGACGGGCAGCGCTTCCGGACGTCCAATTCGACCCAAGGCGTATACCGCCGATTCTCGCGCGTGGAGCGCGGGGTCTGTGGTCAGCTCGCCGACCGCCGTGAGGGCCGATTCGGCCTGCAGCTCTCCGAGGTATCGCGCAGCTCGCCCGCGTAACGTGTAGCCCTTCTTCTCCTCTCGACTTGCCAATGCGCGGATGAGCCCGGCGATGTCCCCGGCCTCACGCAGGCGCCGAAGTCCTTCTAAATCACGCTTCAAGCTGGAGCTTTCCTTCGTCATCGTCCGGATGCGTGGCGAGTCATCAATAACGCGCGTGCGAATGCATACAGTACACGTACTCCAGGATTTGTAATATTTGAAGGGGCGGTAGCTAGGGATTCAGAAAACCTTGAGAAAAACAACGGCTTATTCTCTCGAACAGTCCGGACAGACGAACAAATTAGACCCTTAAGGGCAGACTTGCCCGCTTGCCGGAGGTCGCGCCGGCCCCAAGCCATGGCGGCGAATGAGCCTGCGACGCGGGGATCCGTCGTGGCACCAGCACCCCATCCGGGTGCCAGGAGGGCGATGCCGACACCCGCCGCACACCACCAATAGCGATCAGCGACGCGAAGCTCGCCCTTCCTGATCATCAGAAACCCGTCGAGTCTGGCATGCCGGTCGGCCGCCGCACGCTTTGCCGCCGCCGTAGACGACGCGCGCATCGCTCATCACCGCTCTCGGTTGGTCGTAACAGGCTTTGAAGAAGCGATGCGTTGCCGCCTTGGTTTCGCTAGGGATCGCCTTTCTTCGTCCACGGGTCGCTTGACCCAGAGCTTGACCAGGAACAGGTCGTGCGCGGGTGTGTCCGGGGGTTCGACTCTGGCAGCGGCGGCTCAGGTGTGGCCCCGTGGCGCGAGAACGTCGGCGGGGATATTGAAGCTGATTCCC
>DASQWB010000171.1:0-14097 GCA_035640455.1 Gaiellaceae bacterium | reverse complement strand
CTCGGCGGCTATCGCGCCACCGCCTCGACCGTCGCCCGCACACCCTCCTCGACGCCGCCCGGATGGAGGTAGGCGCGCGCGCCGAGGAGCACCATCAGCCCTCCGTCCGCGCCGGAGCGGCGCACCTGCTCGGCCGCGTTCTCGGGCCCGACGCCGCCGCCGAGAACGGCCGTCGAGCGCCGCACGCCCAGCGGGCGGTGGCAAGCGGCGACCTGGGCGCGCACCTCGTCCTCGCCGTCGAAGACCTGCTCCGTGAACGATCCTGCCTGGACGTAGTCGCCGCCGCAGAGCCGCGTCAGCTCGGTGAGAACCGTGCCGGAGATCCCGAACGAGCCGCGCAGCCAGAGTGCCGCACCGACCCGGTGGGCGAAGAGCGGGACGCCGAGGTCGGCCTCCCGCAGGAGGCGCAACGCGTCGAGGCCCTGCGCGAACGCGTTCACCATCAGCGCACCCGCGCCGAGCTCGACCGCGTGCTCGGCGCGGACGAGGAGCCCGCCGGCCGACCCGCTCAGGTTCGGCGCGTAGCGAACCTCGGGCGGGATCGCCGCCGTCACCGCTCGCACGCGCTCCTCGAGCGGGCACCACTCACGGTCGCCGAGGAGTTCGTCGTCCTTGACCAGGTCGGCGCCGCCGCGCGCGAGGGCGGCCGCGGTCTCGGCGACCTCGCGGGGGCGGAGGCCGAGCGACGGCTTGACGATCGCGCCGACGACGACCCGATCGACGGGCTCGAAGGCCGGGCCGGGGAGGCCGTCCGGCCAGTCGAGGGCGACGAGGCGGCAGCGTCGGAGCGCGGCGCTATCGGCCCACTCGCCGGCGACGAGCGCGGAGACGAGGAGCGTCACGTCACCCTCCCAGTTGCGGTCCGGGAAGTCGAGCACGGCCCTCCCGTCCTCGACGGAGACGACCTCGCCGCGGACCTCGTCCGGGCCGTCCGGGAGCCCGATCGACTCGAGCCGCGCGAGCTCCTCGGCCCACTCCGCCGGCTCGAGCTCGTAGGTGACGCGAACCACGCCGGCGAACGCTAGCGCTTGACCCCCGTAGGGGTGATGTGGCGCGCACCCGCTCGGGTCGAAGCTCTTCACGCTCCTCCGGAGCCTCATCCCCTCCTCACATGCGCATGCGGCTACTGATCGTTGCGGGGCTCGCGGCGCTGGCCTCGCTGCCAGGGCCCGCAGCCGCGCGGACTCCTCTTCGGTCCGTCACGCTCCGGGCCGACCTCCGGCCGAGCCGCCTCCTCGTGAGCCCGCCGCGGCCGATCGCGCTCCGTCCGATGCGCTGGTCGCGCGAGCGACTCCACACGGGCATGGCCGCGGCGGTCATGTTCGCCGGGGGACGCGCGGTGGTCGGACTCGCCGAAGGCGCCGACGGTGCGGCCGTCACGCGCGACTACGGCGTCTCGCCCGTCTCGCTGAACATGGGCTTGCGGGCGCTCGAGGTGACCGGCGGCGCCGACAGGTTACGAGCCCTCGACGCCGCTGTCGGGAGCGACGCGCGGCTGCGCTACGTCGAGCCGGTCCGCGAGCGGGCGACGCTCCACCGGCGGAACGACCCGCTGACGACCGCGCTCGATCCGGTGAGCCGCGTCCCGTACGAGTGGCAGTTCTCACACGTCGGCGTCGACCGCGCGCTGAACGTCGAGCGCGGCAGCCCGGCAATCGTGGTCGGGGTCATCGATACGGGCTACGCAGCCGTTCCGGATCTCGCCGGCAAGGTCGCCCAGAGCTGGTACTTCCTCGACCAGGCCACAAGCTCGCTGGACACGCTCGGCCACGGCACGTTCGTCTCGTCGCTCATCGGCGCGACGAACGACGACGGCCAGGGCATGGCCGGCTTCTGCGGCGGCTGCCGGCTCATGATCGTCAAGGATCTCGAGCTCGACTCGTACACGATGGCGACGGCGATCCACACGCTGACCGACGCGGGCGTTCGCATCATCAACATGAGCTTCGGCGGCTCGGGGATCTCGCTCGTCGAGAAGGACGCGATGAACTACGCGATCTCGAAGGGCGTCCTGCTCGTCGCGGCTGCGGGGAACGAGGGCGGCACTGTCGACTATCCCGCCGCGTACCTCCAGCCGGCCGGCGGCGCGCCCGGCTACGGGCTCGCGGTCGGCGCGAGCGACGCCGCCGACCGCCCCGCGTCGTGGTCGAGCTGGGGCGACCACCTGTCGCTCCTCGCGCCCGGCACCTTCACCGACAAGCCCCTTTGCAACGTCGGCGTCCTCGGCGCGCTGCCGTCGGTCGCGTCCCTGTTCGACTCGGCCTGTGGGACGAAGTTCACGAATCCCGTCACAGGTGCCCGCTACGGCTACTCCGACGGCACGTCGTTCGCCGCGCCCGAGGCCGCGGGAGTCGCTGCGCTCGTCTGGGCGGCGAAGCCCGAGCTCACGAGCTCCGAGGTCGTGAGCATCCTGCTCAAGTCGGCCACCCGCGCGCCGGGAGCGCCCTGGTCGCCGGACCACGGCTGGGGGATCCTGAACGCGGCGGCCGCCGTGCAGCTCGCGACGGGCAAGAGCACCGACGACGCGGTCGTGGTCGGCGAGCCTCGCTTCACCGGCCAGGTCCAGGGCGGGCAGTCAGCCTCCGCGACGGCGGACGTGACCTATCAGGACGGCGTGACTGTGCTGGACGCCTCGGTCACATGCACCGCGCACGTCGGCAGCCGCACGCTCGAGGCGACCGAGCAGCGTCTCGACAACGGCACCGTCCGCTGCACGTGGAGCCTGCCGGCGGACGTCGGAGGTCAGCGGCTCGAGGCGCACGTCGACGTCCGCGACCCGCTCTCCGGCGCCACCGGCTCGCGCGACTTCGGCGCTGACGTGCTCGACGTCATGGCCCCGAAGACGCAGGCGTTGCGCTCCTCCGGTCGCTACGGCGCGCGGCTGACGCTGCGGTTTCGCGTCTCGGACGAGACGGGCGTCGCGCGTCGCCTGGTGCGCGTCTACCGCGGCTCGAAGCCGCTCTTCAGCTCGAGCAGCGGCCTCGGCCCCGTCGACTCGGGTGCGCTGCGGTCGCTCGTGTGGAAGGCGCCGAGCCGCCGCCCGCGGGGCGCGTACAAGTTCTGCGTGTGGGCGTGGGACCGCTCTGACAACGAGAGCGATCAGAGCTGCGCGCGGATCTCGCTGCGCTAAGGGCTCCCGACCGCCGCAGGCGGTCTCTCCCCCTTGAAACATTCGTCACAACGGCGTAGCCTCACTGGTGGAACTAGGGGAGACCTGTGGCAGGCGCGGCAAGGGGTCCATGGAGCCTCGCTACGGGCGGCGGATGCCGTCCCGGGGAACCCCGCATGCCACACGGTTCATGCGCGAGGAGGTCTTCATGTTCTTCCGTCCTTCATTCGGGCGCCTGCGGCTGGCCGGCGGAGCGGTAGCCGTCGCGGCGGCGTTGGCGGCTTCCGCCGCGCCTGCTCAGGCAGCCACATTCACCGTGACCAACACGAACGACTCCGGCGCGGGATCGCTGCGCCAGGCGATCGTCGACGCGAACGCGTCGGCCGGGGCAGACACGATCACCTTCGGCTCCGGGGTCACCGGGGCGATCACGCTCACTAGCGGCGCCCTGTCCGTGACCGACGATCTCTCGATCAATGGGCCAGGCGCTGCCAGCCTGACAGTGAGCGGAAACAACAACGGCCGCGTGGTGGACATAGGTTCCGGCGTCACCGCAAGTCTCGTGGGCGTGACGATCGCCGACGGCCTGGAAGCGGGAACTGGCGCCGGTATCTACAACGCCGGATCACTCACCGTAGAGAACACGACGATCTCCAACAACAACATCACGTTTGGCTACGGGGGCGGGATCTTCAACGGGGGCGCGCTCATCGTCAAGGACAGCACGTTCTCGGGGAACTCAGGAAACGGGTACGGAGCGGCGATTGCCCAGCTGGGAAACACGGCGACCGTCACCGGAACCACCTTCGTCGGCAATTCGATCCACCTGTACGTACTGCTACGGCGGCGCCATTGACGCCGGCGGTGGCACGATGAGCATCACGAACAGCACCTTCGTTGGGAACGCCTCCGGATACCAGGGAGGCGCGATCTACACCAACGCCACGGTCACGGTCACGAACTCCACCTTCTCCGGCAACTCCTCGGCAAACGGAGGTGGGATCCGCTCGGAATTCGGCAACGTGAGTCTCCAGAACAGCATCGTGGCGAACAGTCCCGCCGGTGGGAATTGCGACGCGACCTTTGGGGTGATCGCGGGGCTCGGCAACTTGAGCTGGCCCGACGCGACCTGCCCGGGGATCAACCAGGACCCGATGCTCGGTCCTCTCGCCGACAATGGCGGCCCAACCCAGACGATGGCGCTGCCGTCGGGGAGTCCGGCGATCGACGCGGCTGTACTCGCCAACTGCCCGGCCACCGACCAGCGCGGCGTTTCCCGACCTCAGGGCGGAGGCTGCGACATCGGTGCGTATGAGCGCGTCGGCTACACGTTCACCGGCTTTTTCTCTCCGGTTCGTAATCCGCCGACCTTCAACACCGCCAAGGCCGGAAGCAGCGTACCGGTGAAGTTCAGCCTGGGCGGCAACCAGGGGCTTAACATCTTCGCTGCGGGCTATCCGAAGTCCCAGCAGATCACTCCCTGCAACACCTCGGGCGCGCTCGTCGACGGCACCCCGGCCACAGCCGGGACCCTGTCCTACGACCCCGCGAGCGACCGCTACACGTATCTCTGGAAGACCGACAAGGCCTGGGCAATGACCTGCCGCAAGCTGACCGTGCGGCTAAGCGACAACTCGGATCACGTCGCCTACTTCAATTTCACGAAGTAGTCGGGGAGGCTTTAAACGGCAATGGGAGCGGGGCTTCGGCCCCGCTTCCACGATGGCGGCGGGGGTGGGATTCGAACCCACGGACGACCTTTCGGCCGCCAGCGGTTTTCAAGACCGCCCCGTTCGACCGCTCCGGCACCCCGCCTAGCGGGTCACGGTAGCGGGCGCGCCGTAGCCCCGCAGCACCTCGGGCACCTCGCCCTGGAAGTTCTCCAGGATCGCGAGCGCCCAGCGGCCGGTCGCCGCGGTGCCGTTCAGCGTGTGCGGCGTCTCGAGCGCCTCCCCGCGCCGGAACCGCGTCCCGAGCCGCCGCGCCTGGTAGTCGGTCGTGTTCGAGCACGACGTGATCTCGCGGTAGCGCTCCTGGCTCGGGAACCACGCCTCGATGTCGTAGCGCTTCGCGGCCGCCGCGGACAGGTCTCCGGCCGCGATGTTCATGACCCGGTACGGAAGGCCGAGCTCCTGGACGAGCTCCTCCTCGAGCGCGAGCAGGCGGTCGTGCTCCTCCCACGACTCCTCGGATGGGCACCAGACGAACATCTCGACCTTCTCGAACTGGTGGACGCGGAACATCCCGCGCGTGTCGCGCCCCGCAGCCCCGGCCTCGCGGCGGAAACAGCTCGAGAACGCCGTGTAGCGCAGCGGCAGCGCCTGGAGGATCTCGCCCATGTGCAGGCCGGCGAGCGGCACCTCGGAGGTGCCGACGAGATAGAGGCCGTCGGCCGGGATCTCGTAATAGTCGTGCTTCTCGCTCGGGAAGAACCCGGTGCCGTACATCGCCTCCTCCCGCACGAGCACCGGAGGCAGGACGGGCGTGAAGCCGCGCGCCACCAACCGGTCGAGCGCGAAGCGATACACCGCGAAGGCGAGCAGCGCCGTGTCGCCGATCCAGTAGCCGAACCGCGACCCCGAGACCTTTGCCGCGCGCTCCATCTCGAAGCGCCCGAGCTCGAGGTGATCCTTCGGCTGGGCGAGCGCTGGCGGATCGCCCCAGCGGCGGATCTCGACGGCGTCGTCCTCGGTGTCGCCGTCCGGCACCGACTCGTGCGGCGGGTTCGGCACCTGCTGCAGCGCGGCGTCGCGCGCGGCTTCGGCCTCCGCGAGCTCGGTCTCGAGCCGCTGGAGCTCCTCCTTCACGCGCCGGAGCTCCTCGATCTGCTCCGGCGTCGGCTTGCCCGCCAGCTTCTGGCGGCTCCGCAGGTCGTCGACCTTCGGCACGAGCGAGCGCCACCGCTCGTCGGTGGCGAGCAGCTCCTCGAACGCCCCGTCGAAGCCCTTCCGCGCCACGGCGGCGCGGAAGCGGTCGGGGTCGGCACGTGCGGCCTTGAGGTCGATCACCGGTGAGAGTCTAGGAACGCTTCGAGGACCTGGGCCACGCCCTCCTCGTCGACGCTCGGACAGACGAGGTCGGCGGTGGCCAGCACCCGCTCGTGCGCGTTCGCGACCGCGACGGCGTAGCCGGCCCACTCGAGCAGCTCGACGTCGTTCTCGCCGTCCCCGAAGGCGACCGTCCGCTTGCGCGCGAAGCCGAGCCTGCGAGCGAGGAACTCGAGCCCCGAGGCCTTCGTCACGTCCGGGCTCGCGAGCTCGAGGAAGTACGGCAGCGACTTCGAGATGTAGAGCCGCGCGTCGAAGCGAGCCTTCAGCCGCTCCTCGAGGCCGTCGAGGACCTCCGGGTCGTGGATCACGACGAGCTTCGTCGGCGGCCGGTCGAGCCAGGCAAGCAGATCGCCGACCGCGTGGAGCTCGAGGTGCTGGAAGTCCGCGTAGCGCCGCGCCCCCGGCGTCACCTCGGCGACGTAGAGCTCGTCGTCGACGTAGCAGTTCAGGCCGAAGCCCTCGTCGTGGACCGCCGCGATCGCCTCGCGGGCCCGGTCGAGCGGGATCGGCACGTGCCGGAGCCAGCGGCCGCTCTGCGGCTCGGCGACGACGGCGCCCTGGTAGCAGACGACGGGATCGTCGAGGCGCCCCTCGAGCGCGTAGGGCCGGATCGACCGGAACATCCGCCCGGTAACGAGGACGACGTGGACGCCGGCCGCACGCGCGGCCGCGATCGCCTCGCGCGTGCGCGCGTGCAGGAGCCCGTCCTCGCCGACGAGCGTCCGGTCGAGGTCGCACGCGAAGGCGTCGACGCGCTCCGGGAAGTCCGGCGAGAGCTTCAGTGGCCCTTCGTCAGGAACGAGACGAGCGCGTCGAGCTGGCTCTTCGGGAGGCTCGCGAAGGTGCTCGGCATGACGTTCGGCGGAAAGCCGGGCGCGATGTACGCGTTCGGCTTCACGATCGACTCGCGCGTGAACTGCTCGAGCGGCTGCTTCGCCTTCTTCGCGGACTGGGCCAGGTTGTCGAGGTCAGGGCCGATCTTGGCGTTCGAGCCTGCCGGCTTGTAGGTGTGGCAGCTGTTGCAGCCGTTGCTCGCAAAGAGCGCCTTGCCGGAGGCACCGCCGCCACCGCCGCCGGAGGTCGTCGTGCCGCCGCCCGCCGGGGTCGTCGTCGTGGCCTGCGTGGTGGCTTGCGTCGAGGTCTGCTTCGGCACCGAGCCCTTTACGGCCTCGGGTCTCGGGGAGACGGTCCCTTCGCTCCCGCAGCCGGCCAGGACGAGCACGCAGGTCGCGAGGATCACGGGCCGGGCGCGCATCAGCGGGCGAGTCTACTCAAAGGCCTCTGTTGCGAAGCCGTCAAAGGAAGCCTCTGGGTAGTGGCTCAGTGTGAGATGGCGGGACTCCTACCTTGTGGCTGTTAGCCTCGCCGCGTCGAGGGAGTCCGGAGCCCTGGAAGATCGTCGAAGCTCGCGCGCCCACTCGCCCTCACCCTCCGCGGTCCGGCCGGTCGGCGAGAAGCCACGGCGGCTGTAGAGCCGGTGCGAACGCTCATTGTCGTCGTGCGTCCAGAGGTGAATCCGCGAGTACTGCCGTCGCCTCGCCTCGGCGAGGACCGCATCCAGGATCGCTCCGCCGATTCCCTGGCCCCACCGCTCGGGAACGACGAAGAGCAAGTTGAGGAAGCAGCCGCCGGGTATGACCGGTCCTGCTCCGTCGTCGCTTCGGAGAGCCTCGGCGGACGCCATCCCGACGACCACCGACCCGTCGTTCGCCAGGACGAACCACGAGCCGGGGTCGCGTAGCTGCGTCCTGACGCGCTCGATCCGGGCCGTCCGGTCGCGCCAGACACCCTGGCGCCGGGCCAGGTTCGACCGCTCGTAGACGGAGACCGCGGCATCGACATCGGCCGCGTCGCCCAACCGGATCAGAATCGCCACGCCGCGAGGCTATAGGTGAGGCTCATCTGGGCGGGAAGGTCCAGCCGGTAGCGGCCGGATCTTCAACCTGAGGCACTACCAACCGTCTGACACAGGAGCGGCAAAACTACAATCGAGGCGACCCCTTCAAGGAGACTGATCGAACCATGAAACGCAAGGCTTACGGTCGCGACGCCGGGTTGACGCTGCGGATGCTCTTCACGAGCGGCCTCCTCGGCCTCCTCTACGTCGCGTTCGCGCTCGTCCTCTTCTACGTCCTGAACGCCGGCATCGGCCTGATGCTCGTGATCGTCATCGGCATGGCGTTCTTCCAGTACTTCACCTCCGACAAGCTCGCCCTCGCGGCCTCTGGCGCGAAGATCGTCGAGCGCAACGAGGCGCCCGAGTTGCACGACATGGTCGAGCGGCTGTGCGCCATGTCCGACCTGCCGAAGCCGCGCGTGGCGGTCGTCGACACCGACGTGCCGAACGCGTTCGCGACGGGCCGCAACCCGAAGCACGCGGTCGTCGCGGTCACGACCGGCCTCTGGCGGCGGCTCGACCCGAAGGAGATCGAGGGCGTGCTCGCCCACGAGCTCTCGCACATCGCGAACCGCGACGTCCTGATCATGACCGTGGCGAGCTTCTTCGCGATGCTCGCGGCGCTCCTGACGCGAATCGGCATGTACGCCGGGTTCTTCGGCGGCTTCGGCGGTGGCCGGGACTCGAACAACAACAACGCCGTCCCGGTGTGGCTGATCGTGACGCTCGTCTCGATCGTCGTCTACGCGATCAGCTTCGTCCTCATCCGGACGATCTCGCGCTATCGCGAGTACGCCGCCGATCGGGGCTCGGCGCTGATCACCGGTGCCCCCGAGTACCTGATGAGCGCGCTCCAGAAGATCTCGAGCGACATGATGCGGATCCCGCAGCGCGACTTGCGCGAGGTGGCGGGGATGAACGCGTTCTTCATCATCCCGACCTCGGTCAAGGAGCGCACGGCGGAGCTCTTCATGGATCATCCGCCGCTCGAGAAGCGCCTGGCAGCGCTGGCGGAGATCTCGCGCCAGATGGGGCAGCCCGTAGCGTAAGGAGACGGCAGTGCGCGGGCGGGCGAGGCGGAGGGACGCCGGGCTCGTCGTCCGGATGCTCCTCGTCCTCGCCCTGCTGGCGGCGACCTGCGCCGCGATCGCGGCGGGGTTCGTCTGGCTCTTCGCGGTGCGGCCGAGCTGGTGGCCGTACTGGTCTGCGCTGGCGCTCGCGCTCGTCGTCGCGGCCGCGGTGCAGTACGGACGGGCAGAGAGGCGCCTCCTCGGCACCGTGGACGCGCGCGTCGTCGATGCGCGGGACGAGCCCGACCTGCACGCCCTCGTCGCGCGGATCGCCGGCATGTTCGACCTGCGGCCGCCGCGGATCGCGGTGTCGCGCTCGCCGATTCCGAACAGCCTCACGGTCGGGGTGCGGAAATCGCGGGCAGTCGTCGTCGTGTCGAAGGGCCTGTGCCGGCGGCTCGAGCCGGAGGAGCTCGAGGCGGTGCTGGCGCACGAGCTCGCGCACCTCGCGAATTCGGACGCGGCGGTGATGACGCTCGCGGGCGTCCCGCGCGCCGTCGGCTTCGAGCTCTACGACGTCGCTACGAGGCTCTACCTCTGGCTCTTCCTCTGGCCGGTCGGAGCGGTGCTCTACGGCTGGGGCTCGCTCCTGACGCTCGCCGTCTCGCGCTACCGCGAGTACACCGCGGACGCCGGCTCGGCGCTGGCGACCGGCCGGCCCGCGGCGCTGATGAGCGCGCTCCAGAAGCTCAGCGGCGAGGTCGGCCTGATCCCGAGCGAGGACCTGCGCGCAGTCGCGAGCCTCGAGCCGCTCTTCATCGTTCCCGTCAATCCGCGCAGGGTCGAGCTCTTCGCCGACCACCCGCCGCTCGCGAAGCGCCTCGCCCGGCTGGCTACGATCGCGCGAGAGATGGGAAGGCCGACGCCGTAGTGGGACTTCGCGACGTCCTGTTCGGCCGGAAGCAGCTCAAGCCTCCGGCCGAGGAGCGCCTCTTCGCGCTGACGACGGCGGCGATCACACTCGAGATGGACGCGGGCCTGAAGTTCGGCGGCGCGGGCGCGATCGTCTACAAGCCGCTCTCGGCCGGCGAGTTCACGCAGGCCGACGCAGACATGCGCGAGCTCCTGCACGCGGCGGCCAAGGACTCGGGCGCCGAGATCGAGAAGCAGTCCGACCGGTACGGCTTCGAGTGGCTGATCGTCCGCGACCCGCAGATCGAGGACGTCGTCACGAGCGTCCATGTCGTCGGCAGCGAGCTCCAGGCGCGCGGCTTCGGGCCGCAGCTCCTCGCGGCCGCGTTCCGCTTCGACGGTGGCGCACATCCCGTCTACTGGATCTACGGGTACAAGCGCGGCGCGTTCTGGCCCTTCGTACCGACCGGCAAGGAACAGGAGCGCGACAACGCCGAGGAGCTCGAGCTGAAGGCGAAGCTCGAGCACGAGCTGCCGATCGAGCCCGACCTCTCGCGCTGGCTCGCGCTCTTCGACGCTCCGGTGTGACCCTCCGCGGCGACGAGTCCGACCTCGTCATCCGGGGCGGCACGATCTACGACGGCCGGGGTGGGCCGCCAATCGAGGGTGACGTCGCGGTCAGCGGCGACCGGATCGCCGGAATCGGGGGAGTGGCCGGCCGAAGCCGAGTCGAGCTGGACGCCGGCGGCCTCGCCGTCGCGCCCGGCTTCGTGAACATGCTGAGCTGGGCGACCGAGTCGCTGATCGCCGACGGGCGCGCGCAGAGCGACGTGCGGCAGGGCGTCACGCTCGAAGTGATGGGCGAGGGCTCGTCGATGGGGCCGCTGAACGAAGCGATGAAGGAGGGGCTCGCCGCCCAGTCGCTGATCGACCTCGATGTGGAGTGGACGACGCTCGGCGAGTACCTCGACCACCTCGTGCGGCGCGGGGTGACGCCGAACGTCGCTTCGTTCGTCGGTGCAGCGACGGTCCGGGAGCACGAGCTAGGCGCGGTCGACCGGCCGCCGTCTCCGGCCGAGCTTCGGCGGATGCAAGGCCTCGTCGCCGACGCGATGGAGGAGGGCGCGGTCGGCGTCTCCTCGGCGCTCGTCTACGCGCCCGGCTTCTATGCGGCGACGGACGAGCTCGTCGCCCTCGCGCGCGTCGCCGCCGAGCACGGCGGGATGTACATCTCGCATCTCCGGAGCGAGGGCAACGCGTGGCTCGAGGCCGTGGACGAGCTCCTCACAATCGCGCGCGAGGCCGGCGTCCGCTCGGAGATCTACCACCTCAAGGCGTCCGGCAGGTCGAACTGGGACAAGCTCGACGCGGTCGTCGAGCGCGTCGAGCGGGCGCGCGCGGGCGGACTCGCCGTCACCGCCGACATGTACCCGTACACGGCGGGCGCGACCGGTTTGAACGGGGCCATGCCGCCGTGGGTACAGGAGGGCGGCTTCGACGTCTGGCGGGAGCGGCTGTCGCAGCCGGAGGTGCGCGCCCGGGTCGAGCGGGAGATGACGACGGAGACTGACGAGTGGGAGAACATGTTCCTCCTCGCCGGGCCCGAGAACATGCGGCTGCTCGCGTTCAAGAGCGATCGCCTTCGCCCGCTGACCGGGAAGACGCTCGCGCAGGTGGCGGAGGAGCGCGGGACGAGTCCGGCGCAAGCCGCGATGGATCTGGTCGTCGAGGACGAGAGCGGCGTGAGCACCGCCTACTTCACGATGTCGGAGGAGAACGTGCGGCGCGGGCTCGCTCTCCCCTGGGTGAGCTTCTGCTCCGACTCCTGGGCTCCGGCCGCCGAGGGGATCTTCCTCCAGTTCAGCACGCACCCCCGCGCGTACGGAGCGTTCGCCAGGCTGCTCGGACGGTACGTCCGCGACGAGCGCGTGCTCCGGCTCGAGGAGGCGATCCGCCGTCTCACCGCGCTGCCGGCCGCAAACCTCCGGCTGGCCGATCGTGGGCGCCTCGAGCCCGGCTGCTTCGCCGACCTCGTGGTCTTCGATCCTGCGCGGATCGAGGATCACGCGACCTACGACGACCCGCACCGGTACGCGTCCGGGGTCCTACACGTGGCCGTGAACGGGACGCTCGTGGTTCGGGACGGCGAGCACACCGGGGCGCTTCCGGGTCGCGTCGTCCGCGGCCCGGGAGCCGGGTGCTCGACGAGCTGATCCCGTCGTACGACTTCTGCGAGCGTCATTCGACGCGCATGAGCGCGACGCCCGCCGCCGCGCTGGCCGCGGTGAAGGCCGCGACGCTGCGCGAGATGCCCGGCGTCGGGCCGCTCTTCGCGCTGCGCGGAATCCAGGCGGCGAGAGACCGGCCGCTCGTGGACGAGCTCCTCGGGCTCGGCTTCGACCGGCTGGTCGACGAAGAGGACGAGCTCGTGCTCGGCTACGTCGGGCAGCCGTGGCGGCCGGGCGGCGGCAGCCGCGTCCGGCCCGCCTCGCCGGAGGCGTGGGCCGCGTTCGACGAGCCCGGCTACGCGAAGGCCGCGCTCTTCTTCCGCGGCGTCGACGGCCGACCTGGCCTCGCGACGTCGCTTCGCGCTCTACTGGGCGCTCGTCCGGCCGTGGAGCGGCCTCATCCGGCGGAGCTGGCTACGCGCGGCCCGCCGTCCAGCCGCTCGAGGCGCCTGATGCTCGGAATCGAGATCGCGATCGTGCACTGAACCACGGCGAAGACCGCGCCGGCGACGAGCGTCGCGCGGAGGCCGAACGCGCCGGCGACGGGCCCCGCGAGCGCGAAGCCGATCGGCTGGAGCGCGAGCGCGAGCATCCAGACGAACGACGTGGCACGAGAGAGGGCGGTCGCCGGGACGTACTGCTGGAGGGTCGTCTCGAAGAACGTGTTCGCGAGGTCGAGCGAGAGCCCGGCGAGGAAAGCCGCCGCCGCGATCGCCGCCGTCGGCGACGGCACCGCGAGCAGCGCTGAGGGGAGCGCAAAGGCCGTGAGGGCCGTCCAGCCCACCAGGAGCGGCCGCCGGGGCTTGAGCCGAAGGGCCACGATGCTCCCGAGGACCGAGCCGATCCCGAACGCGGCGACGATCGCCGCCCACGACGCGGGCCCGTGCAGCGAGCGCTTCGCGACGACCGGGCCGAGCACGAAGAAGGGCGCGAGGATGATCGCGTTTCCGAGCGCCGAGAAGAGGCCGTCCACCCAGACCCACGTCCGGCTCCGCACCTCCCGCCAGCCTTCGCCGAGTTCGGCGAGGAACCGCTGCCGTGGCGCGGGTGGAATCGTCGTCGCGAGCTCGAGCCCGGCGAGACAGGCGGCGCTCGCGAGGAAGGTGCTCGAATCCACGCCGAGCGCCCAGCCCGGGCCCACCGTCGCGACGAGGACGCCGCTCACGGACGGCCCGAGCACCGAGAACGCGCTCGAGGTGAGGCTGAGGAGCGCGTTCGCCTCCTGGAGCCGCTCCGCCGGAACCGTGTGCGGCACGAGCCCCGTCTGGGCGGGCAGGAAGAAGGCCGCGCCCGTGCCGTAGATCGCCATCAGCACGATCAGGTGCCAGAGCTGCGCGTGATGCGAGATCAGGAGCCCGGCCGCGATCCCCTGGGTGCCGAACCGGACGAGATCGGACGCCACCATCACCAGGTGCCGCGGCAGGCGATCCGCCCAGACGCCCCCGACGAGGATGAAGACCACGGTCGGCAGCGCCCGCGCGAAGAAGACGTAGCCGAGCGCGGACGGCGAGTTGTCGACCCCGAGGACGGCGAAGGCGAGCGCCACGCCGAGCAGCCCGTCGCCGAAGAGCGAGCTCGCGCGCGCGAGGTAGAGGAGCCGGAACGGCCGCTCGCGGAGGACGTCGAGCGCCCGGGGAAGCTTCAGGACTATCCGGGTAGGTCGGGGATCAGGCCTTCGCCGTCGAAGAGCTGCTTCGCTTCCTCGAGACTCAGATCCTCTGGTGGGACGATGCCCTCGGAGGGGGTGAGGTCGGCGTCGTCGAGGCGCTCGCCGCGGTCGCGAACCGTGCTCGCCATCAGCCCGAGCAGGCGGCGCAGGTTCTCCTCGTCGCCGGCGCCGACGGCCTGAGCTGCTTGGTTGTCGAGTTCGTTGAGAGCCTCGACGACGTCG
>DASQWB010000170.1:0-6815 GCA_035640455.1 Gaiellaceae bacterium | reverse complement strand
CGGTTCCGTTCCCGAGGCACCGCTTGCGGTGCCGTTTGGAGGAGCCGTGGGCTTCACCCACGGCTCCGTTCGCTTCGCCCGCGCGTCCGTCTGGATCGACCGGTCGATCCGATGGGAGGTACCGATGCGCCGAAGGGCGCGTTAACCTCTAGCCTCAGCTCGTGCCCCGCACCCGCGAACCCCGCGCGGCGCGGCTCGCGGTCCTGGGATCCCCAAGCCAGCGCTCCGCTTCCGCGCCGTACTCGTCCCGCACGCGCAGCGCCGTCACCCGGCGAGCCGTGATGGGCGTGCTGGTGCTGCTCTCGCTCGCGCTGATCACCGTCTACTTCCGCGAGTCGGCCGGCGGCCCGCTCCACCGGACGCAGGGGGTCGGCGCGGCAGTCCTGCGCCCGTTCGAGGTCGGCGCCGAGCGGATCGCGAGGCCGTTCCGCGACGTCTACGACTACTTCCACGGGCTCGCCGTCGCGCGGTCGGAGAACGAGCGCCTGAAGTCCGAGCTCGAGCGCTACCGGCAGCTCTACGACCAGAACGCAACGGCGGTCCACGACAACCTCCTGCTGACCAAGATCCTGAAGTACGAGCAGGGGCCCCACTTCCCGACCGGCTTCCGGGCTGTGAACACGCGCGTCATCGCCCAGCCGCCGAGCCAGTTCGAGCAGCAGATCGTCGTCGAGGCCGGCTCGAACCAGGGCATCCGGCGCTACGACCCCGTGGTGACGCCGGCCGGGCTTGTCGGCGACGTGACGAAGGTCTTCTCGAACGTCGCCCGGGTCACGCTCCTGACCGACGAGCAGAGCGCGGTCGGGGCGATGAACCTCAAAGGCGCCTCCGGCCTCGTCCGACACGGCGCCTCGCCCGGCAGCACGCTCATCCTCGACCAGGTGACGAAGGACCAGATCGTGCAGCGCGGCGACCACGTGCTGACGCAGGGGACGCTCGCCGGCAAGCTCCCCTCCGTCTACCCGCGCGGCATCCCGATCGGGGTCGTCACGCACGTGGGACAGAGCGACGTCGGGCTCTACAAGGACATCCAGCTGAGGCCGTTCGTCGACTTCTCGTCGCTCGAGTCGGTGATCGTCCTCGTCCCGAAGGTGCGGGCGGGCCAGCTCCCGTAGTCGTGCCCCTTCCGGCAATAGTCAGGGCGTTTCTGCCGGAGCACGACGTCGCCATGCGGCGTCCTCGGTCGGCCCGATATGCCTACATATCGGGCATCCCTGCGTCCTTGCCTGGCGACGTCGTGCAGTCGCCAGAAACGCGAGACCATTACCGGAAGGGGCACTAGTGGTCGCCGACGCCGTCAAGGCAGGCGCGATGCTCTTCGTCGCCGCACTGCTCCAGGTGACGGTCCTGAACCGGCTGCAGATCCTAGGCGGCACGCCCGACCTGCTGCTGCTCACGCTCGTCGGCGTCTCGCTCCTGCGCGGCTCCGTCTTCGGCGCCGCGGGCGGCTTCGGCGCCGGCCTCGTCGTCGACACCGCCGACCTCGGCACGCTCGGCCTGACGTCCCTCGTCCTCACGGTCGCCGGCTACTGGATCGGACGCTACGGTGAGACGACCGGCCGCGACCGCCGTCACGCGCCGTTCGTCTCGGTCGCGGTCGTCACCGTCCTCGCCTCGTTCGGCGAGCTCGTCCTCCACTTCATGATTGGCGACCACGTCTCGGCGCGGCTCGTGCTCGTCGACGCGCTCTTCCCGTCGATCCTCCTCAACCTCCTCCTGACGGCGCCCGTCTACGCACTCTGCCGCCGCCTCCTCCGGCCGCAGGACTGGTCGGAGCTCGCCACCGAGGTGCGTCTGCTTGGCTAGCGCGCCCTCGACCGCGAACGGCCACTCCGCGGCGTCCGGCCGCGTCGCCGACCCACCGCGCATCGCCGGCGCGCTCCGGACTCGGTCGGGGATCCTCGGCGTCCTCGTCCTCGTCGTCTTCGGCGCGCTGCTCCTGCGCCTGTGGGCGCTCCAGGTGCTCTCCGGCTCGCACTACCTCCGCGCGGCCGAGAACAACCAGCTCCGGACGATCCGCGTCCAGGCGCCGCGCGGCCCGATCGTCGACCGAAACGGGCGGCCGCTCGTCACGAACGTCCCCGGGACGGCGATCATCGTCTGGCCGAGCGACCTGCCGAAGGAGGGCCGCTACGACGAGTTGCGCAAGCTCTCGACGCTGCTCAAGGTGCCCCTGCCGGAGATCGTCGGCGACATCCGCCGGCACGCCGCCGATCCGCTCTCGCCGGTGACGATCAAGGAGTCGGTGCGGATCCCCGAGGTGGCGTACCTCTCGGAGCACTGGCAGGACTTCCGCGGCGTCGAGGCGGCGCCGACGTTCCTCCGCCGCTATCCGTTCGGCTCGCTCGCGGCGCAGGTGGTGGGCTCCGTCGGCGAGGTGACGCAGGCGCAGCTCGACGAGCACAAGCGCGACTACCGGCCCGGCGACGAGGTCGGCCAGTCTGGGATCGAGCGCCGGTACGACGCATACCTCCGCGGCCAGCCCGGGATCGTCCACCTCCGGGTCGACTCGCTCGGCCGGACACGGAGCGCCCCTGCTCAGACGAGCGACGCGCATCCGGGGTACTCGATCCGCCTGACGCTCGACGCGGGGCTCCAGCAGGCGGCGGGGCAGGCGCTCCTGTACGGGATCGACGCCGCCAGGCTGAACGGGCAGTGGGCGGCGGATGGCGGCGCGATCGTCGCCCTCGACCCGCGCGACGGGTCGGTCCTCGCGCTCGCGTCGAACCCGACCTACAACCCGAGTCTCCTCGTCGGTCGCACCGACCGCCGCAAGCTCGCGCCGCTCCTCGACCAGAGGGCGGCGGCGCGCGCGAACTACCCCGGCGTCGACAAGGCGATCGCCGGCACGTATCCGCCCGGCTCGACCTTCAAGCCGGTCACGGCGCTCGCGGCGATCGAGGAGCGGCTCGTGTCGCCCTACGACACGCTCGACTGCACCGGGCGGATCACGATCGCGAAGCAGCTCTTCAAGAACTGGGACCCCTACATCGCGGCGCCGCTGACGATGCCCGTCGCCCTCGCCCGCTCGTGCGACACCTACTTCTACCAACTTGGCTACCGGTTCTGGAAGCTGCCTCCGGACCGCAAGCAGCCGCTCCAGGAGTGGGCGTCGCGCTTCGGCTTCGGCCGCCCGACCGGCATCGACCTGGGGCCCGAGGCGGCCGGCCTGCTCCCGACGATCGCCTGGCGGCACGCGCGATTCACGAAGAAGACCGATCCCTGCTGCTGGCAGATCGACCGGCTCTGGAAGCCCGGCGACTCCGTTCAGCTCGCGATCGGCCAGAAGGACCTCGCGGTCACGCCGCTCCAGATGGCCCGCTTCTACGCGCTGATCGCGAACGGCGGGCAGCTCGTGACGCCCCACCTCGCCCTCGACGTCGAGCAGCCGGCCGGCGACGGCTCGCCGGCGATCGTCCGCCGGCGCTTCGCGCCGCCTCCGCCGCAGCGGATTCACCTCGATCCGTCCGCGCTGGCAGCGGTGAAGCTCGGCCTTCTCGAGGCGACGCACGAGAGCTTCGGCACCTCGAACGCGATCTTCGGCTCGTTCCCGGTCGCGATCGCGGGCAAGACCGGCACAGCCGAGAAGCACGTCGAGCTTCCGGGCTTCAGCGGAATGATGGACCAGTCGTGGTGGTGCGGCTACGGGCCCGCCGACAACCCCGCGATCGTCGTCTGCGCGCTGATCGAGAATGGGGGCCACGGAGGTGACGCCGCAGCCCCGGCGGCGCTCAAGGTGTTCGAGCACTATTTCGCCGTGAAGGCGACGACCCAGGGACCCGTGTACTCCGACTAAGTGGCTCTCCCGGCGACATACGGCGGCGCCTGGCGCTCGCTCACGCTGCGCGATGCGGCGTCCTCGGTCGCGCCCGGGCTTTCCAGCCCGAACGCTCCCTGCGTCCTTGCCTCGCTTGGTGCTCGAACGCCAGGCATCGACCAATGTCACCGGGAGAGCCACTGATGGTGGAGTACGTCGGCACCCGGCACTCGAGGGCGCGGACGCGGCGGGCGGCCCGTGCCGAAGAGCCGCTCGTCCGCCGCCTCGACTGGACGCTCCTCGCCGCCGTCGCCGGGGTCGTCGCCTATGGCCTGTGGGCGATCGCCGGCATCACGCGGCACGATGTGCCGGGGAACCCGAACTACTTCCTGGTCCGCCAGGGGATCTACGCCGCGATCGGCGGCCTCGGGCTCGTCGGCGCCGTCCTCCTCGACCCGTCCGTCTACCGGCGCTACTGGCGCGGGCTCTTCGGCGGGACGGTCGGGCTCATGCTCCTCGTCATCCTCGCCGGCGCCGCGACCCGCGGCTCGAAGCGGTGGATCGACGTCGGCTTCTTCCGTTTCCAGCCCTCGGAGTTCGGGAAGCTCCTGTTCGTCCTCGCGCTCGCGGGCTTCCTCGCCGACCGGGCGCGGAAGATCGGCGAGCCGCGGACGACGCTCATGGCGCTCGGCCTGGCGCTCGTCCCGATCTTCCTCGTCTTCCTCCAGCCCGACCTCGGCACGGCGCTCGTCTACGGCGCGGCCCTCGCCGCGATCCTCTTCGTCGCGGGCACGCCGTGGACGCAGCTCGCGGGGCTCGGCGTCGGGGCGGTGCTGTTCGCGACCGCCGTCCTGTGGGTGCTCCCGGCGGCCGGGATCCCGGTGCTCAAGCCGTATCAGATCCACCGCCTGACGCAGTTCATGAACCCGACGAGCGACCCGCGCGGCGCGACCTACAACATCACGCAGTCGATCACGACCGTCGGCGCGGGCGGCGTCCACGGGCGCGGCGTCGCCGGATCGACGCAGACGAACCTCGACTACCTCCCGGAGCACGCGACCGACTTCGCGTTCGCCTCGCTCGCCGAGCAGCGCGGCTTCCTCGGCGCATCGCTCCTGCTCTGCCTCTACCTGATCCTCGTCTGGCGCGGCTTGCGCATCGTCACCCTCGCGCGCGACCACTTCTCGGCGCTCGTCGCGGGCGGCGTCGTCGTCGGCTTCCTCTTCCAGATCTTCGTGAACGTCGGCATGACGATGGGGATCGCGCCGATCACCGGGATCCCGCTCCCGTTCGTCAGCGTCGGGGGCTCCTCGATGATCGCGAACCTCGTGGCGATGGGCGTCCTCCTGTCCATCTACGCGCGCGGCCGCGAACGCCGGTAGTGGCGGCGCCAGCCCTGAAGCCGCTCGCCGTCTGGGGCGTGCTCAAGGAGCTGCGCCTGGCGGCGAGCGACGAGCGGGCGTTGGCAGTCGCCGGAGCGCCGGAGCTCGCGGCGGCGCTCGTGCGCGAGCTCATCCGCGGCGGCGACCCGAACGCTCTCGTCGGCCCCGACGACTTCGACCGTGCCGCCGCGCTCGTCTACGTCCTCGTCGGTCGCCCGTCGGCCGCGGACGAGGACGTGCTGAAGGCGGCCAGGCGTGCGCGAGTGCCCGCCGTCTGCCTCGTCGCGGGGCCGAAGCTCGACGGCTACGTCCCGCACGTCCTCGCCACCGACGTCGTCCGGGCGCGGCCCGGCGAGGGCTTTCCGGTCGACGAGCTGGTACGCGCCCTGGCGGCGCGGCTGGGCGAGGCGGCGACGCCGCTCGCGGCGCGGCTGCCGGTGCTTCGTGACGCGGTCCGCGACTACCTGATCGAGTCGTTCGCGCGCCGAAACGCGGTCGTCGGCGCCGCCGTCTTCGTCCCGGGCGCCGACCTCCCGGTGCTGACCCTGAACCAGATACGCCTCGTCTTGCGGCTCGGTTCGGCGTACGGCGTCGAGATCGACGCCGAGCGCCTGCCTGAGCTCCTCGGCGTCCTCGGCGCCGGCTTCGGCTTCCGTGCCGTCGCCCGCGAGGCCCTGGACGTCGTCCCCGTGGCGGGCTGGGTCCTCAAGGGCCTCGTCGCGTACGCCGGCACGCGGGCGCTCGGCGAGGCGGCGCGGCGCTACTTCGAAGCGCGGACCGAGAGGGCGGCGACGGGCTGACCGCTCAGGCGGCGCGGCGCAGCTTCGCGCGCCTCGCCTTCACCGCCCGCACCCGGGTCTGGAGGCGTGCCCACGCCCACGGCTCGACCTCCTGGTAGCGCTGCGAGGAGCTGGGCAGGTTCCGGATCGCCTCGAGGTACTCGAACCAGGCGTCCGCCTCCTCGATGAGCAAGAGCTCCTGGGCCTCCGTCAGATCTCGCCACGCGGCCACCTCACGGTCGCTCATCCGGGCGATAGTAGGACCGCGGTCGGACGGAGCGCGAGACCGGATCCTCGGTAGCCGTTGCTAGGCTTGAAACAAGGCTATGCCGACTTTTTCAACCATGCGCAGCGCGACGGGCGCCCCCGATCGGACGGCGACCTCGCTGCGCGCTCTCACAGAGGAGACAACGAGTGCCCTGGTTGCGATGGAGGAAGCGAAAGCAGCAGGAGGAGCGGGCGCCGCTCGAGGCCCCGGCTCCACAGGAGGAAGTTCAGACCACTGAGGCGGTCGCGCCGGAAGGCGCTACCCCGCCGAAGCCGAAGCGCCGGCGCGGCAGTCGCGGCGGCCGCGGCCGCGGCAAGCGAGCCGCAGAGGAGAAGACGGAGACGAAGGCGGTCGCCGAGCGCGCCGAGCCGCGCGCCCAGACCGCCAAGAAGCCAGACCGCCCGGAGCGCAAGCAGACGCGCTCGACGAGGGCGTCCTCGCGCCGGCGCGTCCCGGCGCGCCGCCCGCCGCTCCCGCCCGCGAAGCGTGAGCTCCTCGTCTCGGTCGACGTCGGCGAGCAGCGGGTCGCCGTCCTCGAGGACGACCGCGTCGCCGAGGTGTACCTCGAGCGGCCGGAGAAACGGTCGATCGCCGGCAACATCTACCTCGGCACCGTCGACAACGTCCTG
>DASQWB010000169.1:0-3421 GCA_035640455.1 Gaiellaceae bacterium | reverse complement strand
GACTCTCCTCCGGACAGGTCCGGAACGTCGAAGAGGAGCACGAGCAGCGTGATCGCGATCGCGAACACGCCGTCGCTGAAGGTCTCGAGCCGCGCGGTCTCCACGCTAGGGAGCCTAGAGCGGCCGCGCCTCGGGGTCGTGGCCGAGTACCGAGCGGCCGCCGTCGACGGGAATCGTCGCGCCGTTCACGAAGCTCGCCTCGTCGGAGAGCAGGTGGGCGACGACGGTCGCGACCTCCTCCGGGCGGCCGATCCGCCCGACCGGGTGCAGCCGCGCCATCTCGTCCTCGATCCGCGCGGCGCCCGCGGCATCCTGCTTGCTGAGGAGCGCCTCGTAGCGCTCGGTCGCGATCGAGCCCAGCGCGACCGCGTTCACGCGGATCCCGCGCGGCCCGTACTCGACCGCGAGCGCGCGCGTCAGGCCTTCCACGGCCGCCTTGGCCGTCGCGTACGGGAGCGCCCCTGGAACCGCCTGCCGCGCCTGGTGGGAGGAGACGTTGACGATCGCCCCGCCCGTCCCCGCGGCGAGGAACCGCCGCACTGCGACCGCACACCCCACGACGGCCGGCTCGAGGTTGAGCGCGATCAGGCCGAACACCTCGCGCGTCGCGTCGGAGTGGAGCGACGCATCGCGGAAGACGGCCGCGTTGTTGACCCAGCCCGTGAGCGTCCCGGCCGCCTCCGCGCGGTCGGCGGCCTCCTTGGCCACGGCCTCGTCGGATGCGTCGCCTGTGACCACGACCACCCGCGCATCGTCGACCGGATCGAGGTCGACCACGACGACGGCGCCGTTCTCGAGCAGCCGCTCGACGATCGCACGGCCGATGCCACGGCCTCCCCCGGTCACGACGTAGGAGCGCCTCACGCCGCCCAACGCTAACAGTGCCCTCACCACCCCTCGTTACAATGCGCGGATGCCTGCGGGGGAGCCAGAAACCGCCGCATCTGCAGGGGTTTCTGCGCCCGAGCAGGTCGATGTCGCGGCACTCTTCGAGCGTCTGAAGGAGGAGGTCCGGCACGCGCCGGGGCTCGACGTCTCCGACGGGTTCAACCGCGGCCTCGTGCGCACGCGCCTGCGAAGCGTCGCCGAGCGTTGGTGGCCGGTCACCGCAGAGCGGCCGCTCGACCGCCGGCCCGGCCTGCGCGGCGCCCTCCTCTACCCGGTCAAGAAGGTGCTGCGGCGGCTCATGCGCTTCTACGTCGAGCCGTTCGCGGCCGACCAGCGCGCATTCAACGACGCCGCGCTCAAGCTCGTCGACGAGCTCTTCGAGGAGGTCGACCTCGCCTTCGGCCGCCTCGACCGCGCCGAGCACGAGCTGGCGCAGCGGCGCGAGGACGCGCGGCGGGTCGGCGAGCTCGAGGAGCGGCTGACCCGCGTCGAGCGCCGGCGCGACGGCGCCGCGGCCGCGCCCGCCACCGTCGCCGCTCAGCCTGCCGCGGCCGCGCTTCCCGACTACTTCGCCTTCGAGGCCCGGATGCGCGGCCGCTCCGACGAGATCCGCGAGCGGCAGCGCGCCTACGTCGAGGACTTTCGCGACGCCGCGCCGGTGCTCGACGTTGGCTGCGGCCGCGCCGAGCTCGTCGGGCTGCTCCTCGAGGCCGGCGTCGAGGCGCGCGGTGTCGACGCCGACGCGGACATGGTCGCATTCGCGCAGGGCGAGGGCCTGCCGGTCGAGCAGGCCGACCTCCTCGCGCACCTGGAGACCCTGGAGGACGGCTCGCTGGGAGGGATCTTCGCCGGCCAGGTCGTCGAGCACCTGCCGCCACCTGCGCTCGTCCGCCTTCTCGAGCTCGCCGCCGCAAAGCTGCGGCCCGGCGGCGTCCTCGTCGCCGAGACGATCAACCCGCTCTCGCCGCTCGCGCTCCGCTACTACTTCGCCGACCTGACGCATGCGCAGCCGCTCGTGCCCGAGACGCTGGAGCTGCTCGCGCGGCAGGCCGGCTTCCGCGACACCGAGCTGCGGTACCTCAACGCACCGGAGGAGCGCCTGCGCGAGGTCGAGCTGGAAGACGACGCGGCCCGCGAGGCCCTCGCCGCGAACATCCGCCGCCTGAACGAGATCCTCTTCGCCCCGCTCGACTACGCACTCCTCGCCCGCACGTGAGCGGCGAACGCCGACCTCATGTTCCTGGGGCTCGCACCGTCAGCGGTGTCAGGCCCCCGCGCCCGCCCGGCTCCGCCGGGCGGGCGCGGGGGCCGGCCAGGGACATGAGGATCGCCGTCTGCTCGCCGCAGGTGCCGTTCTCGCACGGGGGCGCCGAGGTGCTCGCCGAGCAGCTCGTCGACGAGCTGAACGCGCGCGACCACCAGGCGGCGCTGGTGACGATCCCGTTCAAGTGGTACCCGGGCGCGCGCGTGCTGAGCCAGGCCTTTCTCTGGCGGCTCGTCGACCTGGAGGAGACTGACGGCCGGCCGATCGACCTCGTGATCGGGACGAAGTTCCCGTCCTACGTCGTCCGCCACCGGCGCAAGGTGGTCTGGCTCGTCCACCAGTTCCGGCAGGCGTACGACCTCGACCGCACGGAGCTCGGCCAGTTCGACGAGTCGGCCGAGGACAGGGCGCTGCGACGGGCGATCCACCGGCTCGACCGGGTAGCGCTCGGCGAGGCGACACGCCTGGCCGCGATCTCGCGCAACGTCGCCGACCGGCTCCGCGCGTCGCTCGGGCTCGAGGCGGAGGTCGTCCTGCCGCCGCCGCAGCACCTCGATTTCCGCTGCGAGGCCTACGAGGACTTCGTGCTCTCGGTCGGCCGGCTGGACCGCGCCAAGCGCGTCGACCTGCTGCTCGAGGCGCTCGCGGCCGAGCCGGGCCTCCGCGCGGTGATCGCCGGCGACGGCCCCGACCGCGCACGCCTCGAGGAGCTGGCGCGGCGACATGGCCTGGATGGACGTGCCCGCTTCGCCGGTCGCGTCGCCGCCGACGAGCTCGCGGCCCTCTACGCCCGCTGCCTCGCCGTCTACTACGCACCGGTCGACGAGGACTACGGCATGGTCCCCTACGAGGCCTTCCTGTCGGAGAAGCCGGTCGTGACGACGACCGACGCGGGCGGGCCGCTCGACGTCGTCGCCGACCGGCGCACCGGGCTCGTCTGCGAGCCGCGCGGCGAGGCGCTCGCGGGCGCCGTCCGGTTCCTGCGCGAGCACCCCGACGAGGTGCGGAGCTTCGGCCGCGCCGGCAAGGCATTGGCGCAGCAGGTGACGTGGGACCACGCGATCGACCGCCTGCTCGCGTGAAGGTCGCCTACTACTCCCCCTTTCCGCCGGAGCGCACGGGGATCTCCGAGTACAGCGAGCTCCTCGTGCCCGCCCTCGCGCGGCGGATCGAGGTCGAAGCTGTCCCCCGGGGCCAGATCCGCGACGCCGACGTCTGCCTCTACCACGTCGGCAACAACCCGGACGCGCACGGCTGGATCGTCGAGGC
>DASQWB010000168.1:0-17902 GCA_035640455.1 Gaiellaceae bacterium | reverse complement strand
GAGCTCGTGGTCGAGGTCGTGGTCGCGTCGGCAGCCGTCGTCGCGTCGGTCGTCGATCCGGCGGCATCGCCGGCCGTAGTCGTCGTATCGGTCGTGCCGGCCGACGAGGTCGTGTCGGTGAGGCTGCCGGTGGTCGAAGTCGACGTTTGGACGGAATCACTGGACACGGCATCCGTGCCCATCGACGTCGTTCCAGTCGTCGAGACCGTCGCCGTGTCGGTCGTCTGGGTCGTATCCGACGAGGTCGACGCCGTCTGCGTCGTCGCGGCGGTCGTGTCGGTCGACGAAGTCGTCGTACCCGCCGACGCCGTCGTATCCGGAGTGGATGTCGCGTCGGCAGTCGACGACGTGTCGGTGGTCGAAGCCGTCGTCCCGCTCCCCGACGTCGACGCCGTCACAGTGGACGTGTCGGTGGACGTCGACGTGGTCGAATCGACTGTGGCGGTCGAATCCGACGTGGCCGTGGTCGAAGCAGTGTCCGTCGCGGAGCCGGTGTCCGTCGCAGAACTCGTGGTCGCTGACGGATCCGTCGTGACTGCGTCCGTCGTCGCCGTCGCGGCCGGGTCCATCGTCGTCGGGTCGGTCGTCGTCGTGGTAGCCGTGGTGCTCGTCGTCAGCGTTCCGGTGCTATCGCTCACTTCGCCCTCCTCGGAAATGCTTCATCCACAGCCCGTTTCCACAGCCCGAGGCGCGTGGAACTCGGGAAACGACCTGGTTTGTTTGGATCGACTTCCTTAGGGAAAGGAGCCGACCAGAGGCACGGAACCTCGGGTAGGGGGATGAGCGACGACGTTGGGTGGCGGCCGCCCGATCCTGATCGTTGACGCAGACGCGAGCGCGCGAGCGGAGCTCGCGCATCTGCTCGAGGAGGAGGGCTACGACGTCGTCCAGGCCGGCAGCGGCGAAGTCGGGCTGAAGGTCGCACGCGAGAATCCGCCGGCGCTGGTCATTCTCGAGGTGCCGCTCGGAGACCGGTCCGGCTACGAAGTCTGCCGCGTGCTTCGAGAGGAGCTAGGGGAGGAGCTCCCGGTGCTGTTCCTCTCGGGCGCGCGAACGGAGTCCTACGATCGTGTCGCGGGGCTTCTCGTCGGCGCCGACGACTACGTCGTCAAGCCGTTCGCCGTGGACGAGCTCCTTGCCCGTGTTCGCCGACTCGTGCGACACGCATCTCCGGCCGCAGAGACGTCGATGGCGCTGCTCACGCCGCGCGAGCGCGAGGTGCTTCGGCTGCTGGCGGCGGGGCTAGCTGCGGACGAGATCGCGAAGGCGCTCTTCATCAGCAAGAAGACGGTCGGCACCCATCTCGAGCACATCTTCACGAAGCTCGGCGTTCGGAGCCGTGCGCAGGCGATCGCCGTCGCCTATCGCGACGAGCTGGTCGCGCGTCAGTGAGGATCGGCGGTACGCACCGCATCGTGGTCCGATCGGCCTGAGCTAAGATCGCGGCCGCGCCGAGGCGCCCGAGTCGAGCGTGGGTTTCCGGGGGAGAGACGCGGTCGCAGTGCGCCGTGGCGAACGGCGCCCAGGCTCCTCGGCGCATAGTCCGCGGAGCGACGCACGAATCGAACCTATCTTCAGCCTCGGGTTGCTCTCCAGCCTCGGGTTGCGGCTTGAATGACGTGGCCCACCACGCGCGCAGATCTCCAGCTCGGCCAGGATCTTCGGCTGCCAACCGCGGCGACCGACACCAGGCTCGGTCGGCTCAGGATGCGTCGGTACTGAGCGGGGCGAACCTTCAAAGATCCAAGGGGCCGAGGGGCCGACGCGCGACTCGATCACCCCTGATCGCCACGCCGACCCCTCGGCTGCAGTCTCGCCTCAGCGCCCGCCCATAGCGCCGGCGGTGACCGCTTGCGTATGAGAGTAGAAGCATCGCACTGCTATCGACGTGCATCAACCCCCGAATCCCTCCGATGACCGCACGATGCGGTTTTTTCTTCGTCCGCCCTTGCAGCGCTTATCGCACGGCGCCGAGCGCGACCACGGCCACGGCCCAAGCGGCCGTGGGGCAATCGTCGTCTCCGCCAGCCCGCTCGCGCGCCAGGCGCTGAGCGGGCGGCTCCAGCACCTGCGCCGGGCGCGAGGCGAGCAGCCCTCGACCGGACGCGCCTACGATCCAGCGGAACCGTTGGCTGGTTGGAGTCGGCGGCAAATCGCTCTTTCAGTCGGCGTGATCGTGATCGGCGAAGCCCGCGCCAGTGTGCGAACCACCCGTCCCGAGCGGTGTCGGCCGGTCGCTTTCTGGCATGGTTGCGCGAAATGCCACCAACCACGCGGCTCCCGGTCGGTTTCCAAGCTGAGGGTCGCGGGTTCGATCCCCGTCGTCCGCTCTTCTTCGCGTTGAAGCTCCTGTCGTCGCCTCGTCGCCGTCGCCGCCTGACCTACGTGGGCATGGTCGTCTTGGCCGGTGGCGTCGTCGCGCTCGTGGTCGAGCTCGTGCCGAACAAGCACGGGACCGTGCAGCACTTCACGAGCGGGCGGATCGCGCGGATCGCCCCCGAGCACCAGGTGCCGCTGTCGGGTCGCGACCGTCGCGCCATCAACGCGGTGCTCGACCGCTTCGTCGGCGGCGTCGTCACGCGCCGCGACCCGCTCGCCGGCTGGGCCGTCGCGACCCCGCGCCTGCGGGACGACTCGACCCGGGCGGAGTGGGCCCGCGGCGATGTGCCCGTCTACGCCTACCCGGCCCGCGGGACGCAGTTCCACGCCTGGGTGCTCGAGTACTCGTTCCGGAACTCCGTCGGACTCGAGCTCGGCGTGCAGCCGCGAAGCGGGGCGAAGATCGGCAATGCGGCCTTCGAGGTCGACCTGAAGCGGATCGACGGGCGCTGGCTCGTCGACTCGATCTACGTGCGGACGATCTACCCACGGTGACGACGCTCCGTCCCTTCCGACCCGAGGAGTTCGAGCTCGTCTGGGCGGCGCGAGCGAGGAGCCAGAGCCCGACGACGCGAGTCACACCTATGGCGCGGCGCGCACTCGAGCGGCAGCTCGCCCGCTCGGGCACGTTCCACCAAGGCTCCCTGCGACTCGCGATCGACGTCGGCGGCCGGCTCGTCGGCGAGATCGACGCCCGCTGCCCGCCCGACGCGTTCCCGCCGGGCGTCTACGAGCTCGGCGTCGAGCTCTACGACGAGGCCGACCGCGGGTCCGGGCACGGCGCCGAGGCGGTGCGCCAGCTCGTCGAGCGGCTCTTCAGGCGCGAGGGCGCCGAGCGCGTCCAAGCCTCGACGGCGCCCGGCAACGCCGCCATGCGCGGCGTGCTCGAGAAGGTCGGCTTCTCGTACGAGGGGACGCTGCGCGGCTTCATGCCGACGCGCGGCGGCCGCGAGGACTACGTCCTGTACGCGCTGACGCGCGCCGACTGGGATGCGCCCGAGGCGCCGACTCGGCGGCGCCGTCCTCAGGACGTGCGGGCTTTGCCCGCGCGTCCGTCTGAAACGACCGGTCGAACCGATTGAATCAATTCGGAACCGCCTTAGGCAGGCCAGGCGTCGGCTAGCCTCCGCCTCGTCTCGGCGATGTGCTCGGGGAGCACCTTCACGTCGGCGAGCACCGGCATGAAGTTCGTGTCGCCGGCCCACCGCGGCACGACGTGGAGGTGGACATGGTCCACGACCCCTGCGCCGGCGACGCGGCCGAGGTTCCAGCCGAGGTTGTAGCCGTCCGGGCCGTACGTCGCAGCGAGCGCCTCGAGCGCCTGCCCCGCGAGCCGATGGATCTCGACCACCTCCTCGTCGTCGAGTCCGGCGAAGCCGGGCCCGTGCCGAAAGGGCGCGACCATGAGGTGGCCCGACGAGTAGGGGAACTTGTTCAGGAGCGCGAACGCGCGCCGCCCGCGGCGGACGACCAGCCGCTCCTCGTCGTCGCCCTCGGCTGCGAGACAGAACACGCAGCCGTCCTGCTCGTCGGCCGCCTGGATGTACTCGAGGCGCCACGGCGCCCACAGCGGCTTCGTCACGACCGCGTCTTCTACCAAGATTCGGCGGTGCGCACCCTCCGCGCGCCGTCGGCGCTGCTCACGCTCGGCCTGCTCGTCCTCGTCTCGACCCTCCTCCGCTTCTGGGCGGCGACGCGGATCCCGACGCCGTGGATCGCGCCGGACGAGCTGATCTACGCCGAGCTCGCCCGCAGCCTCTGGGAGCACGGGAACCTCCACCTCCTCGGCCGCCCGACGAGCTTCTTCAGCTTCGTCTACCCGGCGCTCGCGGGCGGACCGCTGAGCCTGCGGGACGTCCACCTCGGCTACACGCTCCTGAAGGAGCTCCAAGCGGTCCTCGTCTCGCTGACGGCGATCCCGGTCTTCCTCTGGGGGCGGACCTTCGTCTCGACCCGCCTCGCGCTCGTCGCCGCGGCGCTCGCGGTCGCGATCCCCGACCTCGCCTACTCGGGCCTCATCCTCACCGACGTCGCGCTCTACCCCGTGCTCGCGCTCGCCGCGTGGGCGAGCGGCGCCGTCCTCGTCCGGCCGACGCTCGTGCGGCAGGCGCTGCTTGTCGCGGCGATCGCGCTCGCGGCGGCGACGCGGCTCCAGGCGGCCGTCCTCGTGCCGGCGTTCGTCACGGCCGTCGCGATAAAGGCCCTCCTCGACCGGGAGCTCCGTTGGGTCGCGCGCCTCACGCCCACCTTCGGCGGCTTCGCCGCGCTCGGCGCCGGCTGGGCCGCCTGGCAGCTCCGGAACGGCGGGCCCGCGAGCAAGCTCTTCGGCGCCTACCAGGCCGCGGGAGAGATCCGCTACTCCTTCGGCGACGCGTTCCGCTTCTGCCTCTACCACGCCGGTGACGTCCTCCTCTTCACAGGCGTCGTGCCGGTCTGCGCGCTCGCCGTGCTGCTCGTCGTCCGGCCGGCTGGAGCGGAGGCGCGCGCCTACCTCGCCGTGGCCGCGTCGATCACCCTTTGGCTCGTCGCAGAGGTCGGCGTCTTCGCCTCACGGCACGTCGGTCACCTCGCGGAGCGGAACCTCTTCGCGCTCGCGCCGATCCTCTTCCTCGCGCTCGCGCTGTGGCTCGACCGCGGCGCGCCGCGGCCGCCGGTCGCGACGGCGGCTGCAGTCGTGGGAGCGCTCCTCCTCGTCGCGTACCTGCCGATGGCGCGCCTCGTCACGGCGGCGACGATCCCGGACGCGCTCACCCTGATCCCGCTCCACCGCCTGCACGTCCACGCGCCGGGCCTCGGCCTGCGACTCGTCGCCATCCTGCTCGCTGCCGTCGCCGCCGCGGCCTTCGCGCTCGTGCCGCGCCGGCTGGCGTGGCTCGTCCCGGCGGCGCTCGTCGTCGTCTTCGCGGGCGCTTCGGTCTCGGCGAGCCGTGTCGTCGCCGCCGAGGCGACGCTCGTCCAGCCGGGGACGGTGGGGGCGCACCCGCGCTGGATCGACGCGCATGCGGACGGGCCGGTCGCCTACCTCTACACCGGAGACGTCTACTGGAACTCCGTCTGGGAGAGCCTCTTCTGGAACCGGCGCCTCGACCGCGTCTACGACCTCCTGCGCGCCGCGGTCCCCGGCGGGATCCCGCAGGATTCGCTCGGGCCGTACGGGGACGGCCGGCTCGTCGACAAGTTCGGCCGCGGACCGCGTGTCCGTTACGTCGTCGCGTCCGACTCGCTCCTCTTCGCCGGCCGGAGGATCGCCGACGCGGGGAACGGCATCAGCCTCTGGCAGGTCGATGCGCCGTTCCGGCTCCGCCGGTGGACGCAGAACGTCCGCTTCGACGGCACGGTCGAGCGGCACGCGAAGCTCGTCGTCTACGCCTGCCGCGGCGGCACGTTTCGCCTCGCGCTGCGCCTGCGGCGACCGAACGGCATCCGGCTGCTTCGCAACGAGCGGCCGGTGCGCTTCGCCGCGTTCACGTTGGGAGACACGACCACCGTCAGGATCCCGGCGAAGCCGCCGCGGCCGCTCGGCAAGCATTTCTGCACCCTCGATCTCCTCACCCGCAGGCCGGTGAAGGTCGAGCGCTTCGAATTCAGAGCCAGCGCTTGAAGCGGAAGAACGCGACGAGGCCGATGCCCGTCGCGACCATGAAGCCGACGATCGCCCAGAAGGCGGCCGCCGTGTCGAACCCGGGGAAGTGGACGTTCATGCCGAAGACGCCGGTGATGAGCGTGAGCGGCAGCAGGACGACGCTGAAGACGGTGAGGATCCGCAGGACGTCGTTCTGGCGGTGCGAGATGACGGACTCGTTCGTGTCCTCGAGCCCGTCCACGACTTCCTTGTAGTTGTCGAGGAGGTCCCAGATGCGCTCGGCCGAGTCGACGATGTCGTCGAAGTAGAGCTCGAGCTCCTCCGGCAGGAAGCGCTCCACCCGCCGCTCGAGCAGGCGCAGCGTCGAGCGCTCGGGCTTGATGATCTTGCGGTAGCTGATGATCTCCTGCTTGACGTTCGAGATGTCGCGGACGACGTCCTCGGCGCGCTCCTCGAACATGGCGTCCTCGATCGAGTCGAGCTTGTGCGCGATCTTGTCGAGGATCGGGAAGCAGTAGTCGAAGAGGTCGTCGAGCACCTCGTAGAGCAGCCGTCCCGAGCCCTTGGAAAAGAGCCGGTCGCGCAGCTCCTTGTCCTCGTAGCAGCGGCGGAAGAGCCGCGTCACCGGCAGCAGCTCGACGGCAGGGAGCGTCACGAGGTAGTCGGCGCCGAGGAAGAGGTCGAGCTCGCCCGCGTTCAGGCGCTGGATCGCCTTGTCGTAGACCGGGAAGTGCAGGACCGCGAAGAGGTAGCCGTCGTCCGCGTACTCGTCGATCTTCGGCCGCTGGCGCTTCGAGAGGACGTCCTCGATGTCAAGGGGATGCCAGCCGAAGCGCTCCGCGAGCATGTTCGCTTCGTCCGCGGTCGGCGTGTCGAGGTGGATCCAGGTGAGGCCGCCGGCCTCGAGCTCAGCGATCCGTGGTTCCGGGCGTGCGACGACGTCGCCCACGGGGGAGCGCGAGCGGGTGCGCTTGATGCGGGGCAGGCTTGGCATCGGTACTGAGGGGGTCGTCCACGCGCGTCACGATGTTCGCCATCCTACCCCCAAAGGCCTGCGCCTAGACCTCGGTTGGCGGGGGCGGAGAGGAGGTCCTCCGCCCCCGCGCGCTGCGCTACGGGCCGACGATGAGCTCGGCGCACGTGCCGGCAAGCGCCAGCAGCGACAGCAGCAAGACGACGCTCTGCAGCCAGATCCGCGAAGGCATGAGTCACCTCCTTTCGCGAGTGAGGCATCAGGGCCCGGCCGCTTCCGGGCTTTACAGAGCGGCATCAAGTAATCCACGCCAGGCGATTGTCAAGAGGCACGGTTGTCAAGTGCATTGCGGCAGGTTGACGACGACGCAGCCAATCGACAAAGATGCGACAGCGGCATGGACGTGGGCGAGACGATCGGGCAGCGCCTGCGGCGACTGCGCTTGGAAAAAGGGTTGTCGCAGCGGGAGCTGGCGGGACCGGGCGTGAGCTACGCGTACATCTCCCGAATCGAGGGTGGCCAGCGCCAGCCGTCGCTCCGCGCGATCCGGAGGCTCGCGCACAAGCTCGGCGTCTCGGCGCAGTACCTCGAGACGGGGTCGGTGACGACGACCGAAGAGGAGCGCGAGATCCGCCTCTCCGAAGCGGAGCTCCGGCTCAGGCTCGGCGACTCCACCGACGAGGCGGAGGACGCGCTGCGAGACGTCCTTCGGGACGCCGAGGACGCCGGCGACATCGAGTCGGCGACGCGTGCCGAGATCGGGCTTGGCCTGGTCGCGTCACGGGCCGGTCGGCTCGAGGAGGCAGTCGAGCACCTCCAGCGCTCGATCGAGTCGTCGCTGGTCTCGCCGACGTCGCATCCGGACGTCTACATCACGCTCGGGAACACGTATCTCGATCTCGACCGCTCCGAGCAGGCCGCCGAGCTCTACGAGCGATGTCTCGACGAGCTCTCGGCGGAAGGCGAGAGCGACGCCAGCGCTCGAGTGCGCTTCGCGACACACCTCAGCTACGCGCTCTCGAACCTCGGTCGCTTCAGAGAGGCGCGCGAGATCCTCACCGACCTGACGATGCGCGCGAGCTCGATCCTCGATCCCTACGCACGGATCAGGCTCTACTGGTCGCTCGCGCGGCTCGCCGCGATGGAGGGCCACGGGCAGACGGCATTGCGAAACCTCCGGCGGGCGATCGCGCTGCTCGAGGCGACGGAGGACACGCTGCATCTCGCCCGCGCCCACCTGCTGTCGAGTCAGATCCTCATCCTCGACGGCCAAGCCGAGGCCGCCGGCCCGCATCTGGAGGCGGCGGAGCGACTCTTCGATCTCGGCGGCGACGCCCGCGACCTCGGCGCCGTCCGCGCCCACCAGGCGAGGCGGGCGGCTCTCCTCGGCGACGCGGAGGAAGCCGTGACACGGGCGAAGGAGTCGCTCGAGCTGACGGGCGACTCGCCGCTCGGCAGCGCGTACTTCGCACTCGCTCAAGCGCACGTGCTCAAGGGCGGGATCGACGAGGCGGACCAGGCCTTTCGAAAGGCCGTCGAGCTCCTGGGACAGCTCGGCTACTGGCGCGAGGCCGTCCAGGCCTGCCGCGCCTGGGCGGAGGCGTTGCGCGAGGCAGGCCGGACCGGCGAGGCCTTCGAGGTGCTCGAGCGGGCCGCCGAGCTCGCGGAGCGCGCTTCGGCGGCTCCGCGCGCGCTGCGCTCGTAGCAGTCCTTTCGCCTGCGCGGGTGCACCATGTATCCGTCGAGGCATCTCCATGAGCCGGCTCGCACTGCTCCTTGCTCCGGGTCACCTGGCCCTCCGCCGCCTACGCGAGCGGCCGCTCGCGACCGTCGCGACGGCGCTTGCGGTGGCCGGCGCCGGCGGTCTCGTCGGCTGGAGCAGCCTCGCCGCCGCACGGGCCCAGGAGCGGAGCGTCCATCTCCGCCTGGGCGAGCTCGACCCGGTGAAGCGTGCCGTCCGGATCGTCTACTCGACGCTGCCCCTCGAGCCGGACCGCGACGAGGCGACCGTTCGCCGGGAGCTGGCGCGGCTGGCCTCGCTCGCCGAGTCGCGGCACGTCGTTCGCGTGTGGCATCCGATCGCGCCCGCCGACGAGCGCGGCACGCGGCTCGTACTCTCCGACAGGCCGCGTGAGGACGTCGCTCTCGCGAGTGGGCGGCTGCCGGCCGGAGGCTGCAGCGAGTCGCGATGCGAGGCGCTCTCGCTCGCCGGCGGCCACGAGCTCGGCCGCCGGATCCGGCTCGGACCGGTCGTCGCGACCGTCGTCGGGGTCGGCTCGCTTCGCTCGGTCGCGCTCTCCGACCGGGCACAGCTCGGTGCGCGTGCGCTCCTCGTCGGCCCGCCGAGCCCGAAGCTGCAAGGCCTGCTCAGGCACGAGACCGGCAGCACGGTCGTCGCGACGGCGCCGCTCGACCCCGAGCACGTCCACGGCTCCGACCTGCGCCCGCTCGCGGAGCGCCTCCGGCGCGACGTCGTGCGCCTCGGCCGCAGCGACCCGGAGAGACTCCTCACGGCGACCGCGCCGCTCGGCGTGCTCGACCGGCTCGCCGATCGCGGCGACGTCGCCTGGGCGCGCCTCCTCCTCGTCGCGAGCGAGGGCGCCGCGCTGATCCTCGCCTTCGCCGCGTTCGCGGCCGCGGCGCGGCGGCGGGAGACACGCTTGGTCGAGGAGCAGCTCGCGACGTTCGGCGCCTCACGGGTGCAGATCGCCGCCGCGCGGGCCACCGAGGCGCTCGTACCGTCGCTCGTCGGCCTCGCGCTTGCGCTCGGTGGGCTCTTCACGGCCGATCGCATCGTCGGCCAGCGAGCTCTTCGGCTGGGGACGGTCCTGACGATCGTGGCCGTGACCGCCGTCGCGGCGCTGCTCCTCGGCGAGGCAGGCCGGCCGCTTCGGTCGCGGCGCGGGATCGGCGGCCTCGAGCTGGCCGCGCTCGCCGCCTTGGGCGTCGTCGTGTGGCAGACCGCGACGACGGGAGCGCTCGATCCGGGTCGGATCGCGAACGGAGACCGCGCGAGCCCGGTCCTGCTGCTCGTCCCGGCGCTTGCGTTCTTCGCCACGGCCGTCCTCCTGCTTCGCGCCCTTCCGTGGGGGCTTCGGCTCGCGGAGCGGGCGGCGCGACGGGCGCCGTTCGGGACGCGCCTGGCCCTCCTCGGCGCGGCGCGGCGGCCCGGCCAGGCGGCCGCGGCGACGACGTTCCTCGCGGTCGCGCTCGGCGCGTCTCTCTTCAGCCTCGACTACCGCGCGACGCTCGACCGGCACGCGCGGGACGAGGCCGACTTCGCCGTCGGCGCGAGCTGGCGTGCGACCGGCGGCGACGTGGCGCCGCTGACGCGCCTCGTACGTGCCGGCTCCGGGCGGCCGGCGCCCGGGCTCCGCCTCGACGCGGCTGTGCCGCAGGCGCTCGCCTCCGCCGAGGCGCTGCCGGTCCAGGTAGTCGCCGTTCCCGCGGCGCGCCTCGAGGATCTCCGCGGCTGGCGACAAGGGTTCTCCGGCCTCTCGCGCGCCGAGATCGCGCACCGGCTGCGCCCGCGGCCGGTCCGGCTGCGCGGCCCGACGATCGCCGCGGACGCGACGGCGCTCCGCGTCTGGGCCCGGGCGGACACCGACCGGGAGCGAATCGTGGTGCTCCATCTCCTCCTGCCCGGGCAGACCTTCGCGCACGTCGCGGTCGGCTCGGTCTGGAAGTCGTGGCGGCGGCTGGAGCTGCCCCTTCCGCGCCGGCTCCGGGGAGCACAGCTCGTCGGAATCGAGTTCCTGCCGACCTTCGTCGAGCCGGGCCGCGAGCCGGACATCTCGGGAACGGTCGACCTCGGGCGCTTCGTGGTCCGGCGCCCCGGCGGCTGGTCGCCGCTGCCGTCGCTTCGCTCGTGGACGGCGGCCGAGAGCGGCACCGCCGTGGGCGGCTACCTCGTCTCGGACGCGCCGTTCCCGGTCGGCTCGCCGGAGAAGCAGGGGCTCGAGCTCGACCTGAACGGGACGCTGACACCGCTGATCCGGCCGAGCCTCGGCCTACCGACGGCGCTGCCGGCCCTCGTCGGCGGGACGGCGGCCGCGCAGGCGGTCGACGGCAGGATCACCGTCGACCTCGCCGGGCGGTCGCTCTCGGTGCGGGTCGCGGCGACGGCCAGCCGGTTCCCCACAGTCGTCCGGAACCCGGACGGCTTCGTCGTCCTCGACTACGACACGGTGTTCGCGGCGCTCAATGTCGACCGGCCGGGCTCGGCGGTGCCCACGGAAGCCTGGTTCTTCCGGCCGCAGCGGCCGCCCGTCCACCTCGAGCACCTGCGCGGGGCCGACGAGCTTCGGGCGCGGCTTCTCCACGATCCGCTGGCCGGCGGAACGCGGGACGTCCTCGGGATCACGGCGCTCGTCGCGGCGGCGCTCGCGGCGCTCGGGCTGCTCGTCGGAGTCCGCGCGACGCTCGACTCGGAGCGCCTCCAGGCCGCCGAGTACGAGGCGCTCGGCGTCGCGCCGAGCCTGCTCGCGCGGAGCGTCCAGCTGCGGCTCGTCGTCCTCTCGGCGCTCGGGATCGGAGCCGGGTTCGCCGGCGGCGTCCTCGCCGTCCGGCTGATCGGCGCTTTCGTCGCCGTGACCGGGACCGCCGCCTCGCCGATCCCGTCGATCGTCCCGATTGTCGCCTGGGTCCCTGCCGCGGCCGTCGTCGCCGCGCTCGCAGCGGTCGCGCTCGCCTCGGCGCGTCTCGTCGCGAGGAGAGCGCTTCGCGGGCCAGCCGCGCGGAGGTTGACCGCCTGATGCCGGCCGTCGTCGCCAGCGACCTCTTCCACCTCTACCGCGCCTCGTTCGGCGACGTGGCGGCGCTGCGCGGCCTCTCGCTCGAGGTCGCGGACGGCGAGGCGGTCGCCGTGCTCGGGCCGAGCGGCGCCGGGAAGTCGACGTTGCTCGCCCTCTGCGCCGGCTTCCTCCGCCAGTCGAGCGGCGAGCTGACGGTGCTCGGGCGCCAGCTCGAGCGCGCCTCCGCGCGCGAGGTCGCGCAGTTCCGGCGGGCCTCGATCGGCCTCGTGCGCCAGCACTACCACCTCGCCCTTCCGCGCGAGCTGACTGTGGAGGAGATCGTCGCGCTGCCGCTCCGCCTGCTCGGCCGCTCCGGCCGCCACGAGCGGCGCCGGATCGAGAGCCTCCTCGCGACCGCAGGGCTTGGGACGCGCGCCGGCGCCCGCCCGTACGAGCTCTCCGGCGGCGAGCAGCAGCGGGTCGCGGTGTGCGCGGCGCTCGCGAAGCGGCCGCGGCTCGTGCTCGCCGACGAGCCGACGGGCGAGCTCGACGCGCGCGCCACCGAGGCGGTCGTCGACCTGCTGCTGGGCCTCGCCGGCGAGGTCGGGTCGGCAGCGCTCCTCGTCACGCACGACCCCGCGGTGAGCGACGCCGCCGACCGGACGATCCACATCCGCGACGGCCGCCTGGCGGCCGAAGGCACGACGCATCCGGTCCTCATCCTCGATCCGCACGGCTGGCTCCGGCTCCCGCAGCGGCTCCGCGACCGCGCCGGGATCCGCGAGCGGGTGCGGGCGGAGGCGAGCTGGGGCAGGATCGAGCTCTTCGCCGAGGGCCTCCAGGAGCGCAGGGGAGAGGCACCGACGGCCCCGCCCGTCGAGCCGGCGGAGAAGCGCTACAAGACCGAGGTGGCACTCGCCGGGGTGACGAAGAGCTACGGCGCGCCGCTCCTTGTCGGCCTCTCCGCGACCTTCGCGCCCGAGCGGCTCCACGTCGTCGCCGGGCCGTCCGGAAGCGGCAAGACGACCCTCCTCAACCTCGTGGCCGCGCTCGACTACCCGGACGACGGGCAGGTGTGGGTGGCGGGTGAGCGCGTCGACTCGCTGAACGCCGAGGAGAGCGCCCGCTGGCGCCGCCGCGCGCTCGGCTACGTCTCGCAGCACTCGACGCTCGTCGACTTCCTCTCGGCGCGCGAGAACGTCGAGCTCGCGCTGCGGCTGCGCGGCTTCGACGACGCCGAGACCCGCAGGCGGGCCGAACGCTGGCTCGACTGGGTCGGGCTGGAGAAGCTCGCCGAGCGGCGTGCCGACCAGCTCTCGGGCGGCGAGCAGCGGCGGGTCGCGCTCGCGCGAGCCCTCGCACCGGCGCCGCGCCTGCTCGTGGCCGACGAGCCGACGGCCCATCTCGACCGCTTCTCCGGCCGGCTGGTCATCCGCCTGCTCGAGCGGGCGGTGGAGCAGGGTACGACGGTCCTCGCCGCCAGCCACGACCCCGACGTGATCGCCGCCGCGCAGACGACGCTCATGCTGCCGGCCGAGATCGCCGCGACCGCGGGCTAGCGTTCCCGTCGTGCTGGAGGAGCTGCTGCGCTCCTGGGACGGCGAGGAGGTGGTCGTCCGCTTCGACCGCCCGACCGGGACGTGGATGTTCGTCTGCATCCACTCGACGTCGCGCGGGCCGGCCGGTGGCGGCACGCGGATGAAGGTCTATGCCGAGCCCGCCGACGCGCTCGCAGACGCGATGCGACTGGCGGAGGCCATGACGCTCAAGATGGGCGCCGTCGACATGCCCTTCGGCGGCGGCAAGGCGGTTCTCGCGGTTCCGGAGCTCCTGGGCGGCGAGGCCCGGCGCGGCCTCCTCCTGCGCTATGCCGACCTCGTCACTTCGCTGCGCGGAACCTTCCACACCGGCCCCGACGTGAATACCTCCGTGACGGACATGGACGTGATCGGCGAGCGCTGCCCCTACGTCTTCTGCCGCAGCGAGGAGCGCGGCGGCTCCGGCGACCCGGGCCCGCAGACCGCGCGCGGCGTCTTCCACGGGATCCGCGCGAGCGTGCGCCACGTCCTCGGCACGGATTCGCTCGAGGGGCGCGTCGTGCTCGTGCAGGGGCTCGGCAGCGTCGGCGCCCCGCTCGCCGAGCAGCTGGCCGCCGCCGGCGCCCGGGTTCTGGTGAGCGACGTCCTCCCGGAGCGCGCCGAGAGCTTCGACGCCGAAGCCGTCCCCGCGGAGGCCGTGATCGGCACCGAGTGCGACGTGTACGCCCCGTGCGCCCTCGGAGGGACGCTGAACGCGGAGACGATCCCGCGGCTGCGCTGCCGCATCGTCGCGGGCTCGGCGAACAACCAGCTCGCCGAGCTCGAAGACGCCGAGCGCCTGCGCGATGCCGGAATCCTCTACGCGCCGGACTTCGTGATCAACGCCGGCGGCGTCCTCCACTCGCTCGGCACAGAGCACCTCGGCTGGACGCGGGAGCAGATCGAGGAACGGTTCGCCGCGATCGGCGACGCGCTCACCGAGGTCTATTCGAAGGCAGAGACCGAAGGGACCACGACCGAAGCCGCCGCCGAACAACTGGCCCGAACTCGGTTATGACAGCCGTAGGCGTGTCGTAGCCGGTGCGTAAGGTCCCGGCGGTGCGGCAGCCGCTCCTAGCCGACGCGGAGGCGCGAGCGAGGCTCGCCCGCAAGCTCGCCGACGTCGCGGCCGTGAGCAAGCACGGCGACGAGGAGGCATGGACGCTCGCCCATGCCTTCGGGGACCTCGAAGAGTCGTTCCTCCAGTTTCTCGACAACCTCCTGCCGCGGCTTCTCGCAGACGATCTCACCGCTAACGAGATCGAGTCCCTGCTGCTGGATGTAGGCGAAGAGTTCCGGCACATCCTCTACCACCTAGCCGACCCGCAGTTCTACGATTACCTGCGCCCGCAGTAGGCGCCGCTGCCGCGGCCGACATGGCGGCTGCGGCCCAGACGCATTCGGAGGAATCCCCGAGGACGTCGTCGTGCCGGACCTCCGAGCGAAGCTTCGGGCTTATTCAGGGTCCGGTGAGGCGCCATCGACGGCGGCCCGATCGAGGGCGTAGCCCGGCCGCGTCGGCCACGGTGCGGTTGCCCCGGACAGCGTCAATGAGGCGGGCGGCCACGGGTCGAGCGCGCCGAGGCGCTCATACGTGCCGGCTGACTCATCGCTTGGCAGGAACACTGCATAGGGATTGACAAAGACGATGACGCTCTTCAGTTCGAGTGGCTCACTGACGAACGTGATGCACCGGTCGGCTGGACCCTTCTGTGTGATGACGCAGTAGCGCTTGAGGATCTCCGCGGCGGGGTCGCGGATCTGCTGGCGAACCTCTTCGAGCTCCTCGCGGAGGATGTATCGGTAGCCGAGTGTGGCGAACGCGACAAGATAGGCGGCGCGCAGCCACCCGATCGAAGCTTTTCGGAAATCGGGCGTCCGAAACGAGAGCTTGAACACGACATTGGTCGAGCGTTCGGCAACCACCTCATCGAAGGCCGCCGTCATCGCCGAGGCCGTGTCGGGGTGGTTCTGCTTAGACACGCCGACGATGGAGAGGCCATCGGGGTCGAACAGCGCCTCGACGCGCTGCTCGATCCCAGCGAACCGGAACGTCGCGGGCATGGGCTTCGTCATCCTGCGTAACCCGAATTCGCGGATCGTTTCCGCCAAGCGAAGCTCCGCATCAACGGTGTGACCAGCGGTGCTGTTGCAGCCGCGGCAGGTGATAGCGATGTGCCGGCCGCCGAGGCTCTCCGGCGGCGCGTGTTCGAGGCTCAGCTCGTCGAGGTCGGCGAACCAGTGCAAGCAGAGCGGGCAGAGGTAGCGCCCGCCGCCGTTCGTGGTCAGGGCGTCGGTGATCGCGACTGCCTTGCGAATCCACTGCTCCTTCTTCGTCCGGCCGCTCATTTGGTAATTCCGATTGTGCATGGCGCCGCCGAAGCCGACATGGCGGCTGCGGCCCACAAAGGCACTCGGACGGACTCCCGAGGGAGTCGTCATGGCCCCCGAAGGGGGCCGGACTTCCGAGGGCGGTTCCGAGGGAAGTGCGCCCGGCAGGAATCGAACCTGCGACCTCGCGCTCCGGAGGCGCGCGCTCTATCCCCTGAGCTACGGGCGCGGGGGTGCGTAGTGTACCCCCGTGCAGGTCTCGGGCCGCGTCGTCACGCTGCGTCTCGCCGAGACGTTCGTCATCTCGCGCTCCTCCCAGGACACCGCGGAGGTCGTCCAGGTCGAGATCGAGCACGACGGCGTCCGGGGACTCGGTGAGGCGGCGCCGATCGACCGCTACGACGAGTCGGCCGAGTCGGCGCTCGGCTACGTCGAGGAGCACGCCGACCTCCTCGGCGACGACCCCTTCGCGCTGGAGGAGATCCTCGACCGCCTGCCGCGGCGCGAGTTCGCCGCCCGGGCGGCGCTCGACGCGGCGCTGCACGACCTCTGCGGCCGGCTCGCCGGCCAGCCGGTGTGGCGCCTGCTCGGCCTGCCGCGCGCCGGCCCGCCGACCTCGTGGACGGTCTGGCTCGGCGACCCCGACGACATGGCGCGGCGCGCAGAGGACGCTGCGGCGAGCTTCAAGCGCCTGAAGCTGAAGCTCGGCGCGGGCGACGGGCTCGACGTCGAGCGTGTCCGCGCCGTCCGCGGCGTCACCGACCTCCCGCTCCAGGTCGACGTGAACGAGGGCTGGGAAGAGGCCGAGGCGCTCGAGAGCCTTCCGCGGCTCGCCGAGCTCGGCGTCGAGTACTGCGAGCAGCCGCTGCCCGCCTCGGCCGAGGCGGTCCTCAAGGGCCGCTCGCCGATCCCGGTCTACCTGGACGAGAACTGCCACACCCTCCCGGACGTCGCCGAGTGCGCCCGCCTCGCGGACGGGATCAACATCAAGCTCGCGAAGTCGGGCGGCATCCGCGAGGCGGTGCGGATGGTCCACGCGGCGCGGGCGCTCGGGCTCGGCGTCATGCTCGGCTGCATGGTCGAGTCCGGCCTCGCCATCTCGGCGGCGGCGCAGATCGCCTCGCTCTGCGACCACGTCGACCTCGACGGGAACCTCCTGCTCGCCGAGGATCCCTGTCCCGGCGTCGAGCTCGTCGACGGCGTGCAGCTGCCCCCTTCGGAACCGGGTCTCGGAGTTGAAGCCGAAGCGCTATCTCGTCCTCGCTGAGGGCTTCTCCGCCGATCCGCACTACGGCAAGACGATGCAGGGCGTCCTGCGCTACCGCCGCGACGACGTCGTGGCGATCCTCGACTCCACGCGGGCGGGCGAGACGGAGGACGGGCTGCCGGTGGTGGGCTCGGTCGACGAAGGGCTGCGCTTCGGCCCGACGACCGCGCTCGTCGGCGTCGCGACCCAGGGCGGCCGCTTTCCGCCGGAATGGATCGACCTGCTCCGCTCCTGCGTGTCCAGGGGGCTCGACATCGAGAACGGCCTGCACGTGTTCCTCGCCGACGACCCCGAGCTCGTCGAGCTCGCGCGGCGCCACGGCGTCGAGCTCCGCGACCTGCGCCGGCCGCCGGCCGACCTGAGCACGGTCACCGGCGAGAACCTCGAGGTCGACGCGCGCATCGTCCTCACCGTCGGCTCCGACTGCGCGATCGGCAAGATGACCGTCTCCTGCGAGCTCGACCTCGAGGCACGCCGGCGCGGGCTGAGCTCGGTCTTCGTGCCGACGGGGCAGACGGGGATCGCGATCGCAGGGTGGGGGATCTCGGTCGACGCCGTCGTCTCGGACTTCCTCGCGGGCGCGGCGGAGCGGCTCCTCGTCGAGGGCGCTGCCCGCGGCGACCTGCTCTGGGTCGAGGGCCAGGGCTCGTTGCTCCACCCGCTCTACTCCGGGGTCACGCTCGGGCTCATGCACGGCTCGGTGCCGCACGCCTACGTGCTCTGCCACGAGGCCGGCCGGACGGAGATCGAGGGCGCCGCCGGCCACCACCCGATCCCGCCGCTTGCCGAGCTCGTCGAGCTGCACGAGCGGATTTCTCTGCCGGTGCGGCCCGCGCGCGTCGTCGCGGTGGCGGTGAACACGCGGGCCCTCGAGGAGGACGCCGCGCGCGACGCCGTAGCCGAGGCGGAGTCCGAGACGGGGCTGCCGGCCGACGACCCGGTGCGCTTCGGCGCCGGCCGTCTGCTCGACGCGGTCCTCGAGAGTCTCAAGGTCGAGCCCGCACGCGCCGACTAGATGGCGCAACACGAGCTTGCGGGATCTGAGAGGGTCCCGCGCCC
>DASQWB010000167.1:0-4695 GCA_035640455.1 Gaiellaceae bacterium | reverse complement strand
TAGACCAGCCGCTGGATTTGACCACTCTAGTCGTCGTCCGGCGGCTGCTTCGCTCGCTGTAGCTCGGCGCGGCGCGCCCAGATCTCTTCCTCCTCGGCCGCGAGCAGGTCGAGTTCCTCGTTGAGGTCGGCCAGGACGAGCAGCGCCTCGGTGATGTTCTCGCCCGGCCGTTCGAGCCGGTTCGTCTCGCCCGCGTACTGCCACGTCAGCGTCACGCCCTCGCGCGTGAGGACGACCCAGAGCGCGCCGTCGGAGTGTCGAAGCGCAACCTCGGCCAGCCGGTCGGTCGTCGTCTCCGAGCGGCCCGTTTCGAGCAACTCAGGGAGGACGCCGAGCCTGGCCGCGATGACGCGGAGCGCCCACAGCGAGGGCTCCCGCCTGCCGATCTCGATGGAGCAGAGCTGCGCGTCCGAGAGGCCCTGCGCGCTGAGGTCGGACTGCGCGAACCCGCCTCTTAGCCGAAGTCGCCTGATCCGCTGGCCCGGCGTCTCCGGCACGGACTACGCCGCGAGCTTGTCTTCGGCGGCGAGGATGCGCCGCACGGTCGTCCGGTGCCACCTCGACCCGAGCGCCTTGATGCCGCGCCGATTCAGCTCGTCCGCGATGCGGCGAGCGCCGTACCCCTGCTCGCGCAGGTCGAGGATGAGCGCGCGCGTCTTGGGCGGGACCTGGAGCGGGTCGCCCTGCTCGCGCTTGACCCTGAACGTCGTGGCGATCCGCTCGCCGATGATCTCGCGTTCCCATTGTGCGAAGACGGCGAGCATCCCGGCCATCGCGCGGCCGTTGGGCGTGTTGAGGTTGAAACCCTCGTCGAGCACGACGAGCGTCCAGCCGCGTCGCTTCGCCTCCTCGAGGATGGCCGCGAAGTCGAGCAGGCTGCGGCAGAGCCGGTCGAGCTTCGACACGATGAGCGCGTCGCCTCGCCGGAGGTCGCTGAGGACCTCCTGCAAGACCGGCCGGTTGTCGGCGCGGCCGCCCGAGGCGACCTCCTGGCGAAAGGAGGCGGCTGGGTAGGCCGCCTCGATCGCGCTCCGCTGCGCGGCCAGCCCGAGGCCGGAGCGGCCCTGCTCGTCGGTCGAGACGCGGACGTAGCCGATGACGCTCACGACCGACCCTCTCGCTTGCGGAGCGCGGGCGGGATCTGGCGCTTGAAGCGGACGCCGAGCTTGCGCTTGATGACATCGCCGTGCGCCTTGGCCGTGCGCGGCGAGATCCCGAGCTCGGCCCCGATCTGCTCGTACGTCAGGCCGTCCTCGATCAGGTACGCGACCTGGCGCTGCCGCTCCGTGAGCGGCTCGGGAAGTCGGTCCAGGGCGGCTTCGAGGTCGTCACTCCTACCCATGAAGTTCCTCCTTCGGTTGCTGACCTCAGCGAGGGCGCGGCCCCTCCCGCGCCTACGCTCAGGCCGCTACGGGCTCGAAACGGTGCCGCCCAGGGTGGCGACGACGGCCGCGCCCGAGCACGAGGTCGGGGTGGAGGGATCGGCCTTGTACGAGACGGTGCCGGTGACGTTGCCGCCGGCCGGGATGCTCGACGCGTTCGCCGGGTTCGTCGCAACGAAGATGTGCGAGTCGCACTCCGGGTGCCCGGTCGTCGCGAACGTCACCGAGCCACCGCTGTACGACCAGGTGGCCGACGTGTCGTTGTTCGTGATCTTGTAGCCGATCACGCCGGTCGTCCCTCCGGTGCAGGACGCGCCGGTTCCGGCCGTGCAGGGGACCGCCGCGACGTTCGAGCCCGAGTTGCTCGATACGGTGAGCGCCGAGCCGCCCGCGGGGGCCGTGCCGAACGAGCCGGTGGCCGTTCCGGTGATCGAGGCGGAGTAGACCACCCACGCGGCTACCGCGCCGCCCGCGCAGACGAGGGTGACGACGACGGCCGCGAGCGCGCTGTGCGCCGCGAGCCAGCCTTTGAGCTTGCGAGTCACGAGGTACCTCCGAGTCGTGTGATGTAGACCACGGCCGCCAACCAAACGACCGCGATGACGGCCACGAGCACGACTCCCGTCGGCTGCTCGTGGAGCACTTGGAGCATGTGCCTTCCTCCTTCGTTCCGAGCGCGGGATTGCGCTCGCCGGAAGGGGACGCCGCGCCGCCCGGCTATGGGGCGTCCCCTTCCAGCCAGCGACCGGCCCATCGACCCGCCCCGGCTTGCCGCGCGCTGCATCTGCGGTAGCCCGCTCGGTGGTCCTCTGGCCGGTCAGGCTCAGCACGGCCAAACGTCCTCCGGCTGCGCGGAGTCGCCGCCGTAGACCTCCTCGGCGAGACGCGCCCACGCGGCTTCGAGGCGGCCGTCCTGGTTCGGGTTGCGGCGCTTCTCGCGCCGCCGCCGCAGGTCCTCGATCTCGTAGACCTCGGCCTCCTGGCGGCGGCCGTGCGCGGCCTCGCGGATCTCGTCGCGCATGTCCGAGGCGCGGCTGCTCACGATGCCCCCAGGTGCCCGGCCGCGTAGCTCGCCGCCATGACGATGACGGCGAGCAGCGGGAAGCGGGCTAGCTCGAGGGCGGTCCCGGAAAGGGTCCCTCGAAGACGCGCCTCAAGCCATTGCCCCGCAGCCGAGGCTCGGGCAAGAGCCGGTCGTGGATCGAGAAGAAGGCGTCGTCCCGCGCCAGGTCGCGCGGCCGGGACCAGCCCAGGTTTCCGCAGCCGGGGCAGGCCCCGGTCTGCGATGCGTTCGTGCCCTCGACCTCCCTGTCCGTCAGACAGGTGAGGCAGCAGATGACCTCCGACATTTCCTCCCCTTCCCCTCCCGTTGCTGTCGAGCGCGACTTCCATTGCTAGGCCGCCGCCGCCGTGGCGAACGGCTGCACGCCGGTCCGCTTCTGGGAGGCGGGCTTCGGCGCGGGCTGCTGCTGCTGGGTCTTGTCCTTGGCGGGCCGGAGCCGCGAGGGCTTCGGCGGCTCGGGCTGATCCTGCGAGCCCTGGCCCGCGCCCGCGACGGCCGACTCGATCAGCCGCCGCACGTCGGCCACGTTCTCCTCGGTGACGACGACGCCGCCACCCGCCCACTTCGAGGACTCGCCCGCGAGCTTGACGCCGGTCTTGATCGTCGGCTTCGACTTGAAGTTGACGCGAACCGTCTTCGAGCCGACAACGACCTCGGCCACCGTTGCGGCGCCCGCCTTGACGTTGTGCAGGTTGCCCGACGTGCGGGACTTGACTTCGAGCCCCTTGATGAGGCGCTGAACGAGGTCCTTCATGGGTTCCTCCTTGTCTTCTGATCTGACAACACCGACTCAACTCATTTTTTGCCACATGGGTAGGAAAAGCAACAACGTGCTATGACGAAGTTGCGACTCGTGCCTGTTGCTAGAAGGCCGAGTGCCTAGAAGCCCGTCTCACGCGCGCGTACGCGCGGGCAACGAGAACTGCGCCCGCACGGCCCTGGCCCGAGAGCGGGAAGCGTGGGGCCGAGACGAGCGCCCTACGCGGCAGAACTCTTGGCTGCTCCGTCCGACGGCACGTAGACCTGCGGAAGCCCGAGTCGCAACCGGACGCCGCCGTCGATGTGACCTCGCCGGGGATCGGGACGACGCTCGGGACGCTCCGCGACGTATCCGCCGCTCCCCCTCTTCGTCGGGTCGTCGTTGGCGCGCCGCCGCGCGGTGACCTGATCCCCCGCGACGGCCTCGCGCTTCTCGTCCCAGAGGTCGCGGAGCCGATCCGTCAGGCGGATGACCGTGAACACGTCCTCGTCGGAGAGCGGAGCCGCGCGCCACAACTCCGCTCGGTGCCGGGCGGTCTTGTCGATCTCCGCTTCGATCTGGGCCAGCGGCCTCACGCGGCCCACCCGCACGTCCACGTCGGAGTCCATCGGCGGCGGACAGCGAGCCAGTAGCGGTGCGCAGCCGCTGACTGCGCCCAGGCGTTGTTGCCGTGCCCGTAGCGGCGGCGCTCGCGGCTGCCCATCTGGAAGAGGCCGAGGTACTCGCCGTTCCGCGCCCAGATGTTCCAGCGGCTCTCGCACCACGAGACGCGCTTCGCCTGCTCGCCCGCCTCGCAGCGGCTGTAGCGATGCCCGCAGAACGCCCAGGTGATCGCGAGCTTGGCCGTCTGCTGCGGCGTTCGCGCCTGCGCGGGGCCGGCGACTCCGGACCAGAGCAAGACGGCGCTGACGAGCAGGCGCTTCACTCTGCGGGAACCTCCTAGGTGCGGGGCTTCTTCTCGGGGAGCAGGCGGCGGAGCTCTTCGCGGATGACTTCGAGCGAGGCCGGAACGGGCTCGGTCGGGTGTCCGAGGGCCTTGCGGAGTAGCTCCTGCGCGGTCATCAGATGATCCGGGAGTAGCCTCGACCGCGCGCGCGAGCGATCCGCATGACCGTGACGGGCTCGGCGAGAGTTCGCATCGCCTTCGTGAGCAGCGAGAGGGCGCGGTCGTCGCCCACGGCCTGCTGCACTTCCTCGACCGCGTTCAGGTTCCCGAGCGCCGCAAGCGCGACCGTCTCGGTAGCGACCTCACCCGCTGCGGTCGCGGTCGGCCAGAGCGGCCGCAGACTCGCCTGCTTCCGCACCGGCACCAGGTCGTAGCCGTTCCCGCGCGACTTGCTGACCGGCTCGGCCTCGTCCGCAGCGACGAGCAGCTTCCTCAGCTTGCTCGTCAGCACCGGCTTAGGCGCTCGCGTACATCGCGGCGATCGACACGACGCGCTTGAGCTGCGTCGCGTCGCCGACGCCGGTGAGGTCCTTCAGGACCGCCA
>DASQWB010000166.1:0-5102 GCA_035640455.1 Gaiellaceae bacterium | reverse complement strand
CAGCTCCTCGCCGCTGGCCTGCAGCTGCTCGACCGTCTCGTGCGCCGGCGGCAGATCGGCGTACGCGATCAGCTCGGCCTCGATCGCGTACGCCGCGTGCTGGACCTCCAGCACGCGCGCGACGAGCGCCGCGTCGCCGAGGTCGGCCCTACGCCAGGTTCGACCTGCGGGGATAGACGACTTGGGGGTCGGTGAGGACGTTCACCAGCGCGGGGACGCCGGCCGAGAACGCACGGTCGAGCGCGGGCCGCAGGTCTGCCGGACGCTCGACCAGCTCGCCGTGGCCGCCGAGCGCTGCCACGACCTCGTCGTAGCGCGTGCCCGGCCGCAGGTCGGCGGCGACCGAGTAGCCGTAGAGGAACTCCATCGGGTGCTTCTCGAGCGCCCAGATGCCGTTGTTGCCCATCACGCCGACGACGTGGACCCCATGCCGGGCGAGCGTGTCGTCGCAGCACGTCCTTCACCCGGCCTCGGCGAGCGACTCGCGGATCCCGGCGCGCCACTGCTCGTAGCCGCGGCCGTCGTCGTCGAGGGCGACCTTCGCCCGCTCGCGCGCGACGAGCTGCGCGGCGGAGTCGATGTCGCGCTCGCAGAAGATCACAACTGCGAGCTCGGTCCCGGGCACGATGTTTTCCGCCCGCTTCCGTGCGGCAGCGGCGAAGGCCGCTCCCTGCGCCGCGTGCGGCGCGTGCTTGCCGGCGCCGGCACGGAGTGACTCGAGGTCTCCCGCCTCGGCCCCGCCGGCGTAGGCGGCCCCCAGCCCCACCCCGCTCCAGAGGTCGCCGTGACGGTCTGTAGGAAAGCCAGCGATCGTGGCCGCGATCCGCTCGGGATCCGCACCGTCCACGAACCAGAGGCTCCGCCCGAGGCCCTGGTCGAAGACGCGGACCCCGTAGCCCCGCACCCGCCGGTGGCGATTCCCGCCACGGACGAAGCGGTCGTGGTGGAAGAAGCCCTCGTGGAAGCCGAAGCCGTCGACGGCGAGCCAGCGGAGCAGCGGGTCGAGCCGCAGCCGCCCGAACGGGCGCCGGCGGAGGCGCGCGAGTGCCCAACCGGCCCCGACATGGACCATGTAGACGTGCTCTCCGCCTCCGCCCGCGAGCAGCTCGTCGAGGCGCCGCAGCCGCCTCGGAGCGACGAGGTCGAGGAGCGCGTACGCCATCGCCGCGCCCTCGTACGCGAAGCCGCGCTCGGCCAGCGGCACGCTCTCCGCAGCGTCGTCGAAGCCGCCCGCGGGGTCGCTGGCGAGGCCGAGGTTGAAGCCCCGGACGAAGGCGGCGCCGTGCTCCTCGAGCACGGCGCGCGTCGCCTCGGAGCAGTCGGCGAACCCGCGGCGCGCAAACGAGGTCTCGGCCGGGTCGATCGCGAACAGGCGCGCCGCAAGCGCTCGAAACGGCGCGCGAATCGGTCCGCGCTCCAGGTTCGGCTCACCGACGTGCGAGACCACCACGAAGCCCTCCCGAGCAGTCGCCGCCGCCCGGCGCGCGACTGCCGCTTTCCCCGTATCAGCGACAGACCTTTGTCAGCGAAGAGCGGACCGGCAACGCCCGAGCGGCCCGCCTTACGGACCTTTCGAGCCGCGTCGCCCGGCGACCGGTGCGCCCGATGGGGCTACTAGACGCGACTCTCTAGATCAAGCCTTGCCGGATCGCCTCGGCCACCGCCTGCGCGCGGCTGCGGGCGCTCAGCTCGTACTCGACGTCGCGGATGAGCGTCTTGATCGTCCGCTCCGAGTAGGAGAGCTTCGCCGAGATCGTCTTCGTCGTCTCGCCGGCGGCGAGCAGCCGGAGGACCTCCAGCCGCCGCTCGTCGAGGCGGCTCGGAGCTGGCGCCGTCGTGAGCTCGCTGACGCGGAGGCCGGCGGCCGCCGCGCGAACCGACGCGACGAGCTGCTCCGCAGTCAGGCGCGGCAGCGAGAGCGTCGCGTACACCTGGCTGCCGCGCGACGTCGGGCTCCGCGGCGTCCCTTCGTGGAAGAGGACGAGCGGGCAGTCGAAGGACGAGCTCGAGAGGGCATGCGTGGAGACGACCGCCACGTCGACCGCTTCGGGCGACGGTCCCTCGGGAACGGCGAAGACGAGCGTCAGAGACTCGTCCTCCTTCAGGCAGCCGGCGATGCCGTGGCGCAGCACGTCGTGCTCGTGCACCACTCCGACGCGCTTCCGGTCGCTCACCGACGCCTCCGCACGACGGCGGTCGACGGGCTTGGGGCCGGCCGAGCGCGAACGCTTATGGGCCCTCCTCGGGTTGTCCTCTCCGGCCGCAGACCCGGGGCCCTCTTTGGCCAGCTGCCCCGGAAGGATAGACGCTTCGGCGTGAGCCATGCGTCAGTCGACGCTCACTCCGCCGACGACTTCCTTCGGTGCATGTCCGCTCGTGTCAGCCACGTCGTGTTCTCGGTCAGGAAGGCCTGGCCGCCGCCGCCCGAGTTCAACACCGCTCTACCCCTGAGACAACGGCCGAAGGGGAGGGCTGCCGAGCGAGGTGAGCGAACGGAAGGGCAGCGAGCGGCTCCGGAGCTGCCCTAGCAGTCGGGCCGAAGAGGCAGAGTGGCCGTTACGTCAGCCGCGAACGACGCTCTCGAAGACCCTCTCGTACCCCTCGGTCATCGCCTCGACGCTGAACCGCTCTTCCACCGTGCGCCGGCAGGTCGCCGGATCGATGCTCGCGGCGCGCTCGACCCCTGTCAGGAACTCGTCCATGTCGCCGGCGACGAATCCGGTGACGCCGTCCTCGATCGTCTCCGGCAGTGCGCCGTTCCGCAGCGCCACGACCGGCGTTCCGCAAGCGAGCGACTCGATGGCGACGAGACCAAACGGCTCGGGCCACTGCACCGGCATGAGGGTGCAGCTGGCCCGAGCGAAGACCTCGAGCTTCTCGTCGAAGGACAGCTCGCCCAGGATCTCCACGTCGGGCGTCAGCAGATCCTTGATCTCCGACTCGTAGAAGTCGCGCTCGAAGGCCTCGTGCATCTTGACGCCCATGAGGAGGCGCCGTCCGAGCGCCTGCGCGGCCCGGATGGCGAGGTGAGGTCCCTTCTCTCGACACATCCGGCCCACGAAGAGCAGGTAGTCGTCCTTCTCCGAGGAGAACGGAAACCTCTCCACCGGGATGCCGTTATAAATCGTCGCGGCGTACGTGAGCGTGGGGCAGTGGCTCCGCAGCGAGTCGCTCACGGCGACGAAGTGGACGTACGGGTCGATCAGCTCGTACGTCTGCAGGAGAGGCAGGCACAAGGACGCCGGCGCGTGCAGCGTATGCACGACAGGGGGCCTCCTGAGTTGCGCACCGATCGACGGTCCGATGCCGAACGTCGTGTGGTCGTGGACGACGTCGAAGGCCTCGCTCTGGGCGTAGGCGGCGACGAGATGCGGGACCTCGGAGATCGGCGTCTCGATTGCTCCCTCGCCGAGCGGCGCGTCGTAGAAGGACTGCAGCTCGGCCTTCGTCTCGGAGCCGCCGGCGGCGAAGAGGGTGACGTCGTGCCCGCGATCGACGAGGGCGTCGGTCAGGGCGGAAACGACGAACTCGATCCCGCCGTAGCCGTCGGGAGGAACGCGCAGCCAGCACGGCGCGATCTGCGCGATCCTCATCGGCCGTTCCGTCTCGAGCGAGCCGCCAGCCGCGCGAGGAGCTCGTCTTCCTCGCCGCGGACGGCGACGAAGTTCGGGCCGAAGAAGTTCTCGCTCGAGAAGCTGTATCGGGCGAAGTCGACCCCGCTCCCTCCCAGCCGACCGATCGCGTAGCCGAGCGGCTCGAGCAGCTCGTAGAAGTCGATGAGCAGAGCGTGGGAGACGACGGCGGCGTAGCCGTACTCGAACTGGATCGCACGGATGGCGCGCTGCTCGAGTGCGGCCCGGAAGCCCTGGAGAACCGCCAGCTCGCTGCCCTCCGTGTCGATCTTGAGCAGATCGACCGTGGTGAGCTTCGCTTCGGCGAGGAAGGCGTCACCCGTCGTCACGACCTCGTCGATCCACACCGACGGCCCGTCGTGCGGATAATCGTAGATCGACGTCCAGGCAGGCTCGCCGGGATAGTGCTTCACGCGCACGGGGCCGGGATGGGACGAGAGACCGGTGGGTTCGACACGGATACGAGGCTCCGCTCGCACGCGCCGGAGGAGCTTCTCGCGCGTGGACGACACCAGCTCGAAGCAGTAGATCGCGGCCTGCGGACACCGCCCTGCCGCTTCGAGCGCCCAGTCGCCGCGGTTCGCGCCCACGTCGAGGATCGTCCGCGCCTGCGACGCGAGGCAGTCGAGGACGAACCCCTCGCCGTTCGTCGCGAGGTCGCGATTCTCCGCGTGCAGGTAGTACGAGGCCGCGTCGGCAGAACGGCGAAGCGCGCGGACCGGCAGCGTGTCGGCGTGCGCGGAGAACCACTGCCAGATGCTTCCGCGAAGGCCGGAGCTCGGAGGCTCGTGCCGGACCATCTCGGCTCCTACCGGGCCGAAGCGGACACCGGCTTCACCAGGTCGCGCGCCGTGTCGCCGAAGCGCCGATAGAGAGCTCGGGCCGGTCCCGCAGGGAAGGAGACGTCCCACGGTTTGACCCGACCCGCGAAGTGCATGATCGCCGCCGCCCCCTCGTCGGCGAGCAGAGCCGAGAGCGGCAGCACGTCCTCGCCGCGGTACTTCGCGCCCGTGATCGCCAGCATCGCCGACACCGGGAACGTGTTCCAGCGGCGATCCAACCGCAGCCAGCGATCGGCGACGACGACGTTCAACGAGTCCTGGTCCCAGAAGCGCACGTGCTCGTGGTTGTGCTCGAGGAACTCGGAGCAGCGGTCGGCGATCCTCTCGTCGCGCCATCGCTCGAGGTTCATCAGCATGACGCCGCTGTTGAAGTACTCGGTGTCGCCGCTCAAGCCGAGCTCGCGCCAGCCGGGCAGCTTCGTGTCGCAGGCGAGGACCGGATTGAACGGATCTCGGACGGCGGCCAGGCAGACGTCGCTGACGTCGGTCTGGAGCAGCGGCCAGACACGGTCCAGGATCACCGTGTCCGCATCGAGGTAGAGGGCGACGCGGTCCCGGGGCAGGAGGTCGGGGATCGCCAGGCGGAGGTACATCGCGCTCGACCACCACTCGGACACGGGCCGGCGCG
>DASQWB010000165.1:0-6855 GCA_035640455.1 Gaiellaceae bacterium | reverse complement strand
AAGATCGCCGACTTCTACGAGGACGAGGTCGACGCCGCGATCCAGTCGCTGACGTCGATCATCGAGCCGGTGATGATGATCGCGGTGGGCGCGATGGTCGGCGTGATCATCATCTCGATGTACCTGCCGATGTTCAAGCTGCTCACGCTCGTCAAGTAGCCTGCGCGCGCTCCGCCGCCTTTGCGATCATCGAAGGGTGACCGTCGAAGCGATCCACCTCGGGGCCGACGAAGCCGGCGAGCTCCGGCCGGTCGAGAGCGTCCGCGCACTTGCCGGAAAAGGCCTCGACGGCGACCGGCACTTTCGGGCGCGCGGCGCCAAGTCGGGCCAGGCGTTGACGCTCGTGGAGGCGGAGAACGTCGAGGCGGTCGGCCTCCCGCCGGGCGCGACACGGCGGCAGGTGACGACGCGCGGCGTCGACCTCAACGCACTCGTCGGCAAGCGCTTCCGCGTCGGCGAGGTCCAGTGCTACGGGGTCGAGCTCTGCGAGCCCTGCGCGCACCTCGAGTCGATGACCCGGCCGGGGATCATCAAGGAGCTCGTCCACCGGGCGGGGATCAACGCCGACATCCTCACCGACGGAACGATCTCGATAGGGGACGAGATCGTCGCGAGCTAACGGACGAGGGCCGGCCCGTTGTTCCGAAGGATCACGTTGTTCCCGATCGTCACGCCCGCCTGAGTCGTCTGCGCCACGATGCCGCCGTGCACCGGCGGTGTCGGTTTCAGGTCGTTGCCGGTGATGTGGTTCCCCTCGATCTGCACCGAAGGCGCCTCGGTCGGCGCGGCCTGGAGGGCAACCAGGATGCCGGGGCCGGCGTTGCCCTGGATCTGGTTGTCGAGGATCTGAATGCCGACGATGGGATCTCCCGGCGTGTTCGGCTCGACGTCGATCCCGGCGGCCGGGTTCCCGTACGCGTGGCCCGTCTCGGGCAGGTAGTTCGTATCGTCGGCGCCGGCGACGAGGCAGCGCTCGATGCGCAGGCCGCGCACCGCCGTCACCGACACGACGTTCCTCGTGCCGCCGGTGAAGCTCGAATCGCGGATCGTCACGTCGCTCGAGTAGCCGTCGCCGTTCGCGCGGCCGCCGACGAGCAGCGCATCGACCGGATCGCCCTCGATGCGCACATCCTCGACCACGACGTCGTGCGCGTAGACCTCGACGCCGAACATCGCCGCGCTGCGCGGCACGAAGAGCCGCAGGCCGGAGATCGTCACGTCGTGCGGCGCCGCGTTCGTCTCGCTGCTCCGGTTGACGAAGAAGACCGCGTCGGCCGCGATCGGATCGCCGTCTGGCGAGTGCAGGCGCGCGGGACCCGGCCCGAGGGCCACGACGCACGCGCCGTCCGAGACGATCTTTGTCCCGTCGAGGCTCACCCAGAGGCCGTGCGTCGCGTAGCACGTCCCGTCCGGAAGGCGTGGCAGGAAGATCGTCCCACCCGCGTCGAGCCGTGCCTGGAGCGAGGCGGTGTCGTCGCGGCCGGGCGCCACGGTCGCGGCTCCCGGCGGCGCCGGCGAGCCGAGCGCGAAGGCCACCGCCGCAAGGACGACTGCGAATCCCACCCTGAGAGTCTAGGACCCCCGCCGCGCAAGATGAGCCGGTCGGCCCATTGCGCGTCCCCTATCGCCGCGCCGAAGGTTGCCTCGTGGGAATTCTCGGAGTGCCGGCGCTCGCGTGGTCGCTCGTGCCGCTCGTCTGCGTGACGGCGGCGACGGCCGTCGCGCCGCACCTCCGGGACCGTGAATAGAGGAGGGAGCGGGTGATGCGGTGTCCCGCTCCCTCGCTCTATGACGGTCGGCTCTAACGGGCGCGCGCGCTGGCGGGGGGTGGGCGCACCCTCGGTTCTGCTGCCGCACAGCCGTGACCGGTCGCGCGATGTCCTCGAGCGAGCGCTGCAGGCCGATGACGACGAGCCAGTGCCAGCCGCTTCACGGCAGCCGGTCGAGTCGCCTCGTTTGTAAGTCAGGTAAGGGAACGATGGGTAAGCGCTTGCGAAGGGTGCGGGGAGGCGTTGCTACACTCATCCGCGCCTTCGGCGGCGTAGCTCAGCGGTTAGAGCGGCGGACTCATAACCCGCAGGTCGGTGGTTCGAATCCACCCGCCGCTATGTCGCTACGCCTGCAAGACTAGGAACGGAAAGCAGAAGAGATGGCCACCGGAGTACGAGTCGCGATCACCCTCGCTTGCACCGAGTGCAAGCGCCGCAACTACCAGACGCAGAAGTCGAAGCGGAACTCGCCCGACCGGGTCGAGTTCCGAAAGTACTGCCGGTGGTGCCGACGCCATACCCTGCACCGGGAGACCCGCTGATGGCCAGGCAGACGCGACAGCAGCGCCGCGCGCGCCGAGCGCAGCAGCAGCCGGCCGCCGATTCGAAGATGGTCCAGCGCGCACGCGCCCGGCAGGCGCAGGTGCGCCCCTCGGCGACGCCGCCGAAGAGCCAGGGCGGCCAGCGCCGCGTCCCCGGCGGAGGCGCTCGCCGGTTCGTCGCCGAGTCGTGGGGCGAGCTGAAGAAGGTCGAGTGGCCGCGTCAGCCGCAGGTGATCCAGGGGACGGCGGTCGTCCTGATCGCCTGTCTGATCGTCGGCGTCTACTTGTACGCGAACGACCTGATCTGGAAGCGCGTGATCCAGAACATCTTCCTGGGGCAGTAGAGGGCGCCGATGTTCCGCTGGTACGTCATCAACACCTACTCGGGGCACGAGAACAAGGTGAAGGCCAACCTCGAGCACCGGATCGTCTCGATGAACCAGGCGCCGCGGTTCCGCCGCGTCGTCGTGCCGACCGAGCAGGTGATCGAGACGAAAGACGGGCAGAAGGTGCAGGCCGAGAAGCGCGTGCTCCCGGGCTACGTGCTCGTGAACATGGACCTGAACGACGACGCCTGGTCGGTCGTCAAGAACACCCCCGGCGTGACCGGCTTCGTCGGCGCCGGCGCGAAGCCCGTGCCACTCGCGCAGAGCGAGGTCGACCGGATCCTCCACACCGGGACGGGAGTGGGCGAGCGCCCGCGCACTCAGGTGCAGTTCTCGCTCGGCGAGTCCGTGAAGGTCACGTCCGGCCCGCTCTCGGACTTCGACGGCGAGATCGTTGACGTCAACCCCGACCAGCAGAAGCTGAAGGTGCTCGTCGACATCTTCGAGCGCCAGGTGCCGGTCGAGCTCGCGTTCGACCAGGTGAAGAAGATCGACTAGCCCACCGACATGGCGAAGAAAGTCCTCACGCTGATCAAGCTCCAGATCCCAGGCGGGCAGGCGAACCCGGCGCCGCCGGTTGGTCCTGCGCTCGGCCAGCACGGCGTGAACATCATGGAGTTCTGCAAGGCCTTCAACGCGCAGACGGCGCAGGCGAACGGCCGCATCACACCGGTCGAGATCACGGTCTACGAGGACCGCTCCTTCACCTTCATCACGAAGACGCCGCCCGCCGCCGTGCTGATCAAGGAGGCGCTCAACCTCGACAAGGGCTCGGGCGAGCCGAACCGCGAGAAGGTTGGCCGGCTCACGCGGGCCCAGGTGCAGCAGATCGCCGAGACGAAGCTCGAGGACCTGAACGCCCGCGACGTGGAGGCGGCGATGAAGATCGTCGCCGGGACGGCGCGCAGCATGGGCGTGGAGGTGGAGGCCCAGTGACCCAGCACGGCAAGCGCTACCGCCAGGCGCGGGGGCAGATCGACCGCGAGCAGACCTATTCGCCGGTCGAGGCGATCCGGATCCTGAAGAGCCTGGACGGCGTCAAGTTCGACGAGACGGTCGAGGCGCACTTCCGGCTCGGCCTCAACGTTCGTCACGCCGACCAGCAGCTCCGTGGGACGCTGATGCTTCCGCACGGCACCGGCCGCGACGTCCGCGTCGCCGTCTTCGCCGAAGGCGACAACGCGCGCGAGGCGGAGGAGGCGGGCGCCGACGTCGTCGGCAGCGCTGACCTCGCGTCGAAGATCGAAGGCGGATTCGGCGATTTCGACGTCGCCATCGCGACGCCGGACCAGATGAGCGTGGTCGGCCGGCTCGGCCGCATCCTCGGCCCGCGCGGCAAGATGCCGAACCCGAAGACCGGAACGGTGACGAACGAGGTCGGGAAGGCCGTGCGCGAGTCGAAGGCCGGCAAGCTCGAGTACCGCACCGACCGCGGCGCGAACGTGCACGTGGCGATCGGCAAGAAGAGCTTCGACGAGCGCCGGCTGGCGGAGAACTACGCCGCCCTCCTCGACGAGATCGTCCGCGCGAAGCCGGCCGCCGCGAAGGGCCGCTACATTCGGAGCATCACGCTGACGAGCACGATGGGCCCCGGCATCCACGTCGACCCGATGAGGACGCGCGGGATCCTGGACGAGCTGGAGGAGCAACCAGAAGCAGCAACCGCGTAAGAGCGCAGACCGCAGCCCGAGACAGCTGGCGGCCGAGAGGCAGAAGCCCAGCCGAGGCGCACCTCCGCGACGAGCTATCGCGCAGGCCGCCTTGGCGGCCTGCGCGTCGTAAGGAGGTGAATCGATGCAGAAAGCTGACAAGGAGCGCGTGGTCTCGGAGCTGACGGAGCGGCTTCGGAGTACGGAGACGCTGATCGTCGCCGACTACCGCGGGCTCACGATGAAGGAGATCGACGGCCTGCGGAGCGAGCTCCTGAAGCACGGCGCCCGCTTCTCGGTCGTCAAGAACTCGCTCACGAGGCGCGCGGCCGAGGCGGCCGGTGTCGAGGCCCTGCTCGCACTCCTCGACGGGCCGTCGGCGATCGCGTTCCTCGAGTCGGACGGCGACCCGGTCGCGGTCGCGAAGGCGCTCGGCGACGTTACGCGCACGACGCGCGTGCCCGCCGTCCGAGGTGGCGTGCTCGAGGGCAGCCCCATCACGGCCGCCGACGTCGAGAACCTCGCCAAGCTCCCGCCGACGGACGTCCTCCGCGGCCAGCTCGTGAGTGCGCTCGCGGGGCCGCTGACGACCGTCGTCGGCCTCTTCGCCGCTCCGCTCCGCGACCTGGTCGGCGTCCTGCAGGCCCGCATCGACCAGCTGCAGGCGCAGGGCGGCGGAGCCGTGGAGGAGGAGCGGAGCGAGGAAGAGCAGGAGATCCAAGCAGACGAGACAGAGAACGCACCGGTGGAGGAAGAAGAAGCCGCGCCGGTGGAGGAAGGAGAGAGCTAGATGGCAACCGATACCGCGAAGCTCGTCGACCAGCTCGGCAAGATGACCGTGCTCGAGCTCGTCGAGCTCAAGAACGCCCTCGAGGAGACGTGGGGCGTGACGGCGGCCGCACCCGTGGCCGTGGCCGCTCCGGGCGCTGCCCCCGTGGCCGCCGGCGACGGCGCCGCGGCCGAAGAGCAGACCTCGTTCGAGGTCGTCCTCACGGGCGCGGGCGACAAGAAGATCCAGGTGATCAAGGTCGTCCGCGCGATCACGGGCCTGGGCCTGAAGGAAGCCAAGGACCTCGTCGACTCGGCGCCGAAGCCGGTCAAGGAGGGCGTGCCCCGCGAGGAGGCCGACTCGATCAAGGCGCAGCTCGAGGAGGCCGGCGCCAGCGTCGAGGTCAAGTAGCAGTTAGCCGTCGGGGGAACCTCCCGGTTCCCCCGAACCCCTTCCACTGGTCCGCTGTCGCGGACAGGCGGCTTTGCCGCCGCCCCTCACTCATTCGGGGGGTTCTGCTGCGCCGCGAGCATGTTTCGGCCGAATCGGGCGTCTAGGGGGACGAACGGAACCCCGACCCCCGCTCAAGGAGGCCCCGCATGAAGCTCAAGATTCTCCTCGTCGCCGTCTTCGCCGCCGGCCTCGTCGTCTCGTTCGCGATCGCCGCCCCGCCGCCCGGCAAGGACAAGGGCAAGGGCCACGGCAACGGGCACGGCAAGGGCAACGCCGGCGCTGCCGCCGCGGCGACGTCGACCAGCTCGACCGGCGGCACCACGACGTCCGCGTCGGGCAAGAAGACCCTGATCTGCCACCGGACGCACTCGAAGAAGAAGCCGTTCCACCTGATCTGGGTCAGCAACCACGCGGTCGCGGCACACCTGCGCCACGGCGACGTCCTCCCGACGGACGGCCAGTGCCCCTCGTCGGTGACGACGAGCACGACGACGAGCACGACCACTGCGTCGTCGACGACCACAACGGAGTCGACGACGCCCACCACGCAGTCGACGACAACGACGGCCTCGGGCCACCCGAAGAAGAAGCACCCCTAGGCCTGGCGTCAGCCCCCGTGAAAGAGGCGTCCGACCGACGCCTCTTTCCTTTTCCGGAGCCGCTCGCTATAGTTCGGGCCGTTACGCGGGGTCAGGCGTCGCCTGCCCTTGCGTAGGGAGGGGTCGGTCAGGTACCCTGGCGGGTTGCGCCGACGTTCCGCCTGTCGTCCTGTCCGTACACACGCTAGCCGCTAAGGGAGGGCTGTATTTGACCAGCAGGGTTGCTGCGCCTCGCGCGCGCACGAGTTTCTCGCGCCTGAAGCACGTTCTCGACTTACCGAACCTGATCGACATCCAGAAGGCTTCCTTCCGCTGGTTCCTCGAAGAGGGCCTGCGGGAGACGATCGACGACATCTCGCCGATCGAGGACTACACCGGCTCGCTCGCCGTCGAGTTCGGCGCCTACAAGTTCGGCGACCCGCAGTTCTCGATCAAGGAGTGCCGAGAGAAGGACCTGACCTACCAGGCCCCGCTTTCGATGACCGTCCGGTTCGTGAACAAGGACACGGGCGAGATCCGCGAGCAGACCGTCTTCATGGGCGACTTCCCGATGATGACGGAGTGGGGGACGTTCATCATCAACGGCACCGAGCGCGTCATCGTGACGCAGCTCGTCCGGAGCCCGGGCGCCTACCTGATGGAGCCCAAGGACCCGACGAAGCAGGTCTTCACGGCGAACCTCATGCCG
>DASQWB010000164.1:0-2018 GCA_035640455.1 Gaiellaceae bacterium | reverse complement strand
GCCGAAGTTGCCGAGCGCGCCGAGATCCCGCTCGGCAACGTCTACTACTACTTCAAGACCAAGGATGAGCTTGTCGGCGCGGTGCTCGCCGGTTACCAGGAGCAGGCCGCAACGCTCATCGACACGTTCGAGCGCGGCCGGACGCCGCAAGCCAGGCTCAAGGCGCTCGTCCACAACTGGAGCGACATGCGCGAGGCCGTCGTCAGCCACGGCTGCCCGATGGGAACGCTCTGCGCCGAGCTCGACAAGCTCGAAGGTGGCCTCGACCGCGAAGCCGCCAAGGTAATGGCGAGGATCATCGACTGGTCAGAGGATCAGTTCCGTCAGCTCGGCCGCCGGGACGCACGCGACCTCGCCGTCGCGCTGTTCGCCGGCATCCAAGGCGCCGCTCTGCTCGCGAACACCTTCCGCGACCCGTCACTCCTCACTCGCCAGACGCGCCACCTCGAGCGCTGGATCGACTCGCTCACCGCCTGAGCTACCTCGTCGGGAACGTGCGTGCTCGTGGCTAGGTGCCCGGCTGCCTGAAGGGTGCCTTTATTGATGTCGCGTCTTCCCGCCCGTCGGGCTGGAAGGATCGGTGGCATGGTCTTCTCGTTCCTCTATGTCGCCGTTCGAGCTCTGCTCGGCGCGCTCGTTCGGAGTCGTCGCGGGCTGGATGTAAAGGATGTCGAGTTGATGGTGCTGCGGCACCGGCTCGAGGTTCTGCGCCGTCAGGTCGAGCGGCCGCAGCTCGGGCCTGTGGACCGGGCGCTTCTTGCGGCAGCTGCGTGTCACCTGCCGCGCTCGTCACGGGCTCCGCTTCTGGTCACGCCGCGGACGCTGTTGCGCTGGCATCGAGCGTTGGTGCGTCGGAGATGGCGGCAGCCTGCCGGCCGGCGCGGCCGGCCGCGGCTTTCGGCTGAGGTGCGAGAGCTGGTGCTGCGGCTCGCGCGGGAGAATCCGCACTGGGGCCACCGCAGGATCTGCGGCGAGCTGGCCAAGCTCGGCCTCAACGTCTCGCCGACGAGCATCCGCCGTCTACTCGCGCGGGCGAGGCTCGGCCCAGCGCCGCGGCGCACAGGGCCGAGCTGGCGCGAATTCCTCCGTGCGCAGGCGGCGAGCATCGTCGCGTGCGACTTCTTCACCGTCGAGAGCGCCTTCCTTCGCCGCTACTACGTGCTCTTCTTCATCGTGCACGCCAGTCGGCGCGTCTGGTTGGCTAGCTGTACAACCAACCCCACCGGCGCCTGGGTAACACAACAGGCGCGTAACCTCGGACTCGACTTCGCCGACCAGGGCATCCGCGTCCTCGTCTGCGATCGCGACAGCAAGTACAGCGGCACCTTTGACGAGGTCTTCCACAGCGAGCAGATCAGGATCGTGAAAACGCCGATCCGGGCGCCGAAGGCGAACGCCGTCGCCGAGCGCTTCGTCCGAACCGTCCGCACGGAGTGTCTCGACTGGCTAATGATCCTCAACCGTCGACACCTCGAGCGCGTGCTCCGTGTCTTCGTCGATCACTACAACACGCAGAGGCCACATCGCGCGCTGAAGCTCAAGCCGCCGGAACCGGAGAAGCTAAAGCCATCACCTACCCCCGGCCAGATCCACCGCCGCGATCGCCTCGGCGGCCTCATCCACGAGTACTACCAAGCCGCCGCATGAGGCACGACACGATTAATGGCGCCCTTCACGCTCAGATCGTGGCCGGGCGTCGTTCGCTCCAGGCTCCTGGTTCGAGTCGAATTGCGGGAGCGTGGCCTTGCCCCGCGGAGACTCCCGCACTTCGTCCTTTGCGCTAGCGAGAGCGGTGGCCGCGTAGACGCCCCTGTCATGGGAACGCGACACGGTGTTGCGGTCCATGTTCATCCGCCCTGAGGCCGCCCCATCGCGCAGACCGCGGGGACCGGGCGCAGGTCCTCGACCAGCACCCTGTCGACGGAGAATCCGCCCTCGCGTAGCCGGTCGGCCAGCTCGTTCCCGAGGTCCCGGGCTCGCTCCGGCGCGGAGTGGCGCGCGTCCCAGAAGAGGTAGAC
>DASQWB010000163.1:0-14125 GCA_035640455.1 Gaiellaceae bacterium | reverse complement strand
GGCATCGTCGCCCTTGTTGGCGGCGGCCAGTCCCATTGTGGTCTTGGCGCGATTCGCGGCCGTCTTGTCGCCGGCTGCGAGTGCCTCCTCGAGCACCTCCGCAAGCACGCGCTCTGCGTCGCCGGGATCCTCCCCGAGCCTCAGCTTCAGCTCGGCATCGGCAAGCTTGAGCTCCCGCTCTTCCTCGGCGCCTAGCTCTGACCCCGTCTCGAGATACTCGGCGGAGACGCCAAGCTTGCGGGCCAGCATCCGCAGTGCTTTGACAGATGGCTGCCTCGTTCCGGCTTCGATCCGGGAGATGTACGCGTAGGAGACGCCCGGCGAGGAAAGCTCGCGTTGGGAGAGTCGCCGCTCGGTTCGGAGTCTGCGGAGCCGCTGACCGATCGTCTCGGTCGGAGGCCCCTCCACCTCGGTTGCCACAGTGGTGCTCATCTTGAAGTCTCGATCGGTCGGAGTCAACTAATCATGACTGTGGACAGACTTCCTCCCTTGACAATCCATCGCTAACTGAGGTTCGGTTACGGCAGCAACTCGCCTGTATTGGAAAAAGGTATTTCGACCAGGCGAGAAAGGAGGTGCGGCCCGTGTCGCGACGCGTTCAAGCGGCGCTAATCGTGCTCGTTGCGATAGCTCTCGGCATCCTCAACGGTGGGGGCCCCTGGCCTCCCTAGAGCTGCGAGACGCGGGGGCGCGATGGCGCCCCCGCCGCTACTCTCGTACGCGTGGCCGCGCCTGTGGCGCTCGCTCTCTATGCGGTTCTCCTTCTCGTCGCCGCGGCGGCCGTCTGGCTGCGACCGGCCCGCGCGCTCTACCTCTTCGTGGTCGGGCTCGCGCTGCACAACGCGCTCGGCGCTGCGCTCTACGGCGCCGGCGTCCGCGGCGCCTCGCTGACCGCGATCGAGGCGTGGAAGGAGATCCTGCTCGCCGTTGCGCTCGCTCGTCTAGCGCTCGAAGCCATCCGCGAACGGCGGCTTCCCTTCACACCCGGACTTGTCGACGCCCTCGCGCTCGCCTTCGGCGCCCTCGTCGTCATCTACGGGCTCGTACCGCAATCCGCGCTCGGCGGCCACGCCGGCCACAAGGCGGTGCTGCTCGGGCTGAAGCACGACCTCGTTCCCGTCGGCGCATATTTCCTCGGCCGCTCGCTCGCGCTCGGCCGCGCCGACCTTCGCCGCCTCGGGTGGACGATCGTGGGCGCGGCCGCCGCCGTCGCCGCCATCGGGGTCGTCGAGGTCTACGCCGTCCCGATCGGCTGGTGGCGCTCCTCGAGCGTGCCGGACTACTTCCACAACCAGCTCGGCTACGACTACCACGGCACCGGCAACCTGCCGGAGAACTTCGTCTACAACACCGGCTCCGAGAGCCATTTCCTCCGCCGTCTCGTCTCCGTCTTCCTGAGCCCGCTCGCGACGAGCTACATGCTCGTCGTGGCGCTGCTCGTCTCTGCCGCGGTCGCCGGCCTGCGCCGCCACGTGCGGCTCCTCGCCGCCCTTGCTGCGATCTCCGCCGCTGGGCTGCTCTGGACGTTCTCGCGCGCCTCCGTCGCCGCGCTCGTCGTCGGGCTCGGCGTCCTTGCGATCGTCCGTCGCCGCGCCTGGCTGCTCGCCGCCGCGGTCGCGACGGCCGCCGTCGGCTTCGGTTTCGCACATGTCTTCACGTCGATCGCGCCCGAGGGTCACTGGACGAAGGCGGACCTCGTCTACCAGCGGAAGCTCGCCAAGCAGAAGCCGGGCGCTTCGGGGAAGGCGCTCAGCATCAACGAGTCGTCGGTGCACAGCCACCTCGAGAACCTGAAGGCCGGACTGCGGACCGACTTCCACCACCCGCAGGGCTACGGCGTCGGCAACGTCGGCCAGACGGCGTCGCGGACGGGCGTGCCGCTGCGCGCCGGCGAGTCGAACTACACCGAGATCGCCGCGGAGACGGGCGTTCTCGGCGGGCTCCTGTGGATCGCCTGGGGCCTGTCGCTGCTCGCGGCGCTCGTCCTCGCGGCGCGGCGCGCGGAGGAGCCGGAGCTGCGCGCGTTCGCGGCCGGTCTCGCCGCCGCCGTCGCGGCTGCGCTCGCGCTCGCGATCCAGACCGACGTCATCGGCGATCCGTGGATCGCCTACTGCCTGTGGGGGCTCGGCGGGGTCCTCGCCGCGCCGCTTGCCTTCCGCTACGCCGCGAGCACGAGCCGGTTCCCCGAGGGGTCGCGCACGGTGACCCCGTCCGAGGTCTCTTCCGGCTCCTGACCCGCCTCGGCGACGCGGCGCGCGACCTCGTCGCGCTCCTCGACGCTCGGTAGGAAGATCGTCGCGTGGCGGAGCGCCGCGGTTCCCTCCGGCGGCGGCGCCGCGCCCGTGCTCTCCCATGTGTTCGCGCCGATGTGGTGGTGGTAGCCGCCGGCGCTCAAGAAGGCCGCCTGCGGGACCCGCTCGACGACGAGGTCGAAGCCCAGCACGTCGCGGTAGAAGTGGATCGTCTCCGGGATTCCCGCCACCTTCAGATGGACGTGCCCCATGACCGTTCCGCCCGGCAGGCCGGCGAAGTCGGAGGCGCCGCCCACCTCCGCGAGCAGACTGTCGACGTCGAGCGGCTCGGTCGTCATCCGGCTCCCCACCTGCCCTTCCCACAGCTCGCGCGGCCGGTCGGCGTAGATCTCGATGCCGTGCCGGTCGGGATCGCGGAGGTAGATCGCCTCGCTTACGTAGTGGTCGGAGAGCCCCGTGAGCTGGACGCGGTCGCGCGCCGCGTGCGCGAGCCAGCGGCCGAGGTCGGCGCGCGTCGGGAGGAGCAGCGCGAAGTGGTAGAGCCCCGTGTGCCCGTCGGCCGGCCTCGCTCCCGGCTCCTCGACGAGGACGAGCAGCTCGGTCGAGTTTGCGCCAAGCGAGGCGCGGCCGGCGGCCTGCTCGAGGACGTCGAGGCCGATCGCCCGGCGGTAGTAGTCGAGCGAGCGCGTGAGCTCGGCCACCGTCACGTGGACCGCCCCCATCCTCGTCTCAGCCGGAATTGCCAACGAGCGGCAAGATAGCGGCATGCCGCGGGGCTACATGGAAGGGCCGGCCGCCGACGAGGCCGCGGCTCGCCTCGACGAGCTCGAGCGCGGTCGGCGCGAGGAGCCGCCGGCCTCGGAGCGGCCCGCGGTGTACGGCGCCACGCCCGACGATCCGGAGCGCCACTTCATCGGCTGGCTCGGGGACGTCGACCCGGACGAGCTCTTCGCCTCGGGCGCTGCATGGGGCCTGACCGTCGTACGCAAGAGGGAGTGAGGGGCGGGCGGGGAGGCACCCGCCCCTCGCACGACCTACTCGGTCGCCTTGATCTGGCCGCGGATCTCGCCGCCTTGGTTCTTCGCCGTGTGGACGTTCACGTACGTCGCCTTGTGCTCGATGACGTTCCGCTGAGCCGAGGTGACGGTGACCGTCTTCGTCACCGGCGACTTGCACGGCCCACAAAGGGTGATGAGCACCGGCCCCGACGTCCCGGCCTTCCGCTTGTGGATGTGCGCGGCCAGGGCCTTGCCACTCAGGCGAGCGAACGTCAGCCTGAACGTCAGCTTCTTGCCCCTGAGCGTCCCGGTGAACGTGCCCTCCGCTCCTGCCGGAACGCCGGTCGGTTTTGGGACCTCCCGTGCCGCGGTCAGCTTCGCGGACAGCTTGTAGGTCCCTTCCTTGCCGACGGCCGCGAGGCCTCCCGCCGCCAGCGCGGCGGCCAGCGCGAGCGCCACCACGGTGATGACTGCCTTCCTCAATACCCCTCCTTCGCGACTGTCTACGGGGGCCTATTCGGATAGGTCGCGAGTTCGGTTTCGCACCGCAACCGACGCTTAACAACCGGCCGCGCTCGCGCGTCCGTATCCGTCCGTGGCGGGGTCGATTCCCATCTCTCGGCAGCCGTCGTCTCGACGGGAGGCGCCGCCACGCGGAAAGGCGCCCTCGTGAAGGTCAGCAAGAGGCCGCTCGGTCGAATCCTGGTCGATTCCCGCGGTCGCACGCTCTACTGTTCGAGAAGGACAAGCCGAGGAGAAGCGCGTGCTCCGGGAGCTGCGCGATGTTCTGGCCACCGCTCCTCACGAGCGGCAAGCCGCGCGCCGGTGCCGGCGTCAAGGCCGCGCTGCTCGGCACGATCAGGCGCGCCGGCGGAGCGCAGCAGCTCACGTACGGCGGCCATCCGTTCTACACCTTCAAGCTCGAACGTGCGGGTCAGACGCGCGGCGAGGGCCTTACGGACTTCGGCCCCGCCGTTCTACCCGTCTCGCCGACGGGCTCCGAGATCGTGAAGTAGGGGGCGCAACCGCAGAAGCGGCTCCTAGCAGCGACAACCACGGAGGGAGCGCCCCCTGTCGAGAAAGGACTCCGCGGCCGTGCGAAACCCTGCACGGCCGCGCGCGTCGGTGCGCTATACCTGTGGCGAGACATGGCCAAGCAGGTCCAAGTCCTCGATCGGGTCATCATCAGGTTCGCCGGCGACTCCGGGGACGGCATGCAGCTCACCGGCGGGCGCTTCACGAGCGAGACGGCCGTGCTCGGAAACGACCTGTCCACGCTGCCCGACTTCCCGGCCGAGATCCGCGCCCCCGCCGGCTCGCTGCCGGGCGTCTCCGGCTTCCAGGTCCACTTCGCCGACCACGACATCCTCACCCCCGGCGACGCGCCGAACGTCCTCGTCGCGATGAACCCCGCGGCGCTGAAGACGAACGTCCGCGACCTGCCGAAGGGCGGCACGCTGATCGTCAACTCCGACGCGTTCACCGAGCGCAACCTCGAGAAGGCTGGCTACGACGCGAACCCGCTCGAGGACGGCTCGCTCGACGAGTTCCAGGTGCACGAGGTGCCGCTCACGTCGATGACGATCGAGGCGCTGAAGGACGTCGACGTGACGAAGCGCGAGGCCGAGCGCGCGAAGAACATGTTCGCGCTCGGGCTCATGTCGTGGCTCTACAACCGGCCGACCGAGGGGACGCTGGCCTTCATCGAGCGCAAGTTCGCGTCGAAGCCCGCGATCGCGGAGGCGAACAGGCGCGCCTTCCAGGCCGGCTACGCGTTCGGCGAGACGACCGAGAGCTTCGCCGTCTCGTACGAAGTCAAGCCGGCGAAGCTGAAGCCAGGCGTCTACCGCAACGTCACCGGCAACCAGGCGCTCTCGCTCGGGCTCGTCGCGGCCTCGGTGCAGAGCAAGCTGCCGCTGTTCCTCGGCGCGTATCCGATCACGCCCGCCTCCGGGATCCTCGAAGAGCTCGCGCGTTACAAGAACTTCGGCGTCCGCACCTTCCAGGCCGAGGACGAGATCGCGGCCGTCGGCGCCGCGCTCGGCGCCTCGTTCGGTGGCGCTTTGGGCGTGTCGACTTCGAGCGGGCCGGGCGTCGTGCTGAAGGGCGAGACGATCGGCCTCGCCGTCACGCTCGAGCTGCCCCTCGTGATCCTCGACATCCAGCGGGCCGGGCCCTCGACTGGGATGCCCACGAAGCCGGAGCAGGCCGACCTGCTGCTTGCTTTGTTCGGGCGGAACGCCGAGTCGCCGGTGCCGGTCGTCGCGGCGTCGACGCCTGGAAATTGTTTCGACTCCGCGCTCGAAGCGGCACGGATCGCGATCAAGTACCGCACACCGGTGTTCCTGCTCTCCGACGCGTACCTCGCGAACGGCTCCGAGCCGTGGCTGATCCCCGACGTCGCGTCGCTTCCGGACATCTCCGTCGAGTTCGCGACGGAGCCGAACGCCGACGGGAAGTTCATGCCGTACCTGCGCGACGAGGGGATGCTCGCACGGCCGTGGGCGATCCCGGGAACGCCCGGGCTCGAGCACCGGATCGGCGGGCTCGAGAAGCAGGACGTGACCGGAAACGTCTCGTACGACCCCGACAACCACGACTACATGGTTCGCGTCCGTGCGCAGAAGGTGGCCGGAATCGCGGGCGACATCCCGGAGCTCGAGGTCGACCACGAGGAAGGCGCGAAGCTGCTGGTGTTGGGGTGGGGAGGGACGGCGGGCCCGATCGGCGCGGCTGTGCGGCGTGTGCGCCAGAGCGGCAAGAAGGTCGCCGCCGCGCACCTCCACCACCTGAACCCGTTCCCGCGCAACACGGGCGACGTGCTGCGGAGCTACGACCGCGTGCTCGTGCCGGAGATGAACCTCGGGCAGCTGCTCAAGCTCGTGCGCGCGGAGTTCCTCGTCGACGCGGTCGGCTACAACCACGTGCGCGGGCTGCCGTTCAAGTCGGCCGAGCTCGCCGAGGCGATCGAGTCGCTGCTGTAAGGCTCCTCTCCGTGCTGATGGCCTGCGCGCTCCTGTGGCCGGGAGCCGCATGGGCCTCGGCCGCCTTCCGGACGCCGGCGCGGGCTGCGTACTGCGGCGGGACCGAAGGAGAGGCGCCGTACTCGCTGATCTGCTGGACGCCGAACGACGGCTTCACGATCGGCATGGGCGCCCACGGGCGCCCGCACTTCTCGTACGACCGCAGCAACCGGGGCTACCACGAGCCGGTTCGGACGCTGAGGTTCGGGCAGACCTGGCGGATTCGCGGCTGGTGGCGCTGCACGAGCCGCCGCACGGGGCTCATGTGCGTGAACCGCGACGGCCACGGCTGGTGGCTCGGGCGGTTTAGGGGCTACCGAGTCTTCGAGGTCCGGCCGGTTTCGAACCGCTCGGCGCCGTCGTCGGGCAGCGTCTCCCACGGCGCGACCGACCTGACGTAGAGGTGCGCATCGGGACCGCGGGTGGGCGGCTCTTCTAGCGTCGTGAGACGCACGCTGCAGGTCTCGGACTCGGGCCAGCCGCCGCCGAAGAGATTCGATCCGCACGCCGAGCAGAACGTCTTCGCCGTGCCCTCGTGTGGCTGGAAGGTGCGGAGGAGGTCCTCGCCTTGCAGGATCCGGATCGCGTCGGAGCGAGCGCGGCCGTTCACGGTGCCCGCTCCGCCCGAGAGCTTCTTGCAGCTCGCGCAATGGCAGTAGGAGAGGGTGCTGAACGGCTCCGTGACCTCGAACCGCACCCCTCCGCAGAGGCAAGCTCCGCGCATCGACGTCATCGGCGGTCAGGGTACAACCGCGGCTACCATCGACGGCGTGGAAGGCAAGCTGGCGGCGAAGGACTTCAAGACCGACCAGGAGGTTCGCTGGTGCCCGGGGTGCGGCGACTACGCCATCCTGGCCGCGCTCCAGTCGTTCATGCCCGAGCTGGGCCTGCCCCGCGAGAAGATCGTCTTCATCTCCGGCATCGGCTGCGCCGCGCGTTTCCCGTACTACATGGAGACGTACGGCATGCACTCCATCCACGGGCGCGCGCCGGCGATCGCGACAGGGCTGTCGACCTCACGTCCTGATCTGTCGGTGTGGGTGGTCACAGGCGATGGCGACGCGCTCTCGATCGGCGGCAACCACCTGATCCACGCGCTGCGCCGGAACGTGAACCTGAAGATTTTGCTCTTCAACAACCAGATCTACGGGCTCACGAAGGGCCAGTACTCGCCGACCTCGGAGCTAGGGAAGGTGACGAAGTCGACGCCGATGGGCTCGCTGGACTGGCCCTTCAACCCCCTGTCGCTGGCGATCGGCGCCGAGGCGACTTTCGTCGGGCGCTCGATCGACACCGATCGGAAGCACCTAACGGAGGTGTTGCGGGCGGCGGCGCTGCACCGCGGCTCCTCGTTCGTCGAGATCTTCCAGAACTGCAACATCTACAACGACGGCGCGTTCGACTTCGTCAGGGACGACAAGACGAACCGGATCTACCTGGAGCACGGCGCGCCGATCCGGTTCGGCGAGGACGGCGAGAAGGCGGTGCGGCGTCGCGAGGACGGGTCGGTGGAGGTCGTGCCGGCGAACGGCGAGGTGCTGGTGCACGACGCGCATGCGGAGGAGCCGTCGCTGGCGTTCGCGCTGTCCCGGTTGACGCGCGCGACGGCGGGCGCGACGCCGATCGGGGTGTTCAGGGACGTGTCTCGGCCGGTCTACGACGAGCTGATGGAAGAGCAGCTCGAAGTCTCGAAGCAGCAGAAGGGCGCGGGTGATCTAGAGGCCCTGCTGCACGCTGGCGATACTTGGCAGATCGTTCGGTAGGCGCGCAGCTGCAAGCTCGGTACTTCTAGCAGCACTAGCCGAGCCACCAGGCATTCTGGGATCCACTGTCGGACTCCTCTGCCTGTGCCGTCAACGCTTCGACTCAAGACTGACTGGGATCTCCCCCTACAGCCGCCGCGCCGCCGAGAAGCACCACTAGGACATTTCGTCGGCCGTGACCGCGAACGCAGGCTCTTAGCAAACGAGCTACTGCGAAGCAACCAACGCTCGATCTTCGTTTCGGTGTATCGCGGCGTCGGCAAGACATCTCTCGTCTATCGAGCGCTACACGACGTTTCGACGGCGCCAGCCGAGACCAACGTACTTCTCGTTCTCTTGAATGCCGCTCAACTTGAGGCGGAGAGAGATGACCACCATCAGATCATCCCTAGGCAGATCCTTGTCAATCTCATCCGGCGGCTCTACACGGCATCTCTGGATGCAGACCTCGCGGATGAGCTCACGATCGCGATCGATGCGCTGTATCGAAAAGCCGTTGCAGTTGATTATGCGGAGCGGTATCAGTCGACGGCTGCCGCCTCAGTGCAAGTACGGCGTGAGTCTGAGATCGCAGTTCGCGCGGATGTAAGTCTTCCGACATGGTTCACGTGGGCTGCTAGCTACGCCTTGGCTGCGTTCCTTCTCGCTCTACCGTCCGTCGGCTCACACCTCCCGGCCAGAGTAGCGGCTCTACTTCTCGCCGCGCCCATTCCCTTCGCAGCGCAGGCCATCGTTCGTTGGCGCCGCTCTCGCACGAGCGAGACGAATCTTCGTGACGAGGCGAAGACGCTCTACGCCTTCGACGCCAGCATTGGGAACCTAGAATTCGACCTCGAATCCGTGCACCGGGACCTTGCTGGGGTTGGGGTCACTTCGATCTACGTGATCGATGAGCTGGACAAACTCGAAGCCGACCAAGTCGTGGACGTCTTGAAGTACTTCAAGAGCCTATTCACGCTCTCGGCGGCGATCTTCGTTTTCGTGGGAGGTGAAGAGCTCGCACGCAGATTCGGAGCTTCCGTGTCAAACGAAGAGGATATATATCGACCCAAAGAATATACATACTTCACGACACAATACTTTCTCGCTCGGCCGGATTCGAACGACCTGCGGAGCTTCCTCGACGAAGTCTTCGATGAAGACTCCGACGCGCCTCCTGATCTCGTTGAACGTCTCAGAGACCTCTTAATATTCGAGGCTGCAGGAGATTTTTTCGATCTTCGACGTGCAGTTCGAGATCGAATTACCGGATTTGACGGCGACGTGCCTCTGATCCAGTTAGATGATCCTACTGAAGAAGAGAAGCTGCTCATGAACCTCCAACGAGCGCTTGATGTCGTCTTCGATGGAAAGTATCGCGTATTCCGGCCGTCGCGATGGCCGGAGAACGAGGCGGTACGGCGCGAGCTCTATCGCGTCGCGGCTCAGCTAGCACGCGGTTACGTGGGTATGACAGTCGAGGACGACGAGGCAGACACGCTGACCGCGGCTGCTGCGCGTGATTATCGAACGCTGCTTCATCGACCCGGCGCACTGTCCATCATCGAATCTCGCGACAAAGAAATACGCGGCCGAACAATCACACTTCATGCTTATGGCTTCACTGGAGGCGTCTCCGAAGCGATACCAACAACGCTTGGGTTCTTGAGCGAAAGCGAAAGTGCACTCGTGGAGGCCTTTCGGGGCCTTGCGGAGCGCGTACTCGAGATCAACAACGTCGACCGGGTGTTCCGCCGGCGACGACGTCTTCCCCGTGCGGGATCGTCTAGATCGATTGGCCTTCGCACCCGGCAATTGACCGGTTGGGGATTCGACCTCGAGAGTCTCACAGCCGAGGCGAGGGACGTATTTGGCGGCCTCACAGAATCCACGCCGCCCCGCGCGTACCGCCGCGAGGACATCGAGCGACTGACGCGTGAAGTCGAAGCGGCGCGCGTCCGATTGGACGAGTCAGCCCCGATGCTTGTTGCGAACATAATCGCAGCGCTGCATACAGACCTTTCTGCTAAACCACTTCGCACTCCAGGAGTCGCCTTCGGTGTGGGTCAGTTGCAGGAATTCGGTCGGACGGTCGACCGAGATCTGGCTTGGCTTGTGATCGATGCGGAAGCCGACAAGGAGCTCCTGGTGACCTCGCCAGTCGCTAACGCCGTTGTAAAGAGGTATGCATCTGCGCTTCGTGGTGGCGCATCTGTTTATCGCGTACTAGCGATTGGTCAGTCAGAGGACGCAATTCGGCCAAAACCAAAGGGGTTCCGGGCAATCAGCTGGACACCGGAGGAGCGCAGCGCGAATGATCGTGCGCTCGGTTCAGTCGTCAGCTGGCTTCTCTCTTGACCTCGGTCTTTTGCGAGTGCCGCGGAGATCTCGTCGGGTCCCGCGTGAGTCCGGCCGCGTTTGTGCGGAGCGCCGGGTCACGAAGACGGCAGATGAGGCGCCCAGAAGTGCAACAGCTGCGCCGATCCCGAAGGTGAGCTCGAAGCCTGTCGCCGATGGGACGCCTGTTCCGCTGATCGTGTAGGCACTCAGCAGCGCCGCGCCCATCTGGCCGCCTACTACTCCGCCGACGGTTCGCATCACCGTGTTCATGCCTGTCGCTACGCCCGTCTCGGTCGGCCGAACGGCTTCGGCGATCAGGGTCGCCATCGCGGCGAACGCGAAGCCCACTCCCACGCCCAGGATCGGCATCGGGCCAGGATCTGCCACGGATGGGCATGCCACAGCGCCAACGACGCGGCAGACGCGGCCACCAGCAGCATCCCCGCAGCCAACGGCCACTTCGTCCCGACACGACGGCCGATCAGGCCTGCGACCGGCCCGGCGAACAGCAGCGTCACCGAGCTCGGGAGCAGGTACAGGCCCGCCTTCGTCGCGCTCGCGTGGAAGCCGTAGTGCACCAAGCCCGCGAACCGCGCCGGCACTCCGCGCGGCGTCTCCACGAAGTTCGGGATCAGGACGAAGGTTCCGAACAACGCGAAGCCGGCGATGAGAGCGGTCAGGTTCGTCAGCAGCACAGGGCGGCGCGCGAGCATTCGCATGTCCACCAGCGGCTCCCGCACGCGCGCCTCGAACCAACCCCACACCACGAGCAGTACCAGCGCGGCGCCGAAGAGCCCGAGCATCCGGCCGCTGAGCCAGCCCCACGTTTCACCCTCGGTCAGCGCGAGCAGCAGCGCGACCAAGCCGCCCGAGAGCAGCGCCGCGCCGGGCACGTCGACGCGCGACGGCGTCTTCACCGGCGACTCGGGCACGAAGCGGTGCACCAACACGAGCGCGCCGGCGACCGCGACCGCGCCGACGATGAAGAGCCAGCGCCACGAGAGGTGGTCGACGATCAAGCCCGAGAACACGATCCCGAAGCCGCCGCCGACGCCGAACACCGCGCTCACGAGCCCGATCCCGACGCCGACCTTCTCGGGCGGAAACTCGTCGCGGATGATCGCGAAGCTCAGCGGGAAGACCGCCGCGCTCGTCCCCGACAGGGCCCGGAACGCGATCAGCGACCAGATGTCCCACGCCACGGCGCAGCCCACGCACGCGACCAAGGACACCGCGAGGCTGATCGTCAGCAGCCGCACCTTCCCGAACTGGTCGCCGAGCTTGCCGAGGATCGGCGTCGCCACCGAGGCGACGAGGAGGAAGACGGTGAGCACCCACGTGATCCACGTCGTCGTCGTGTGCAGGTCGCGCTGCAGCGCCGGCAGGGCCGGGATGACCATCGTCTGCTGGAGGGCATAGGCCGTGCCCGCCGTCGCCAGGATCGCGAGCGTCAGGTTGTAGTGCTGGCGGACGCGCCCCTCCATCCGCGGGAACCTACCGCTACGCTCGCGGCGTACACGCCGTGGTGAAGCCGGTCGCAGCTCTCGCCGCTGTCCTCGTCCTCACGAGCCTTGCCGCGGGGAGCTCGAGCGCCGAGCCGCGCGCGGCCTGTCTCGCCGCCCGCGTCAACTACACGCCCTACGGCGGCAGCGGCCAGGGCCTCGATCGCATCGCGTGGGTCGGCGGCACTCCGGGGCGTTACCGGCTGCGCGGGCTCCTCTGGTACTGGCCGCCGAAGTGGCGGGAGCAACACGTCGAGCGCGTGCGGATCTACCTCCACGGCAAGGCGCCCCAGGGCTGGACGACGAAGATCCTGTGGGCCTTCCTCGGCGAGCCGGCGAAGGCACGCGCCGGCGGCGAGCTCGTCGTCCGCGGCCGGCGGCTCGACGGTCGCGGCTCGTTCACGCAGCGGTTCGGCGCGATCGGGTACGCCGGCCAGGACGGCGCGCCGTCCTATGCGTCGATCATCGACGTGCCCAAGCCTGGCTGCTGGCAGCTTCGGCTGACGACCGGTCAGGTGCGATCGACGGTCGTGTTCCGCGCCGTCAGGCGATAGATCCAGCCTTCCTGCCAGTCGAAGGGCGCGGCGACGAGCTCCTCGAGCGGGACGCCGTTGACGAGGTGGTCGAGCGCCCAGCGGGTTGCGGAGTGGCCGATCAGGAGCACCCGCTCGCCGTCGCGCTCCGCGGCCAGCTCGTCGAGGAGCTCGCCGACGCGCGCGACGGCGGCGCGGTAGCTCTCGCCGCCCGGGAACGGCTCGTCCACGTGGCGCAGTCGAACCGCGTCGAGCTCGGCGACGGGCGCGCCGTTCAGGTCGCCGTAGTTGCACTCGCGCAGGCGCGCGTCGCGGTGGATCGGGAGCGCGCTGCCGCGGAATGCGATCTCCGCCGTTTCGACCGCGCGGGCGAGGTCGGAGGTGAAGACCGCGCTCAGGCCGTCGTCGCGGCGGCGCGCCCCGAGCTCCCGCGCGCCCCGCTTTCCCGCCTCCGACAGCCGCCCCGGCAACCAGCCCGTCGCGATCCCGCGCTCGTTGTCGATGCTCCACGCATGAGTCTCGAAGACGATCTCAAGCACGGCGGCAGCGTACGGGCGATCAAGACGCCGCGCCTGCGGGCCGATCCTTCCGGCGATGTCCCGGCTCGTCCTCCTCCTGCCGCTCGTCCTCCTCGCCACGGCCTGTGGAAGCAGCGAGACGAAGGCGTCGTGGCTCGAGCGATTCCTCGTCCAGAACCACATCGCCCCGGTGGGAGTCAAGTGCGGCAAGGGCAATGACGGCTACGACTACGTCTGCACGTATCGGGCGAGCGGAAAGCTCTGGAAGCAGGGCTTTCTCGTCAGCGGCCACCGCGTGACGAGCTGGACCTCTGCGACTCTCGTCGCCGACCACCTGCAGGTCGGGCCGCGTCCGGAGCCGGAGCGGCGCGCGCGGCTGGTGCGGCTGCTCAACGAGATCTGCGCGCGGACGCCAAGGCGGTTCTCGCGCGACCAGCAAACGGAGGTCGTGCGACTCGAGCCGCTCGTTCCGGCAGCGATGCTCGTCTACTTCATCGCCTTCGCCGGGGCCTTCGGACACGTCGTGGACGAGCGGCAGGTCTACCGCGACGAGGTCGCCTACGGCGCCCCCGACGTCCAAGATGCTGCACGGCGGGTCAAGGTCGCCCGCGAGGAGCTCCGTCAGAGCGCCCGTCGCCTCGGCGTCGACTGCGGCTAGCGTACGGCTGCCGATGCGCCGCGAGCGCGACCGCAGTCGGGGCGAGGGCTTGGTGGGCGATGGGCGGCGGCATCACCTTGGCGGGGTGCTCGATGGTCGGTTAGCCGCCGCCCGGCTGGGCCGCTAGGCCCGTACGGCTTTCGGCGCGAAGTAGGCGTGGGCGTCGTGGAACCGCACGTCCGGCTGGTTGGAGCCGATTCCGAGCTCCTGAAGCTTCGGCATCAGTCGGTCGTTCGCAAAGCGGTTGAAGTCGTCCTCCGACTCCCACACGTCGATCACCCGCAGACCGTCCTCGAACCACGAGACGTGGAGGATGGCTCCCTGCGGGACATCGTCCTCCCACCTCACGGCCTCGCGCGCCCGCTCGTAGTCGTCGCGCGTGATCTCCGGCCACGTCATCTGCATCACTGTCGCCATCGCGGCTCCTTTCCGACGGGGTTCGTGCGATCTTCGTCGGAGCAGGCGAGGCGGTTCAACCGGTAGAGCCGACGACCCGCGCCCGCTCGACCGATACTCCGGCGCGCCGCAGTCGACCGGCGGTTTCGGGTAAGGAGCGGAG